>JBDLRH010000037.1:0-124659 GCA_039800165.1 Pseudomonadota bacterium
GGCCTTCGATGCGCAACTGATTGCCGGCATGCAGGCGCATGTGAAGGGCAAGCTTGCACCCTACGAATACCCCAAAGAGATCGAGTTCATCGATGCCTTGCCGATGACGACCACCGGCAAGGTGCAGCGCCGCGTGCTGCGTCTGCAGGAAGAAGAACGTGCGCGACAGCGCGCCAACCCCGCGTGAACCGTCACGCCGAAAAGCACACCATGAACTTTCCCCTTGTCACCCTGGGCACCAGCGACCTGAAGGTCACGCCGATCTGCCTGGGCACCATGACCTTTGGCGAGCAGGTGGATGAACCCACCTCGCACGCGATCATGGACCGCGCCATCGTGCGCGGCATCAACTTCCTCGACACGGCCGAGATGTATTCGGTGCCGCCGCGCGCCGAGACCTGTGGCGCCACCGAAACCATCATCGGTAACTGGCTGCACAAGCGCCCCGGCATGCGGCAGAAGATCGTGCTGGCCACCAAGGTAGCCGGTCCGTCGCGCGGCATGCCCTGGGTGCGTGCGGGCGCGGGCATGACGGCGGCCGACATCGTGGCCTCGTGCGAAGCGTCGCTCAAGCGCCTGAAGACCGACGTCATCGATCTCTACCAGATCCACTGGCCCGAGCGCCATGTGCCGGCCTTCGGCAGCATGGTCTACGACCCCACCAAGGAAACCTCGGCCACCTCCATCCTTGAGCAGCTGCAGGCACTCGACACGCTGGTGAAGCAGGGCAAGGTGCGCCACATCGGCCTGTCCAACGAAACGCCCTACGGCGTGCACGAGTTCGTGCGTCTGGCCGAGAAGCATGGCTTGCCGCGCGTGGCCACCATCCAAAACGTTTACTGCCTGATCAACCGCACCTACGAGAACGCGCTGGACGAGACCTGCCACCGGCTCAACGTGGCCTTCATTCCGTATTCGCCGCTGGGCTTTGGCCAGTTGAGCGGCAAGTACGACGCCAGCGGCTTCGAAGGCCCCGACGCGCCGAAGGACGGCCGCATCGCGCGCTACGAGCGGGTGCGCGGCCAGCGCTGGGGGCGCGCCGATGCGCTGGCTGCTTCGCGCCGCTACAACGCGCTGGCGCGCCAGCATGGCCTCACGCCCACGCAGATGGCGCTGGCGTTTTGCTACACCAACTGGCGGGTGGCCAGCACCATCATCGGCGTGACCAGCGTGGCCCAGCTCGACGAAGACCTGGACGCCTGGGGCACCACTCTGTCGCCCGAACTGCTGGCCGAGATCGACCGCATCCGCTGGGAGATGCGCGACCCGGCGGTGTGAGGTGCGCGGCGCATGGCGAAGAAAGGCCACGTCAGCGAAACGCCCGCCACCGCGATGCTCAAGGCGCATCGGGTGGAGTTCACCGAGCACCCATACGAGTATCTGGAGCACGGTGGTGCGCAACACAGCGCGCAGGTGCTGGGCTTTGACCCGTTCATGGTGGTCAAGACGCTGGTGATGCAGGATCAGGATGCGAAGCCGCTGATCGTGCTGATGCACGGCAACCGCACCGTGTCTACCAAGAACCTGGCGCGCCAGATTGGCGCCAAGAGCGTGGAGCCCTGCAAACCCGAAGTCGCCAACCGCCACAGTGGCTATCTGGTGGGCGGCACCTCGCCGTTTGGCACGCGCCGCGAGATGCCGGTGTACATCGAGCAGACCATTCTTGAATTGCCGCGCATCCTGATCAATGGCGGGCGGCGCGGCTACCTGGTCGGCATGGCGCCGCAGGTGTGCGTGCAGTTGCTGGGCGCCAAGCCTGTGCAGTGCGCGCTGGCAGAATGAAGCGATGCAAGTGATGTACCCCCTGCTGGCCGCGATCGCGGCCTACCTTCTCGGATCGCTGTCGTTTGCGGTGATCGTCAGCCGTGCGATGGGCCTGCAGGACCCACGCACCTTCGGCAGCAAGAACCCGGGCGCCACCAACGTGCTGCGCTCGGGCAGCAAGAAGGCGGCCATCGTCACGCTGCTGCTCGATGCGATCAAGGGCTGGCTGCCGGTGGTGCTGGTGCGCTGGTTCGGCCAGCCTTATGGATTGCAGGAGGGCACGGTAGCGCTGGTGGCGCTGGGCGCCTTCCTCGGGCACCTGTATCCGGTGTTCTTCCGCTTTCAGGGCGGCAAGGGCGTGGCCACCTTCATCGGCGTGGTGTTCGGCATCGATCTGGTGCTGGGCCTGGCCACCGGCGCCAGCTGGCTGATCATCGCCTTCTTCTTCCGCTACTCGTCGCTGGCTTCGCTGGTGTCGGCACTGTTCGCGCCGGTGTACTACCTGATGCTCGGCGGTGTGGCCTGGTACGCCGACCGGGCGGTTGCAGCCGCGCTGTTTGCCGCGATGCTGCTGCTGGGCTGGCGCCACCGCGAGAACATCGAGCGCCTGGTCAAGGGCACCGAATCGAAGATCGGCGGCGGCAAGGCCAAGGGCTGAGGCGCAGCCTCGGCAGGGGTGCGCACGACGCGCGCACGCGCGGTGAGGCAGTGAACGTCAGTCCCTGAAGTTGTTGAACGACAGCGGCAGGTCGTTCATTTCCTTGCGGATCAGAGCCATCGCGGTTTGCAGGTCGTCGCGCTTGGCACCGCTCACCCGCACCGCGTCGCCCTGAATCGCGGCCTGCACCTTGATCTTGCTGTCCTTGATCAGCTTCTGGATCTTCTTGGCGGCTTCGCTCTCGATGCCGCTGCGCACCTTGACGACCTGCTTGACCTTGTCGCCGCCGATCTTCTGAACGCTGCCCACGTCAAGAAAGCGCACATCGACGTTGCGCTTGGCGAGCTTGCTGCGCAGGATGTCCTCGACCTGCTGCAGCTGGAAGTCGGCATCACCGAACAGGGTGATCTCCTTGTCCTTGATGTCGATGGCGGCAGACGTGCCCTTGAAGTCGAAGCGCGTGCCGATCTCCTTGGCCGCGTTGTCGACCGCGTTCTTCACTTCCACCAGGTTGGGTTCACAGACGGTATCGAATGAGGGCATGGTGTGCTCCTGCAGGGCCATCTCGCTGGCAGGCCCGGGTGCGAGAATTCTCCCATGACGCCGGAAGTCAATGTCCCGCTGCAGGCCTGCAACAGCTTTGGCATCGTTGCCAAGGCGCGCCGGCTGGTGCGTGTGCGCAGCGCCGCCGAGGTGCAGCAGGCGCTGGCGGGTGGTGCGCCTGCTGAGGGCTGGTTTGTGCTGGGCGGGGGCAGCAACATCGTCCTGACCGGCGACGTGAAGCCCACGGTGCTGAAGGTCGAGATTTCAGGCCGCCGCGTCGTGGCCGAGACCGAGCGCCACTGGGTGGTGGAGGCGGGCGCCGGCGAGAACTGGCACGACTTCGTCACCTGGACGCTGGACCAGGGCATGCCCGGCCTGGAGAACCTGGCGCTGATTCCGGGCACGGTGGGCGCGTCTCCGGTGCAGAACGTGGGCGCCTACGGCGTGGAGGTGCAAGACCGCTTCGAGTCGCTGGATGCGGTGGACCTGCTGAGCGGCCGCGCCTTCACGCTGGACGGCGCGCAATGCGCCTTCGGCTACCGGGATTCGGTGTTCAAGCACGCGCCCGAAGCGGTGCCCGCCGGTGCCGCGCCGCGCAATCTGGGCCTGAAAGACCGTGCGCTGATCACGCAGGTGCGCTTTCGCCTGCCCAAGGAGTGGCGGCCGGTGCTGGGCTATCTGGACCTGGAGCGCAAGATGGCCGAGACCGGCGTATCGCAGCCCACCGCACGGCAGCTGTACGACTGGATTTGTGCGATCCGCCGCGCCAAGCTGCCCGATCCGGCCGTCATCGGCAACGCGGGCAGCTTCTTCAAGAACCCCACCGTCACGCCCGAGCAGTGCCGCGACATCATCGCGCGCGAGCCGGGCATCGTGCACTACCCCATGCCCGACGGCAGCATCAAGCTGGCGGCCGGCTGGTTGATCGACGCCTGCGGCTGGAAGGGCAAGACGGTGGGCAACGCCGCCGTCTACGAAAAGCAGGCGCTGGTGCTGGTGAACAAGGGTGGGCGGGATCACCCGGCCACTGGTGGCGAAGTGATGACGCTGGCCCGCGCCATCCAGACCAGCGTGTACGAGCGCTTCGGCATCCGGCTCGAGCCCGAGCCGGTGGTCGTCTGAGCCTTACTTCTTCTTCGGCTTTTCGATCTGCGGCAGCGCCATGCCGTGGCCGATCGACAGCAGCCCGCTGCGGGTGTAGATCGCCAGCTTGTCGCGCGTGTCGATGATGTCCAGGTTGCGCATCGTCAGCTGGCCGATGCGGTCAGCCGGCGTGAAGGGCGCGTCTTCCACCTTCTCCATGCTCAGGCGCTCGGGCGCGTAGGTGAGGTTGGGCGATTCGGTGTTGAGCAGCGAATAGTCGTTGCCGCGGCGCAGCTCCAGCGTCACCTCGCCGGTGATCGCGCGCGCCACCCAGCGCTCTGCCGTCTCGCGCAGCATGATCGCCTGCGGATCGAACCAGCGGCCCTGGTACAGCAGGCGGCCGAGCTTGCGGCCGTTCTCGCGGTACTGCTCGATGGTGTCCTCGTTATGGATGCCGGTCACCAGCCGCTCGTAGGCGATGAACAGCAGCGCCAGGCCCGGGGCCTCGTAGATGCCGCGGCTCTTGGCCTCGATGATGCGGTTCTCGATCTGGTCGCTCATGCCCAGGCCGTGTCGGCCGCCGATGCGGTTGGCCTCCATGATCAGCGCCACCGGGTCGCTGAACTCCACGCCGTTCAGTGCGACAGGGTGGCCTTCTTCAAAGCGCACGCGCACTTCTTCGGCCTTGATCACACAGTCATCGCGCCAGAACGGCACGCCCATGATCGGGTTGACGATGCGGATGCCGCTGTTCAGGTGCTCCAGGTCTTTGGCTTCGTGCGTGGCCCCGAGCATGTTGCTGTCGGTGCTGTAGGCCTTCTCGGCGCTCATCTTGTAGCCAAAGCCCGCCTTGTTCAGGAAGGCGCTCATCTCGGCGCGGCCGCCGAGCTCGTCGATGAAGGTCTGGTCGAGCCAGGGCTTGTAGATCTTCAGCGACGGGTTGGTCAGCAGGCCGTAGCGGTAGAAGCGCTCGATGTCGTTGCCCTTGAAGGTGCTGCCGTCGCCCCAGATGTGGACATCGTCTTCCTTCATCGCGGCCACCAGCATGGTGCCGGTGACGGCGCGGCCCAGCGGCGTGGTGTTGAAGTAGGTCACGCCCGCGGTGCTGATGTGGAAAGCGCCGCACTGCAGCGCGGCAATGCCCTCGTGCGCCAGCTGCAGCCGGCAGTCGATCAGGCGCGCCTTTTCGGCGCCGTACTCCATCGCCTTGCGCGGGATCGCGTCGTAGTCGGGCTCGTCGGGCTGCCCCAGGTTGGCGGTGTAGGCGTAGGGCAGCGCGCCCTTGAGCTTCATCCAGTGCAACGCTGCACTGGTGTCCAGACCGCCCGAGAACGCGATGCCGACCTTCTGGCCGGCCGGGATGGATTGGAGGATGGTTCCCATGGTGATGCGTCCGTGTTCAGCCGAAGTGACAGATGTAGTGGTACGCGTCGGTGACACGAATGTCGAACTTCGAATTCGCCGGGATGCTGAACTTCTCGCCGGCCGACGACTTGACCCACTGATCGCTGCCTGCGAGCTTGTATTCGCACGATCCGGCCACGCATTCCATGATCTCGGGGGCGCCGGTGTTGAAGGTCAGGGTGGCGGGCAGGATCACGCCCACCGACTTCTTGGTGCCGTCGGCCAGGGTGATGCCGTGGCTCACGCACTTGCCGTCGAAGTACACGTTGGCCTGGGTGGTGACGGTGACGCCGGAGATCTGGGTGGTGCTCATGGTGCGGGGGTCGGTGAAATGTCGCTGGGGGTCGGGTCCGTTGCCGGATCGGTCGCGCGAAAAGCGATGGCAAAGCGGCGGATTTTAGGGTGCCGGGGCCGGCGGGCCCGTGGAGCATCTGCGCAGGGGGCCGGGTGCGTCTGCGCAGCACCGGCGCCAGCGAAGTTGTTTCCATTTGTATGATCGCGCATCCAGTGCTTCGTCACCCGCGTATCCCTCTTGCCCGGACCGTTCTGTCATGGCCTCTGACACCGCCACCCATCCCGATTCCGCCTTGATCACCCTCATCGACGAGATTGCCCGCTACCGGGATTCGGCGCCCGAGCGCGTCCGCGCCGAGGCGGCCCTGCGCGCGCTGTACGACCGCACCAGCAGCAAGCTGTACGGCGTGGCGCTGCGCGTCGTCGGCAACCGCGAGTGGGCCGAGGACGTGCTGCAGGAGGCCTACCTCAACATCTGGCGCATTGCGGGCGACTACCGCGTCACGCTGTCGCCACCGATGGCCTGGATGGGCGTGATCGTGCGCAGCCGCGCCCTGGACTTCCTGCGTCGCCGGCAGGCCGAGCGTGCCGACGCTGCGCTGGAGCTCGACGATGCGATGGCCGAAACATTGCCAAGTGACACGCCGACCCAGAGCGACCTGATGCTGGCCAGCCAGCAGGCGCGTGCGCTGCACGACTGCCTGGGTGGCCTGGAGGCGCGGCAGCGCGAGGTGGTGAGCCTGGCTTACCTGCGCGACCTGAGCCACAGCGAACTGGCAGAACAGCTGAAGATTCCGCTGGGCACCGTCAAGACCTGGATTCGCCGCGGGCTCGAGCAGCTGCGCGGCTGCATGGGCCGGTTTGCCTGAACGGGTGCCTGAGATGAACATCGTCCATCACCCGGAACGACTGGAGCGCCTGGCCGCGTCGTACGCGCTGGGCACGCTGCGCGGTGGCGCGCGGCGGCGCTTTGAAGTGCTGGCCCGGCGCCATCCGTCGGTGCGCGCGGCGGTGCGCACCTGGGAGGAGCGGCTGGCCAGCCTGACCGAGCTGCAACCGCTCGCCGAACCCGACCCGAACGTCTGGAAGCGCATCGAGAACCTGGTGCAGGCGCAGCCGCTGGCGGCGCGTTCGCCGGCCGCGTCGGTCGGCTCTGCGCTCACGGCCACCGCCGAAGCACTGCAGCGCGCCCTGGGCTGGTGGCGCGGTGCGGCCGTGGCCGGTGCCCTGGTGGCGGTGGGCGCGGGCGTGGTGGGCGTGCAACTCAACCGCGAAGTGCAGTCGCAGCAGGGGCAGGTGGCCCAGCTGTCATCCGACAAGGCGCGCCTGGCGCGCGAGGCCGAGCAACTGGCCGCTGAGCTGAGGGCATCGCCGCGCGTGGAGTACGTGGCGGTGCTGATGGATGAGAAGGCGCAGGCCTCGATGCTGGTGACCTTCGATGCGCAAAGCCAGAAGCTGTTGCTGCGGCGCGTGGGCAGCTACCGCGAGGCACCCGACAAGTCCTTGCAGCTGTGGGGCTTGCCGCAAGGCGGCGCGCCCAAGTCGCTGGGCGTGCTGGGCGGCGATGCGGTGATCCGCCTGAGCGCGCAGGATGTGTCGGTGCGCGGCTTGCCGGCGCTGGCTATCAGCCTGGAGCCCAAGGGCGGTGTGCCCGGCGACAAGGGCCCCACCGGCCCGGTGATGTTCAAGGGCGCGGTGCTGCAGGCGCCGATCTGAGGCGCTGGCCTTAAAGCACCGAACCTGGAGGGCGAAACGACGTCGCCCGGGCGTGCTGCGCCTTACCGCCAGTGGCCGTGGGGCCACGCGCGCGAGTGCCACTCACCGCGGCCGTGGCGGTCCCTGTGGTCGTGGCCGCGACCGTAAGGCTGCACATGACGATGCGGATGGGGATGCGGGTGCACGGGCGCCACGCCCACCCACGGCACGATGGTGACCACCGGCGCAGGGCGGTGCACCACCACCGGGGCCGGCACCACATAGGTGGTGGAGGTGACCACCTGCGGCGGCGAGATGAACACCGGCGTGGTAGCGCCCGGAACCACATGCGACACCTGACCGCCAGTGCCGTCGCTGTTCCACTGGCCCACCGGGGTGATGCGCAGTCGCACATGGCTGCCCGGGTCGTGGGGCATCTGCACGCTGTACTGCTTGCCCGCGTATTCGTACACCACCTGGTAGGCGGTGGTGCGCTGCTCGTAGAAGGTCTGCGTGCTGCATTGCTGCACATAGCGCGCTTCAGGCGTGGCGCCTGAGCCTTCGATGCGGTCGCCCAGCATGGCGCCACCCACGATGCCGATCAGCGTGGCGGCAGCGCGCCCGCCGCCGTCACCGATGGCGTTGCCCATGGCACCGCCGGCAATCGCACCCATCACCGCGCCGGCGCCCGACGTATTCGGCCGCACCGTCACCGGCTGCTGTGTGCACACCTGTCGCGGCACCGCCACTTGCGCGACGATGGGCGTGGACGACAGCACGCGGGCGAATTCTTCCGACTGAGCCGACGCCGTGGCCGCAAAAGCCAGCGCGGGCAGGGCGAGGGCCAGGCTGCGGTGCAGCCAACGCGAAGCGGTGAACAAGCTGGGCATGGTGCCTCCGGTGCGCAAGGATGAGGCCTTGACGCGCGAGCCCCGTCTTGCGTTGACAGAGCTTGCCTTGATCCCCGGCGCTTTACCTGGGCTTGATCCGCGCCGACCACGCGGCCGGCTCAAAGCCCACCGTCAGCGCACCGCCCCAGTCCACCACCGGCCGCTTGATCACGCTCGGCTCGGCCTGCATCAACTGCAGCGCACCCGCTGCGGTGCCCGCCAGCGCCTGCTGCGCAGCATCGAGCTTGCGCCAGGTGGTGCCGCGGCGATTGATCAGCGCATCGGTGCCCAGCGCCGCAATCCAGCCCTGCAGCAGGGGCGACGGCACGCCGTCCTTGCGCAAGTCGTGAAAGCGCAGCTCCACGCCGGCGTCGGCCAGCCAAGCGCGGGCCTTCTTCACCGTATCGCAGTTCGGGATGCCGTACAGCGTGATCGCAGGTGCCTTGCTCATGCGGCGATGGTATCTGCCTGCCCGACACCGGCAGCGGTGGGCGCAGGGTGTACCTGCGCAGCACGCCCGTGCCGTGCTCGCAGCGCGCGCGCGTCGTGGGCCGCAGTGCAGTCGTGGAGTCATGGAGTCGTGGACAATCGCGCGCCATGTCGAACGACATCCCTTCCTCCGTGCCGCCTTCGGGCGCGCCTGCTGCGCTGCCGGCCGACCTGGCTGGCTGGCTGGCGCATTGCGAGCGTCTGCATCCGAAGACGATCGAGCTGGGCCTGGACCGCGTGCGTGCGGTCGCCGAGCGCATGGGTCTGCGCTTCGAGGTGCCGGTGATCGTGGTGGCGGGCACCAACGGCAAGGGCTCGACCTGCGCGATGCTCGAGTCGATCGCCAGGCAGGCCGGCTACCGCACCGGGCTGTACACCTCGCCGCATCTGGTGCACTTTGAGGAGCGTTGCCGCATCGACGGCGAGGCGGTCGACGCCCGCGCACTGCTGCCGCAGTTCGAGCGGGTGGAGCGTGCGCGGCAGGGGGCAACGCTCACGTACTTCGAGTTCACCACGCTGGCCATCCTGGGCCTGCTGTCGAGCTCGGCCATCGATGTCGCCATCCTCGAGATCGGCATGGGCGGCCGGCTGGATGCGGTGAACATCGTGGACGCCGACTGCGCGGTGATCACCAGCATCGACCTCGACCACATGGAGTTTCTCGGCCCGGACCGCGAGACCATCGGCCGCGAGAAGGCCGGCATCCTGCGTGCGGGGCGGCCGGCGATCGTGAGCGACCCGATGCCGCCTGCCAGCGTGACGGACCGTGCGCGCGAGCTCGGTGCCGACCTGTGGCGCTTCGGGCACGACTTCAACTGCGCCGGCGACAAGCAGCAGTGGTCGTGGGCCGGACGCGGCCGCCGGTATTCGGGCATGGCGTACCCGGCGCTGCGGGGTGCCAACCAGCTGATCAATGCCTCGGGCGTGCTGGCGGCGCTGGAGTCGCTGCGCACGCGGCTGCCAGTCACCGCGCAGGCGGTGCGCAACGGCCTGGCGATGGTGGAGCTGCCCGGGCGCTTCCAGATCGTGCCGGGCCAACCCGCGCTGGTGCTCGATGTGGCGCACAACCCGCATTCGGTGGCGGCACTGGCGGCCAACCTGGATGCCATGGGCTTTTATCCGGCCACCCACGCGGTGTTCGGTGCGATGGCCGACAAGGACCTCGCACCGATGCTGCACAAGATGCATCCGCTGGTGGACCACTGGCACTTCACCAACCTGCCCACGCCGCGCGCCGCTGCCGCGGCGGACTTGCAGCGCCAGTGGCAGGCCTTGCCTGCGCGCAGCGGCACCACCAGCACCACCCACGCCGACCCGCATGCCGCCTTGCAGTCGGCCCTGTCTGGCGCAGACCCCGCTGATAGAATCATCATCTTCGGTTCCTTCTTCACCGTTGGCGGCGTGCTGCAGCACGGCCTGCCCCGTCTGGGCGCCGCGCACGTGTCCGGTTGAGAGTCCGCAAACCTACTCATGGCGCTTCTCAAGTCCCGCAAGGAATCCCAGGACAGGCCGGCCAGCGCCTCCCCTGCCGAGACCATCGATTCGCTGCGGCGCCGCGCGCGGCATCGCCTGATCGGTGCGGCCATCCTGGTGCTGATCGGCGTGATCGGCTTCCCGATCCTGTTCGACACGCAGCCCCGCCCGGTGCCGGTGGACATCCCGATCGAGATCCCCGACCGCACCAAGGCCAAGTCCACGCCGGTCAACCAGCCTGAACCAGCCGCGGCCAGTGCGTCCGCCGCAGCGAACGCGCCTGCAAGTGCTGCGGCGGCCCCGACCGCTTCCGCCGCCCCCACCGCCGAGCCCGCATCCGCAGCAGTGCCCGAACCCGCCGGCAAGGCGGCCGACAAGCCCGCCGTGAGCGAGGGCCTGGGGCCGCGCGAAGAGGTGGTGTCTGCCGGCGCAACGCCCAAGGCAGATGGCAAACCCGCTGCCGCAATGCCTGCGAAGGACGCACCCAAGCCCGACGACGGCGCCCGCGCCAAGGCGCTGCTCGAGGGCAAGGCCGACCCGACCAGCGCAGGCAAGGACGGCGATGCACAAGCCGAGCGCTTCGTGGTGCAGGTCGGTGCCTATGCCGAACCCGACAAGGCACGCGACGTGCGCCAGCAGCTCGAGCGCGCCGGCCTCAAGACCTATACCCATGTGGCCGAGACCAAGGAAGGCCGCCGCATCCGCGTGCGCGTCGGCCCCTTCCCGACCAAGGCCGAAGCCGAGCGCGTGGCGCAGAAGGTCAAGGGCCTGGGCCTGCCGGTGGCGGTGCTCACGCTCTGACGGCTGGATGGCCATGGCAGCCCTCGACTGGATCTTGCTGAGCGTGCTGCTGGGCTCGCTGCTGCTTGGCGCCTGGCGCGGCCTCATCTACGAGGCGGTGTCGGTGGCGAGCTGGATCGCAGCCTTCTTTCTTGCGCAGTGGGGCGCCGCGCGTGCAGGCGACCTGCTGCCCATGGCCACCGCGTCAGCCGGGCTGCGCCATGTGGCGGGCTTTGCGGTGGTGTTCGTGGCCGTGCTGTTTGCTGGCGGCTTTGTCGCCTGGCTTCTGAAGCAACTGGCCGAGCGCATCGGCCTTCGCCCGATGGACCGCACCCTGGGTGCGGCCTTCGGCCTGCTGCGCGGCCTGCTGATCCTGCTGGCGGCCACGATGCTGGTGCAGGCCACGCCGCTCAAGCTGCAGGAGTGGTGGGCCGAGTCGATGGGCGCGGGGCTGCTGGTGGTGGCACTGCGCGGCCTGAAGGACATGCTGCCGGCGGGCTTCATGACCCCCTGGGCCGCCTGAGGGAGAACAACACATGTGCGGCATCGTCGGCGTGGTCAGCGCCAGCCCGGTCAACCAGCTCATCTATGACGCGCTGCTGCTGTTGCAGCACCGTGGCCAGGACGCGGCGGGCATCGTCACGCAACTGGAGCGCAAGTTCTTCATGCACAAGGCCAAGGGCATGGTGCGTGACGTGTTCCGCACCCGCAACATGCGCGCGCTGCCCGGCAATGTGGGCCTGGGCCAGGTGCGCTACCCGACTGCGGGCAATGCCTTCAGCGAGGAAGAGGCACAGCCCTTTTACGTGAATGCGCCGTTTGGCCTGGTGCTGGTGCACAACGGCAACCTGACCAATGCGCAGGCGCTCAAGGCCGAGCTGTTTTCTGCCGACCATCGCCACATCAACACCGAAAGCGACTCGGAGGTGCTGCTCAATGTGCTGGCGCACGAACTCGAGCGCACCACCCGCGGTCATGCGCTGTCGCCCGACGAGGTGTTCGCCGCGGTGCGCAATGTGCATCGTCGCATCAGGGGCTCGTATGCGGTGATCGCGCTGATCGCCGGGCACGGCCTGCTGGCGTTTCGCGACCCGTTCGGCATCCGCCCGCTGTGCATCGGCCGCAGTGCCGACGGCACGGTGATGGTGGCCAGCGAATCGGTCACGCTCGAGGGCACAGGCCACATGCTCGAGCGCAACATCGCGCCGGGCGAGGCGGTGTTCATCGACCTGCAGGGGCAGGTGCATGCACGCCAGTGCGCCGACCAGCCCAAGCTGCACCCTTGCATCTTCGAGTACGTGTACCTCGCGCGGCCCGACTCGATCCTGGACGGCATTTCGGTGTACCAGGCGCGGCTGAACCTGGGCGAGACGCTGGCCAAGCGCGTCATCTCCACCGTGCCGCCCACCGAGATCGACGTGGTCATCCCGATTCCTGAATCGAGCCGGCCAAGCGCGATGCAGCTCGCGCAGCGGCTGGGCCTGCCGTACCGCGAGGGCTTCGTGAAGAACCGCTACGTGGGCCGCACCTTCATCATGCCGGGGCAGGCGGTGCGCAAGAAGTCGGTGCGCCAGAAGCTCAACGTGATCTCCAGCGAGTTCAAGGGCCGCAATGTGCTGCTGGTGGACGACTCCATCGTGCGCGGCACCACCAGCCGCGAGATCGTGCAGATGGCGCGCGATGCCGGCGCGCGCAAGGTCTACATGGCCAGCGCGGCCCCGCCGGTGCGCTATCCCAATGTGTACGGCATCGACATGCCCACGCGCGACGAACTGGTGGCGCATGGCCGAAGCGTCGATGAAATCCGCGAGATCATCGGTTGCGACGCGCTGATCTACCAGGATGTGGACGGCATGAAGCGCGCCATCGGTGCGCTGAACCCGGCGCTCGCGGGCTTCGATGCATCGTGCTTTGACGGCGTGTACGTCACTGGCGACATCAGCGCCGACGACATCGCACGCATGAACGAAAACCGCGTGGGCGGCGACGAGTCCGACGAGGACACCTCGCGCCTGGCGCTGCCCAACACCCAGACGACGTGACCCGCAACTCCCTGCCCAAAGGCCTGCACCTCGACACGCTCGCGGTGCGCGCTGCCGTGGACAAAAGCCAGTACGGCGAGAACTCCGAGGCGCTGTACCTCACCAGCAGCTTCACCCAGCCCGACAGCGAGACGGCGGCGCGCCGCTTTGCCGGCGAGGAAGAGGGCTACATCTATTCGCGCTTCACCAACCCCACGGTGCGCAGCATGGAGCTGCGGCTGGCGGCGCTGGAAGGCACCGAAGACTGCATCGGCACCTCCAGCGGCATGAGCGCCATCCTGCTGCTGTGCATGGGCCTGCTGAAGGCGGGCGACCATGTGGTGTGCTCGCGTTCGGTGTTCGGCTCCACCATCAAGCTGATCGGTACCGAATTCGGCAAGTTCGGCGTGCAGAGCACCTTTGTGTCGCAGACCGATGCCGCCGAGTGGAAGGCGGCCATCCGCCCCAACACCAAGCTGCTGTTTGCCGAGACGCCGACCAATCCGCTCACCGATGTGTGCGACATCCGCGCGCTGGCCGACATTGCGCACGACGCCGGCGCGCTACTGGCGGTGGACAACTGCTTTTGCACGCCGGCGCTGCAGCGGCCCGCCATGCTGGGCGCCGACATCGTCACCCACTCGGGCACCAAGTACCTTGACGGCCAGGGCCGCGTGGTGGCCGGTGCGGTGTGCGCGTCGTCCGACGTGGTGCAGGGCAAGCTGGTGCCGGTGATGCGCAGCGCAGGCATGAGCCTGTCGCCCTTCAACGCCTGGGTGGTGCTCAAGGGCCTCGAGACACTGGGCATCCGCATGCAGGCGCAGTCGCAGCGTGCGCTGGAACTCGCGCAGTGGCTTGAGTCGCATCCCGCGGTGGCGCGGGTGTACTACCCGGGCCTGAAGAGCCATGCGCAGCACGCGCTGGCGATGGCGCAGCAAAGCGGCCTGGGCGGCGCGGTGGTGTCCTTCGATGTGAAAGCCAAGGATGCAGTGCAGGCGCGCGAGCGTGCCTTCCACGTGATCGACTCCACCCAGTGGCTGTCGGTGACCGCCAACCTGGGCGACGTCAAGACCATCATCACCCACCCGGCCAGCACCTCGCACGGGCGCCTGAGCGATGACCAGCGCAGCGCTGCCGGCATCGGCCAGGGCCTGATCCGCGTCGCGGTGGGCCTGGAGCACCTGGGTGACCTGCAGGCCGACCTGTCGCGCGGCCTCGATTCGATTTCCTGATCCTTCCTTGAACACCCGTACCCGTTTCGCGCCGTCGCCCACCGGCTTCATCCATCTGGGCAACATCCGCTCGGCGCTGTACCCGTGGGCCTTTGCACGATCCACCGGCGGCGCCTTCATCCTGCGCATCGAAGACACCGACCTCGAGCGCTCCACGCAGGCCGCGGTGGATGTCATCCTTGAAGGCATGCAGTGGCTGGGCCTCACGCCCGATGAAGGCCCGTACTACCAGATGCAGCGCATGGACCGCTACCGCGAGGTGCTGGCGCAGATGCAGGCGCAAGGGCTGGTGTACCCGTGCTACATGAGCGTGGCCGAGCTCGACGCGCTGCGCGAGCGGCAGATGGCCGCCAAGCAGAAGCCGCGCTACGACGGCACCTGGCGCCCCGAGCCGGGCAAGACGCTGCCGCCGGTGCCCGAGGGCGTGAAGCCGGTACTGCGCTTTCGCAATCCGCTCGATGGCGTGGTGGCGTGGGACGACAAGGTCAAGGGGCGCATCGAGATCCGCAACGACGAGCTCGATGACCTGGTGATCGCGCGGCCGGCACAGGATGGCGAAGCCGTGGGAACGCCCACCTACAACTTCTGCGTGGTGGTCGACGACATCGACATGGGCATCACCCACGTGATCCGCGGCGACGACCACGTGAACAACACGCCGCGCCAGATCAACATCTTTCGCGCGCTCGGCAAGGAGCCGCCGGTGTATGCGCACCTGCCCACGGTGCTCAACGAGCAGGGCGAGAAGATGTCCAAGCGCAACGGTGCCAAGCCGGTGACGCAGTACCGCGACGAAGGCTACCTGCCCGATGCGATGGTGAACTACCTCGCACGGCTGGGCTGGAGCCATGGCGACGACGAGATCTTCAGCCGCGAGCAGTTTTTGCAGTGGTTCGACCTGGACCATCTGGGCAAGAGCGCAGCGCAGTTCGACGAGGCCAAGCTGCGCTGGGTGAACGCACAGCACCTCAAGGCGATGGCCGACGATGCGCTGGCCGCCCTGGTGGCCGGGCAGCTCAAGCGTCGCGGCATCGAAGCCGATGCGCGTCTGCCTGCGATCTGCGCGCTGTTCAAGGACCGCTGCGACACCACGGTGGCGCTGGCCGACTGGGCGCAGCGCTTCCATGCCGATGTGGCTGCGTCACCAGAAGAGCGCGAAAAGCACCTCACGCCGCAGGCCATGGCCGCAGTGCGGTTGCTGGCCCGCCGGCTCGAGGCCTGTGCGTGGGATGCGCCGTCGATTGCCGCCGCCATCAAGGAAACGCTGGCCGAATCGGGCCTGAAGATGCCGCAGCTGGCCATGCCGGTGCGGGTGCTGGTGATGGGCACGGCGCAGACGCCGTCTCTCGATGCGGTGCTGGCGCTGTGCGACCGCGCCACCGTGCTCGCGCGGCTGTCCAGCGGCTGAAGCAGGGCCGGAATTTCTGGCTATAATGCGAGGCTCGACACCCGAAAGGGACGCTCACAAAGCGCCTGGGGGTATAGCTCAGCTGGGAGAGCGCTTGCATGGCATGCAAGAGGTCAGCGGTTCGATCCCGCTTACCTCCACCAGTGTGTCGAGACGGTTCGTCCAAAGGTTTTGACCCTATCGTCTAGAGGCCTAGGACATCACCCTTTCACGGTGAGTACCGGGGTTCGAATCCCCGTAGGGTCGCCAAGTTGTGCTGCACTTGGCTCGCTTCGCAAGAGGCGCAGCGAACGCAGCAACCGACGCGGAGTGGTAGTTCAGTCGGTTAGAATACCGGCCTGTCACGCCGGGGGTCGCGGGTTCGAGTCCCGTCCACTCCGCCAAAGTTTCAAAAGCGCGCCTTATGGCGCGTTTTTGTTTTGTGCCGCGCCACGCCGCGGCAAGCCCAAGGCAAGCCAGATGCCCAGCGCATTGCCGGCGGCCGCGATCAGCACCGCAGTCTGATAGCCCTGCGTGCGATCGAACAGCCAGCCCGCCACCACGGGCAGGCTGATCGCTGCCAGGCACCAGGCGATGTAGGTGCGGCTGGCGACACGGCCAAATTCGTTCTTCTGCCAGTACTGGGCAATGCCGCCTGCCGTCGCGCCTGAAATCAGCCCGTAGCCTGTGCCGATCATGGCCAGCGCAGGCACTGCCACCCATGGCCCCGGCCACAGCGTGAGCGCGACGGCACCCAGCAAGGACAGCAGGTGCGCACCGCTGGCCACCTGCGGAAGCGACAGCCGGTCCACCAGCCAGCCGCCGGCAATGCGGGCAGCCGCAATCGCGCCGGTGATGAAAGTCGTGGCACCCAGGGCCAGCACGGCCTGCCCGCCGTAGGCGGCGATGATGCCCACCGCCTGGCTCATCACCATCAACCCGGCCGATGCAGCCAGCAGGAACACGACGAACAGCCGCATGAACAGCGCCCACTGGGTTTCGCGATCGGCCATCGGGCCCTTGGCCGGGTCCAGCATGCGGATGTCGGCATGATGGATCAGCCGCGCGGCGAGCGCACTCGACACGGCCACGGTGGCTGCCAACCCGATAAGCGTCTCGCGCAGGCCGAACGCCGCGATGCTCCAGCCGAACAGCGGCGCGCCGATCATCGCGCCCAGCGGATACAGGCTGACCACATAGCCGTTGGCCAGGCCGCTGTGCTTGACCACTGACTGATTCACGCCCTGCTGGACCAGGATGAAGCCGACGCCGCCGCCCAGCCCGAACAGCACGCCGTAACCGACGAGCAACTCTGCGTAGTTGCCTGCGTAGGCTGCAAGCAGCACGCCAACGGCAGCCACCGCGCCGCAAGCGAGGATCAGCATGACAGGCGAAAAGCGCCGGTACAGGCGCGGCGTGAGCAGCATGGCGACGGTCAGGGTGATGGCCGCCAGTGCGAAGACCAGGCTCATCTGCGCGCGGCTGATGCCCAGCTGCGACTCCATCGGCTTGAGGAAGACGCTGAACGCGTAGATGGTGCCAAACGGCAGGTTCAGCGCGGTCGCTGCTGCAATGGCAGCGACGGATCGGCGGGCGGGCGTCATCGGTTCGAGGCGTGTGCACACGCCCGACCCATTGTGCAACAGGCCTGTGCTGCCGGTTTCAGGTGCCGCCCTTGCGCGGCGGGCGCAGCTTGATCGGCAGCATGCCCATCGACAGCGCCGTCCCCAACACGATCACGACACCACAACCCAGCATCCACGGCGTGACGGTCTCGCCGAGGAACACCGCGCCATAGAACACCGCAAACACCGGGATCAGGAAGGTGACTGTGAGCGCGCGGCCGGGGCCGGCATGTTCGATCATGCGGAAGTACAGGATGTAGGCCATGGCGGTACACACCAGGCCCACCACCAGCACCGCGCCCCAGGCCACCGCGCCGGGCGCTTGCTCGGGCCACAGCCACCAGGCCGGCAGGGCCAGCGCGATGCTGGCGCCGATCTGGCTGCCGGTGGCGGTCACGAGGCTGGGCAAGCCGCCAAGGTGGCGCTTGGCATAACTGGCCGAGATGCCGTAGCACAGGGTGGCCATCAGCGCCGCCGCCACGGCCAGCGGCGACACCGCCTCGCCTGCGCCGGCAATGCCGCGGGTCTTGCCCCAGGTCAGCAGCACCACGCCGGCAAATCCGACCATCAGACCCGCCACGCGCATCGGGCTGAGTGCTTCGCGCAGCCACAGCCACGCCACCAGCGCGCCGAACAAGGGCACCGACGCATTGAGGATGGCCGACAGGCCGGTGCTGATCGAGCCCAGCGCATAGGCAAACAGCACGAAGGGCAGGGCCGAGTTGATCACGCCCACCAGCAGCACCTTGCCCGCGTTGTCACGCAGCGCGGCGAGCTGGCCGCGCATCATCAGCAAGGGCAGCAGGGCCAGCGCAGCGATCACCACCCGCAGTGCCGACAGCACCACCGGCCCGAAGTCGGGCAGGCCAAAGCGCATGAAGAGGAACGACGACCCCCAGATCGCCCCGAGCAGGATGAACTCGAAGGCGCTGCGTTGCGCGCTCAAGGCGCAGCCTCAGCGGCGGCGCGCGCTTGACGCACGGTGGCGCCTTCCAGGGCCAGCAAGGACGCCTTGCGCGCGACACCACCAGCGTAGCCGGTCAGGCTGCCGTCGCTGCCCAGCACACGATGGCAGGGCACGATGATGCTCAGCGGGTTGCGCCCGACGGCCGCTGCCACGGCACGCACCGCGGTGGGCTGCCGCAGGCGTCGCGCGAGGTCGCCGTACGACACGGTGTGCCCCAGCGGAATGCGCAGCAGTTCGTTCCACACGGCTTGCTGAAATGGCGTGCCCGCACCCAGATCCAGCGGCAGCGCAAAGCCCGTGAAGGCGGCGCCTTCGCGCCAGTAGCGGCGCAATGACTCGGCTGCCGCTTGCAGCAGCGGGTGCCGCGGGTTGACGCGCCAGCCGCTGGCATCGGGCTGGTGCTTCTGTCCGTCGAACCACAGGCCGCACAGGCGGTCGCTGGAGTCGCTGGCGACGCCATCGCCATCACGCCCCGAACGGGCGGCCAGCACCACCGGGCCCAGGGGGCTGTCGATGCGGCAGCTCACGATGTATTCAACAGCAGGCACAGGATCTGGCATGCGTCGATCATACGGGGGGCAGTCCTACAATCCAGCGCGTGAGAGCGCATCCTTCCATCTTCAAGGCCTATGACATCCGCGGCGTGGTGCCGTCCACGCTGGACGAACCGGTTGCGTTCGGACTGGGCCGCGCGTTTGGCACCGCTGCGCTGAAGGCCGGCGAATCCACGGTGGCGGTGGGCCGCGATGGTCGCCTGAGCGGGCCGATGCTGTCTTCCGCACTGATCCGCGGCTTGCAGTCCACCGGCGTGAACGTGATCGACATCGGCAGGGTGACCACGCCGATGCTTTATTTCGCAGCCAGCACGCTGTGCACAAGCGGCATCCAGGTCACGGGCAGCCACAACCCCAAGGACTACAACGGCTTCAAGATGGTGCTGGCCGGCCGCGCCATCTACGGCGACGAGATCCAGGCCCTGCGCGCGACGATGGAGCGTGAAGACTGGACGGTGGCCCCCGCCTCAAGCCAGGGCACGGTGCGCCTGGTGAACCTGTTTGCCCCGTACCGCGACCGCATCGTGCGCGACGTGAAGCTCGCGCGGCCGATCAAGATCGTGGTGGATTCGGGCAACGGCATTGCAGGCGCGTCGGCGCCGGCCATCTTCCGTGCGCTGGGCTGCGAAGTGATCGAGCTCTTCAGCGAGGTCGACGGCAACTTCCCCAACCACCACCCCGATCCGAGCAAGCCCGACAACCTGCGCGACCTGATCCGTGCGCTGCAGTCCACCGACGCCGAGCTTGGCTTTGCCTTCGATGGCGACGGCGACCGACTGGGAGTGGTTACCAAGGACGGCCAGAACATCTACCCTGACCGGCAGATGATGCTGTTTGCGCAGGACGTGCTGTCGCGCGTGCCGGGCGCGCCCATCCTGTTCGATGTGAAGTGTTCGCAGCGACTCGCGCCCGCCATCCGTGATGCGGGCGGCGAGCCGGTGATGTGGAAGACCGGGCATTCGCTGGTGAAGGCACGCATGCGCGAACTGCAGTCGCCCCTGGGCGGCGAGATGAGCGGGCACATCTTCTTCAAGGAGCGCTGGTTCGGTTTTGACGATGGCACCTACGCCGGCGCGCGGCTGCTGGAAATCCTGTCGCGCCACGCCGACCCGAGCGCGGTGCTCAACGCACTGCCCACCAGCCACAGCACACCCGAGCTCAATGTGACCTGCGCTGAAGGCGAGCCGCATGCGCTGGTGGCAAGGCTGGTGGACGAGGCGCGCTTTGATGCGCCCGCGCAGGTGTCCACCATCGACGGCCTGCGGGTGGATTGGCCCGACGGCTTTGGCCTGATTCGCGCGTCCAACACCACGCCGGTGCTGGTGCTGCGCTTTGAGGGCCACACCGCGCAGGCGCTGGCGCGTGTCGAAGCCGAGATGCTGCAACTGCTGCGGCGGGTGAAGCCCGACGCCCATCCCAGCGCGGCGGCGCACTGAGCCCAGGCCCCCCGCACCGCCCGCCCTGCACCCCGCGCCACAGCGATGCCCCTGCATACCGATCCCGAGGTGGTGGTCTTCAACCTCAAGCAGCGCTACACCGGCGTGTCGGCCACGGTGAATGCGCTCGTGCCGCTGCAGATGGGGCAGTGGCGGCTGGGTTACTGCGGCAGCACCCTGTCCAACGGCGTGGCGGGCATGACGCTGCGCGAGGCGATGCGTCTGTCGCGCACGCCGCCTGAAGGGCGGGCGTTTCGCATCTGGCATGTGCGTCGCGACCACGAGATGATGGCCGGGCTGTGGGCGCGCGATGTGCTGCGCCTGCCTGTGCGCCTGGTGTTCACCTCGGCGGCGCAGCACCTGCATGGCTGGTTCCCGCGCTGGCTGATCTCGCGCATGGATGCGGTGATCTCCACCACACCCAAGGCGGCGAGCTTCGTGCCCAATACCACCGCTGTGGTGGCGCATGGCATCGATCTGACGCGCTTTTCGCCGCCCGCCGACAAGCTGGGCGCATGGGCCGACAGCGGCCTGCCCGGCAAGTACGGCATCGGCGTGTTCGGGCGGGTGCGCGATGACAAGGGCACCGATGTGTTTGTCGACGCGCTGATCGAGGCGCTGCCGCACCTGCCGGATGCCACGGGCGTGATCGCCGGGCTGGCGCAACCCCAGCACCAGGCCTACCAGCAGGATTTGAAGGACCGCATCGCGCGCGCCGGCCTGAGCGATCGCATCGTGTTCCTGGGCGAGGTACCCGCCGGTGAAGTGCACCGCTGGTACCAGCGGTGCCTGATCTGCGTGGCCTGCCCGCGCTACGAGCCCTTTGGCCTCACGCCCTTCGAGGCGGCGGCGTGCGGCTGTGCGCTGGTGTGTTCGCGCACCGGCGCCTTCGAGATGCTGGTGCAGCCCGGCGTGAACGGGGCGCTGGTGGACACGGGCGACGCCAGGGGCCTGGCCGCCGCACTGCGCGAGCTGCTGGCCGATCCGGTGCGTGCTGCAGCCCTGGGCGTGGCGGCACGCGAGCGCGTCACGCAAGGCTTCTCGTTGCAGCGCGAAGCCGAGGGCATTGGCGCGGTGTACCAGCAGCTGTTTGACGCTGGCGCTCGCGCGGCAACGTGATGGCCAGCCGCCTGACACGGCTGTTGTGGCCAGAGCGCATGGCGCTTGCGGCCTACGCCGCACTGATGTCGGTTGCCACGCCCCTGCTGCGCCTGAAGCTGTGGCGCCGGGCGCAGCGCGAGCCTGCGTATGCAACGCAAGTGCATGAGCGCTTTGCGCGCTACGAAGCGGCTGCCCCGCCGCCTGGCTGCGTGTGGGTGCATGCGGTGTCGCTGGGTGAAACGCGGGCGGCCGCGGTGCTGCTGCGCGAGCTGCGCGCGCTGCACCCCGGCGCGCCGGTGCTGCTGACCCACGGCACTGCCACCGGGCGTGCGCAGGGCGAGGGCTTGCTGCAGCCCGGCGACATGCAGGCCTGGCTGCCGTGGGATACGCCTTCAGCGGTGCGGCGCTTTCTGGCGCACTTTCGCCCACGCGTGGGGGTGCTGATGGAAACCGAGGTGTGGCCGGCGCTGGTGCAGGGCTGCGCGGATGCGGGGGTACCGCTGGTGCTGGCCAATGCGCGGTTGAATGCGCGCTCGTTCGGTCGCGCGCAGCGCCTCGCGTGGCTGTCCGGGCCGGCCTATCGCCACCTGTCGGCTGTGCTGGCGCAAGGCGATGACGATGCGCAGCGGCTGGCTGCCCTGGGCGCCCCGGTGTCGGGCGTGTTTGGCAACCTCAAGTTCGACATCGAAGCCGATGCGGCGCAGGCAGCGGTGGGGCGGGGCTGGCGTGCGCGCGTCGCACCCGCGTCAGCGAAGACGCCGCCTGCCCGCCCGGTGGTGATGCTCGCCTCCAGCCGCGAGGGCGAAGAAGCCTTGTGGCTGCAGGGCGTGGCCGACGCTGTGGCGCACGGCGCCAGTGCCGGACATCCCCCCTTGAGCGACGGGCTGTGGCTGGTGGTGCCGCGGCATCCGCAGCGCTTTGATGAAGTGCACCGCCTGCTGACGGAGGCGGGCTGGTGGGTCACGCGGCGCAGCGCGCTGAACGACGGTGCGACCGTGCCATCGGAAGGCGGTCGAAGCAATGCGCCGCAGGCCCTGCTCGGCGACAGCGTTGGCGAGATGCAGGCGTACTACGCGATGGCCGATGTGGCGCTGCTGGGGGGCAGTTTCGCGCCGCTGGGCGGGCAGAACCTGATCGAGGCGCTGGCCTGCGGCTGCCCGGTGGTGATGGGGCCGCACACCTTCAACTTCGCCGACGCGGCGCGGCAGGCAGTCGAATGCGGCGCCGCCTGGCAAGAGGCCGACCTGCCGCAGGCGCTGCGCCGCGTGCAGTGGCTGCTGGGGACTGAGCAAGGCCGCGTCGCGCTGGTGCAGGCACGGCGCACGGGGCTTGAGCTGGTGGCCGCGGGCCGCGGTGCGGCGCGCAAGCAGGCGCAAGCCATTGCGGGCGCTGCGGCTATTGCCGCAGCGCTGCCCCTCAGCGTGCCACCAGCGAGTTGACCGTCTGCAGGTCTTCCGGCTTGAGGCTGCCGTTGGCCTGACGCAGGCGCAGGCTGCCCAGCAGCACGTTGTAGCGCGCCACCGCCAGGTCACGCTTGGTCTGGAACAGCTGGCTTTGCGCATTGAGCACGTCGATGTTGATGCGCACGCCCACCTGGTAGCCCAGCTTGTTGGCGTCCAGCGCGAGCTGGCTCGAACTTTCCGCGGCCTCCAGCGCCTTGACCTGACCGAGCCCCGACACCACGCCAAAGAAGGCGCTGCGGGTGGCCTGTGCGGTGCCGCGGCGCGCTGCCTCCAGGTCGGCGGCCGCCTTTTCTTGCAGCGACAGCGTCTCGCGGATGCGGTTCTCCACCGCGTAGCCTGTGAACAGCGGCAGGTTGAGCGTGACGCCCACCGTGGTGTTCTGCGTGCGCGACCCCAGTGCCGATGTGGAGCTGCCCTGCGGTGTGCGGTTTTGCGTATGGCTGGCCGTCAGGTCCACCGTCGGCAGCTTGCCGGCCTTGGCCTTGTCGGTTTCGAGCCTGGCCACGTCCAGCGCAAGGCGTGCGAGACCGACCGCGGGTGACGCCTGCTCGGACTGTCCGACCCACTCTTCCACGCTGGCCGGCTGCACCGACGGCAGCGTGATCGGCGTGCTCAGCGGCTTGGGGTCGGTGTTGGCGCGGCCCACCAGGGTGTCGAGCGACAGGCGCTTGACGCGAAGATCGTTCTCGGCGGCGATTTCCTGCGCGGTGACCAGGTCGAACCGCGCCTGCGCCTCCCGCGTGTCGGTGATGGTGGCGGTGCCCACCTCGAAGTTGCGGCGCGCAGACGCCAGCTGTTCGGCCACGGCGGTCTTTTGCGCCTGCACGAAGGCCAGTGTGTCGCGCGCACCGAGCACGTCGAAGTAGGCCTGGCTCACGCGGAGGATCAGGTCCTGCGCGGCTTGCGTGAGCTGCAGCTCGGCCTGCTGGCGCTGGCGCTCGGCCTGCTCCGCGGTGATGCGGTTGGCGCGGCGGTACAGCGGATGGCTCGCGCTCAGCGTGGCGCTCTGGGTGCCGAAGTTGCGCTGCACCGACGGGTTGCTGTTGTCGAACTGGCTGTGCGAGACGGTGGCGCCGAGGTTTGCCGTCGGCAGCAGACCGGCGCGGGCCTGGTCGGCGCGCGCCTGGTTGGCGTCGAACTGGGCCTTGGCCGACTGGAAGGCCGCGTCATGCGTGCGTGCGGCCTCGTACAGGTCAAGCAGGCTTTGCGCGCCCGCGGCCACGGGCGTGAGCAAGGCTCCGCACAGCACGGAAAGCCAGGTGGTTCGCTGCAGATGGGTCATGGGCGTCCTTGGTGTCGGCACGTTCAGCGCGCGGCGGGGTGCGTCACGCGGCGATTCGTTCAATAGCGGGCCACGCGCGCATCCACGCTGGCCCAGGCCTCGGTGCCGCCGGCGATGTTGGCCAGCCGCTCGAAGCCGCGCTTGTGCAGGAAAGCGGCCACCTGCATGCTTCGCATGCCGTGATGGCACAGGCAGGCCAGTGGCCGAGAAGGGTCGAGTTCATCCAGTCGCGCGGGCACCTGCTGCATCGGAATGACCACCAGGGTGAAGCCCTCGGTGGGCACCGGCGCGGTCTGCAGTTCCCACGGTTCGCGCACGTCCAGCACCACGCCGCCCGCATCGGGGCCGCAGGCCTCGAACCAGGCCGGCAGGTCGCGGGGATGAACCTGATCGATCATGCGCTGATGCGTGGGTCGGGTGTGTGCGCTGGAACTCAGAACACGAAGCGCGAACGCTCGGGAAAGTGCTCCAGACGCGGCGCCACCGTGTCCCAGGGCTGACGCGTCTGCCATGCGGCTTCGCCGGTGCGGGTGACGACGGTGGCCCGCATCATCGGCTCTTCGCCGACGATCGCGATCAGGCGTCCGCCGGTGTTGAGCTGGCGCAGCAGCCGCTCGGGCACCTGGGCCACCGAGCCGCTGAGCACGATCACGTCGAAGCTGCCCAGGCCCGACAGGTCGGTGGCGCCGTCGCCCTGGCGAACGTCGACGTTGCCGATGCCGGCGGCCCGCAAGTTGTCCTGCGCCATGCGCACCAGTTCCGGCCGCAGCTCAACCGTCAGCACCTCGCGTGCGCGGGCGCCCAGCAGCGCGGCCATGTAGCCCGAGCCGGTGCCGATCTCCAGCACGCGCTCGTGCGGCTGCACCTGCAGCTCTTGCATCAGCCGCGCCTCGACCCGGGGTGCCAGCATGCGCTGGCCGCCGGGCAGGGGAATTTCCATGTCAACGAAAGCCAGCGCCTTGTGGCCCGCCGGCACGAACTGCTCGCGCTTGACCTTCGACAGCAGTTGCAGCACCACCGGGTCGAGCACCTCCCACGGGCGGATCTGCTGCTCGATCATGTTGAAGCGGGCGCGTTCGAGGTCGGCGGGGCTGAGGGACTGCATGGAGGCTCCGGGGGGCGGTGTCGCGGTGTCGGTCTGGGAAAACCCTGAATTCTAGAAGGCCGATGCAAGCGCTTGGTGAAGCGCGCTCAGGCGGCTCCCGGGGCGGACGGGCCCGACGCCGCACCGGTGGGCGGGGCGGGAGGGGCCGGGGGTTGCACGCCCATCACGCGCCGCACCCACGCTGCCAGATCGTCCAGATAGCAGTAGACCACCGGCACCACCACCAGCGTCAGCAGCGAGGAGGTGATGACGCCGCCGATCACGGCCTGGCCCATCGGAGCGCGCTGCTCCGAGCCCTCGGTCATCGCAAAGGCCAGCGGAACCATGCCGAAGATCATCGCCAGCGTGGTCATCAGGATGGGGCGCAGCCGCACCCGCGCGGCCAGCAGCAGCGCCTCGGCGCGCTCCATGCCCTGGTCGCGCGCACGGATCGCAAAGTCCACCAGCAGGATTGCGTTCTTGGTCACCAGGCCCATCAGCATCACGATGCCGATCACAGAGAACATCGACAGCGTGGAGCGGAAGGCCATCAGCGCAAGCACCACGCCGATCAGCGTGAGGGGCAGCGAGGTCATCAGCGCCAGCGGCTGCAGGAAGCTCTTGAACTGGCTTGCAAGGATCATGTAGATGAAGATCACCGCCATGGCCAGTGCCGACAGCGCGTAGCCGAACGACTCCTGCATGTTCTTGGTGCTGCCGCCGAACTGGTAGCGGTAGCCCGGCGGCAGCGCGATGCTGTCGAGCGCTGCGCGGATGTCGGCAGACACCTGGCCCGCCGCGCGGCCGTACACGTTGGCATTGAAGGCCACCTCGCGCGTCAGGTCGCGCCGGTTGATCTGGGCCGGCCCGCTGGCTTCGCGCACCGTGGCCACCTGGTTGAGCCGCACGATGCGCGGCGTGCCGTCGGCGTTGCTGCCTGTCACGAAGGGCAGCCGCTCCAGGTCCTGAGGCTGCGCGCGCGCCTCGGGCGCCAGTCGCACGTTCACGTCGTAGGTCTGGTCATCCGCGGCGCGCCAGTTGCCCACCGTCTGCCCGGCCACCAGCGTGCGCAGTGCGCTGCCCACCTGGGCCACGCCCAGGCCCAGGTCGGCGGCAGCGTCGCGCTTGACCTCGATCGCAATCACCGGCTTGTCGGGCTTGAGGCTGCTGTCCAGGTCCACCAGCCCCGGCATGCCACGGATGCGTTCGTGCACCAGCCGGGTCAGGCGCTCGAGCTCGCGCAGGTCGGGCCCCTGCAGCGAGAACTCGATCTGCTTGTTGCCGCCCACGCCTTCGAGCAGGCCCACATGGGTGACGGTGATGCCCGCCATGCGTGACAGCCTCTCGCGCAGCGCGGCCGAGATCTCGTCCACATTGCGCTGCCGGTCCTTGCGGTCGGTCAGCCGCACATAGATGTTGGAGTAGATCTTGCCCTGCGCACCGCCCGTGCCGGTGTTGATGGTGGCCAGCGTGTAGCGCACCTCCGGTAACTCGCGGATCACCTGTTCGACCTGCCGGGTGCGCTGCTCGGTGACTTCCAGCGACGAGCCCACCGGCGTGTAGAACGACACCGTGGCCTCGGAAAAGTCGGCCTTGGGCACGAACTCGGTGCCCAGCAGCGGCACCATCACGACGCTGCTGGCAAACACGCCGATGGCCATGACCACCGTGGCGAGCTTGTGCACCAGCGACCAGCGCAGGATCGACTGGTAGCCCTCGGCCAGCCGCTCGGTGCCGCGCTCGAAGGCGGCGGTGATGCGGCCGATGGTGCGCTCGTACAGGGTGCGCGGCGCCTCGTGGCGCGCGTGGCGCTCGATCTCCGGGTCGTGCCACACGCTCGAGAGCATCGGGTCGAGGGTGAAGCTCACGAACATCGAGATCAGCACCGCGGCCACGATGGTGATGCCGAACTCGTGGAAGAACTTGCCGATGATGCCGCCCATGAAGCCCACCGGCAGGAACACCGCGACGATGGAGAAGGTGGTGGCCAGCACTGCCAGGCCGATTTCCTGCGTGCCGTCCAGCGAGGCCTGGTACGGCGGCTTGCCCATCTGCACATGGCGCACGATGTTCTCGCGCACCACGATCGCGTCGTCGATCAGCAGGCCCACGCACAGGCTCAGCGCCATCAGCGTGACCATGTTGATGGTGAAGCCGAACAGGTACATGAACAGGAAGGTGCCGATCAGTGCGATCGGCAGCGTCAGGCCGGTGATGACCGTCGAGCGCCACGAGTTGAGGAACAGGAAGACGATCAGCACCGTCAGCAGTGCGCCTTCGACCAGCGTGCGGCGCACGTTGTCCACGCCCACGCGGATCGGCCGCGAGCTGTCGGCCACGTTTTGCAGCTTCAGCCCGGCTGGCGCCAGTGCCTGTGCCTCGCGCAGCGCCTGGTTCAGCCCGTCGATGACCTTCAGGGTGTTTTCGTCCTGCGCCTTTTGCACCTGCAGCAGCAGCGTGCGCTGGCCGTTGTACAGCGCCAGGCTCTCAAGTTCCTGTGCGCCGTCGCTGATGCGCGCCACCTGCCCCAGCCGCACCGCAGATGCACCGCGCTGTGCCACGACGATGCGGGCGAAGTCCTCGGGCCGCCCGATGCGCGCATCGATCTTGACCACCCGGTCCTGCTCGCTCGACCGCACCGTGCCCAGCGGGAACTCCTGGTTCTCGTTGCGCACCGCAGCTGCCACCTGCTCGGCGGTGATGCCCAGCGCCTCCATCGCCTGCGGCTGCAGGTAGACGTTGATCTCGCGCCGCGTGCCGCCCACCAGCGTGACCGAGCCGACGCCGCGCACGTTCTCCAGCCGCTTCTTGAGCACCTGCTCCGACCAGTTGGTCAGCTCGACCGGGGTCATGGCCGTGCCTTGCGTGGCATCGGGCAACACGGCCACCGACCACACCGAGCGTCCGGCGGGGTCGAAGCGCAGCACACGCGGCTCCTTGACCTCGGTGCGCAGGGTGGGGCGCAGCGCCGCGATCTTCTCGCGCACATCCTCGGCAGCCTTGCGGCCGTCGATGCTGAGCTGGAACTCGATCACCACGACCGACTGGCCCTCGTAGCTGCGCGAGGTCAGCGCATTGATGCCGGCGATCGCGTTGACGCCTTCCTCGATCTTCTTGGTGACTTCGCTTTCCACCACCTCGGGCGAGGCACCCGGGTACTCGGCGGTGACCACCACCACCGGAAAGTCGATGTTGGGAAACTGGTCGACGTTGAGCCGCTGGTAGGAGAACAGGCCCAGCACCACGATGGCGAGCATCACCATCGTGGCGAACACCGGGTTGTGCAGGCTGACGCGCGTGAACCACATGGCGGGGCGGGCGCCTTCTCAGCGTGCGGCGGGCAGCTTCACCGGCGTGCCGTCGCGCAGCGCGCCGACCGAGCCCTGCAGCACGCGGTCGCCTTCGCGCAGGCCCTGCACCTCGACCCACAGCGTGTCGGCGGCACTGCCCGCGCCGCCGGCGTCGGCCTCGCGGCCGCGCACGCCCGTCTGCACCGTGCGGTGCATCACCTTCCACTGGCCGGACGATTCGGCCAGTGTCTGCACATAGGGCTGGGGCTTGTCGGTGCGCACCGCCGACACCGGCAGCGCCAGCACCCGGCCGCGCGCGGTGTCCAGCATGCCCTGGGCGAACAGCCCCTGGCGCAGGCCCTCGGCAGGCTCGATGGCCAGATACACCAGCACGCTGCGGCTGCCGGCCTGCAGCGACGGATTGATGCGCGCCACGCGCGCCTTCAGCGGCTGCGCTGCGCCTTCTACTTGCAGCAGCGCGCTCTGGCCGGCCCGCACTGCGACCGATTCGGCCGCGCTCACGGTGGCCTCGAGCTCCAGGCGGCGCGGATCGACGATCTCGATGATGCGGGCGTCGATCGCCATGCGTTCGCCGTTTTGCGCGAGTCGCTGCGCAACCACGCCGTCCAGTGGCGCACGCAGCACCGTGTCGTCCAGCGACTTGCGAGCCACATCCTGCGCGGCCAGCGCTGCCTCGTGGCTGGCGCGTGCGGCCTGCAGGCTGCTGAGCGATGCATCAAGCGCGGTGCGCGAGATGAAGCCCTGGTCCACCAGGGCCTTGTTGTTGTCGTACTGGCGCTGCGCGATGTCGATCTGCGCGCGTGCAGCGCCGGCCTGCTGCTCGGCCTGGCGCAGCCGGGCCTGGTATTCGGCGGGGTCGATGCGTGCGATCACCTGGCCCGCGCGCACGCGGTCGCCCTCGCGCACCGACAGCTCGCGCAGCTCGCCAGCCACCTTGGCCTTGACCATCGCGCTGGCCACCGACTTCAGGCTGCCCGACAGCGGCACCCCCTGCTGCAGCAGCTGCGGCTGCACGGTGAGGATGTCGCCGGCCGCCAGTTCGACTTGAACCAGCGCGGGCGCTGGCGGAGCCGTTGCGGAAGCCGGTGCGGGTGAAGTGGCGGTGGTCGTGGAGGCCGGTGGCGGCTTGCGCAGCACGCCCCAGGCCACCGCGCCCAGCGCAAGCAGCACCGCCACGGCGATCAGCACGCGCTTCATGCGGCGCTCCTGCGCGGGCGCGCTGCGCCACGCACGCACATGCCCTGCAGCAGCAGGTCGGCCTGGATGTCGAGGTAGCGGGTCGGGTCGAGTGCGATGTCGGCGCCGGCGCAACCGGCCAGGGAATGTCGATGCATGATCAGGAACATCATCGGGGCAACCACGGCGAACACCGCCTGGTCAATGTCGTCGAGCGTGAATTCGCCGCGGTCCACACCGCGCTGCAGGATGCGGCGGATCAACGCCTGGCCTGGGTTGACCACCTCGCGCACATAGAAGTCGGCGATCTCGGGAAAGTTGTGCGCCTCGCTCATCACCAGCTTGGTGATGCCCGACACGCGGGTGGCGCCGATGCGCTGCCACCAGGCGTGCATGCAGTAGCGCAGCATCTCCGGCGTGCTGCCGGTGAACGCGTCGAACTCGGCGTTCCACTCGCTGAAGCGCCCCGACAGGTTCTGCCGCACCACGGCCTTGAACAGGTCTTCCTTGGTGGCGAAGTAGAGGAACAGCGTGCCCTTGGACACGCCGGCGAGCGCGGCCACCTCTTCGACGCGCGTGGCCGCAAAGCCCTTTTCGACGAACAGGTCGAGCGCGGCGTCCAGCAACTCCCCCGGGCGCGCCTGCTTGCGGCGCTCGCGGCGGGTCGAGACTTCGGTGGCGTCGGACATGTGTGGGGCGGTGCGGAAAATTACTGACTGACTGGTTAGTAATGTAGTGACGGCGCTTCAGCCCGTCAAGCCAAGGGGCTTGCGCTGCGCGGTGTGCCCACGCTCACCCGCGCGCCACCCGCAAGCCCAGCCACTCGCGCAGCACGGCGCGCGAGACCAGCAGCCCCTGCGCCGAGGGCATCCATTCCAGCAGCGCGCGCTCGCGTGGCAGCGCAAAACCCATCGGGGCCGGCACCACCTCAAAGCCGGCCTTCTCGAAGGCGCGTTGCGCCCGCGGCATGTGCCAGGCGTCCGTGACGAGCGCAATGCGGCGCACGCCGTCGCGCTGCAGCAGCGCGGCCATCTGCGCGGCGTTCTCTGCGGTGTCGCGCGAGCGGTCGTCCACCCAGCGCAATGTGGCGCCGTGATCGGCCGCCCAGCGCCGTGCGACCGCGCCTTCGGTGTCGGCGCCGGTCCCCGCTGCCGCCCACCCCAGGCCACCGGCAAAGGCCATCGGCAACTGGGCACGCTGGGCCAGCCAGCGGCCGTAGGACAGCCGCGCACGGGTGTACGAATTGGGCTGGGCCTGCCCGTACTCGGGTGCCTGCGGTAGCACGCCGCCGCCCAGAACCACCACCGCCTGCACCTGCGCAGGCGTCAGGCCCGCGGCGGGCAGTGCCTGCACCGCGGGCAGCAGCGTGGTCGACAGCCGGATCGCCACCGCATGGCAGCTCAGCAGCCACAGCGACGCCAGCGCCACAGCCACCAGCACCAGGCCCGCCGTGCGTCGGCGCAGGGCCAGCAGCACACCGGCGCCCGCGGCCAGCAGCGGCAAGGCTGGCGGCAGCAGCAGCGCAGTGATCAGCGGCTTGAGTTCACCGGCTTCCATCTGCGGGTGGGATGGCGCCGGGTACAGGGCAGGTGAAGGATGGCCGGCCGCAGGCTCGACGATCAGTAGAACGCCTGCAGCCCGGTCTGCGCGCGGCCAAGGATCAGCGCATGCACATCGTGCGTGCCCTCGTAGGTGTTCACCGTCTCGAGGTTGATCATGTGGCGGATGACGTGGTACTCGTCATGGATGCCGTTGCCGCCGTGCATGTCGCGGGCCAGGCGCGCGATGTCCAGCGCCTTGCCGCAACTGTTGCGCTTGATCAGCGACACCATCTCGGGCACCGCACGGCCTTCGTCCATCAGGCGGCCCACACGCAGGCAGCCCTGCAGGCCCAGTGCGATCTCGGTCTGCATGTCGGCCAGCTTCTTCTGGATCAGCTGGTTCTGCGCGAGCGGACGGCCAAACTGCTGGCGGTCCATCGTGTACTGGCGCGCGGCGTGCCAGCAAAACTCGGCGGCACCCAGTGCGCCCCAGGCGATGCCATAGCGCGCCTTGTTCAGGCAGCCGAACGGCCCCTTCAGGCCCTCGATGTTGGGCAGGCGGTTTTCTTCGGGCACGAACACGTCGTCCATCACGATCTCGCCGGTGATGGATGCGCGCAGGCTCATCTTGCCTTCGATCTTGGGCGCGCTCAGGCCCTTCATGCCCTTCTCGAGGATGAAGCCGCGGATCGCACTCTGGCCGTCGCCTGCGCCCTCGAGCTTGGCCCAGACCACGAACACGTCGGCGATCGGCGAGTTGGTGATCCACATCTTCGCGCCCTTCAAGATGTAGCCGCCGTCCACCGGCTTGGCGCGCGTGACCATGCTGGCCGGGTCGGAGCCGTGGTTGGGCTCGGTCAGGCCAAAGCAGCCGACCCACTCGCCGGTGGCAAGCTTGGGCAGGTACTTCTGGCGCTGCGCCTCGCTGCCGTATTCGTTGATGGGGTGCATCACCAGCGAGCTCTGCACGCTGATCGCGCTGCGGTAGCCGCTGTCCACGCGCTCGACTTCGCGCGCGATCAATCCGTAGGCCACGTAGCTCAGGCCGGCGCAGCCGTAGCCCTCGATGGTGGAGCCGAGGAAGCCCATGGCACCGGCCTCGTTCATGATCTCGCGGTCGAACTTTTCGTGGCGCGCGGCCATCAGCACGCGGGTCTGCAGCTTGTCCTGGCAGAAGGCATGCGCGGCATCGGCGATGGCGCGCTCGTCTTCGGTCAGCTGGTCGGCGATCAGGAAGGGGTCGTCCCACTTGAACTGCGGTTTCATGGGCTGAAGGGCTCCGATGGATGAACAGGAAGGTGAAGTCAGGCCCGCATTGTCCACGAGCGCTGACCGCTGGCCGGGCTGCGGACAGCTTGACCGACGCCCGCTCAGGGTTGACCCTGAGAAGCAGCCCCGCATTCCCGAGTGCCGCGAAATGTCTTATTGACAGGACAATAGAAGCGTCCCTAGCATGCCGCGCATGGCCGACGCCCTGCCGCTGCCCAAATACCACCGCATCTACCTGGTGCTGCGCGAGCATCTGCAGGAAGGGCGGTACGAGCGCGGCCTGCCCGGCGAGCTGGCCCTGGTGCAGCAGTTCGGTGTGGCGCGGGTGACGGTGCGGCGTGCGCTGGAGCAACTGGCCAGCGAGGGCCTGATTGCCCGCGAGCCCGGACGCGGCACCCGCCCGATCCCGGTGCCGCGCGAGCCCGGCGCGGTGCAGGCGGCCGCCAGCACGCCACAGCGCGCACAGCTGACCGGCCTGCTGGAGAACCTGGTCACGATGGGCCTGCACACCTCGGTGAAGGTGCTCGAGGCACGCAGCCTGCCGGCCACTGCGCAGGTGGCGCAGGCGCTGCAGATTGACGCCGGCGAGACGGTGCACAAGGCAGTTCGGGTGCGCAGCACGCGTGAAGGCCCGCTGTCGCACATCACCACCTGGGTGCCGGGCCGCATCGCGCGCGCTTTCACCCGCCGCGAGCTGCAGCGCAAGCCGATCCTGGTGCTGCTGGAAGAGTCGGGCGTGCAGGTGGGCCGTGCGCACCAGACCATCTCGGCGCGGCTGGCCGACGATGTGGTGGCGCAGCAGCTCGATGTGGCGGTGGGCTCGGCGCTGCTGGCGGTGCGCCGGCTCATCCACGACGAGCACGATCGCCCGGTGCAATGGCTGCACGGCCTGTACCGGCCCGACCGCTACGAATACGAAATGCAGCTGTCCCGCGTGGGCAGCATCGATGCCAAGGTCTGGGTCAGCCGTGAGCTGTCGGCCCAGTTCCATTAAGAGAAGTCCGCCCACAGCTCCCTTCATCACTTTCCCCAAGGAGACCGCCATGAGCAACCGTCGCCACTTCATCACCCAATCGGCCGCTGCCGCCTCGGCGCTGGCCTTCCCGCTGGTCGGCGGGGCGCAGCCGCGCGCCATCAAGGTCGGCGTGCTGCACCCGGTCACCGGCGCGCTGGCGTATTCGGGCCAGCAGTGCCGCGAAGGCGCGCTGATGGCCATCGAGGACATCAACAAGGCCGGTGGCATCAAGTCCATGGGTGGCGCCAAGATCGAGGCGCTGCTCGGCGACGCGCAGTCCACGCCGCAGGCGGGCACCGCCGAGATCGAGAAGATGAACGAGGCCGGCGTGTCCGCCGTGGTGGGCGCCTTTGCGTCGGCCATCTGCCTGGCCACCACACAGGCTGCCGCCAAGTACAACCTGCCGCACATCGTCGATGTGGGCGTGGCCGACCAGATCGTCGAGCGGGGCCTGAAAAACACCTTCCGCTTCGGCCCGGGCTACCGCAAGTGCGCCGAGATCGCAGTGGCCAACCTGCATGTGCTGAACACCGCCGCCGGCAAGCCGGCGCGCACGGTGATGATCATTCACGAAGAGTCGCTGTTTGGCACCGGCACCGCCAACCTGCTGTCGCGCGAGCTGCCGGGCTACGGCTACGAGGTGAAGGAGGTCATCAAGCACGCCAACCCCACGCGCGACTTCAACAACATCGTGCTGCGCATGAAGGCGGTCAATCCGGACATCGTGATCCCCGCCAACTACTACAACGAATACGCGCTGCTGGTGCGCACCATGCAGCAGCAGAAGGTGGTGCCCAAGGCGATCTACTCGGTGCTGGGTGGCGCGGCATCGAGCTACAAGTTCGTCAAGGAGTTCCCCGAGGCGGCCAACGGCATCATCGACTGCAACCACTGGTTCAACCCGAAGGACAAGCGCAGCGCCGAACTGAAGAAGCGCGCCGAGGCCAAGGGCCTGTTCTTCAGCTACGAGATGTTCATGACCTACACCGCGATGCGCCTCCTGGCCGATGCGCTGGAGCGCGCCAAGTCGGCCGACCGCGCGGCCATCATCGCGGCGCTGGAGAACAGCACCTTCAGCGATCACATCATGCCGTACGGCCCCACGAAGTTCGTCAATGGCCAGAACCAGGGCGCGCAGCCGCTGATGACGCAGGTGAGCAAGGGTGACATCAAGGTGATCATCCCGCGCGACTACCGCGAGATCGACCCGGTCTTCCCGCTGAAGGCCTGATCGCCGCCCCTTGCCTGCACGGTGCGGCCACTCGAAGGTGGCTGCCCGGGCGGCGCCGCCTTCGGGCGGCTGCTGCCTGTGACGTGACTTCACGCCCTTCATGTTCGACCTGGCCATCCTGTTCCCGTCGGTGCTCAACGGCCTGACGACCGGCGCGGTGTACGCGCTGATCGCGCTCGGCCTGACGCTGATCTACGGCGTGCTGCACATCATCAACTTCGCGCATGGCGCGGCGTTGATGGTGGCGCTGTACGGCGTGTACTGGCTAAAGGCTGCGGGGGGCATCGACCCGTACCTTGCGCTGCCGCTGATGGTGCCGGCGATGTTTGCGCTGGGCTATGCGCTGCAGCGCGGCGTGATCAACCGCGCCAGCCACGGCAAGGACGAGAACATCCTGCTGGTCACGCTGGGCGTTTCGATCGTGCTGGAGAACCTGGCGCTGCTGTTCTTCAAGTCGGACACGCGCACCATCGAGACCGCCTACACCCTGACCACGGTGCCGATCGACATCGGTGTGGCGCAGGCCATGATCGCGCTGCCCAAGCTTGTGGCGTTCGCCGGCGCGCTGGTGGCATCTGCGGTGCTGATCCTGATCGTGACGCGCACCGACCTGGGCCGTGCGATCCGTGCGGTAGCGAAAGAAAAGCACGGCGCGCGGCTGATGGGCATCGATGTTGACCACGTGTATGCGATGAGCTTCGGCATCGGGCTGGCCTGCCTGGGGGCGGCGGCCTGCCTGCTGCTGCCGGCGTATTACGTGAATCCGCAGGTGGGCGGCGGCTTTGTGCTGGTGGCCTTCACCATCGTGGTGCTGGGTGGCATGGGCAGCTTTGCCGGCGCGCTGGTCGGTGGCCTGCTGATCGGTGTGGTCGAGTCGCTGGGCGGCCTGTACCTGGGTGAATCGCTCGGCCAGATCGGTATCTTCGCGATCTTCATCGCGGTGCTGCTGTTCCGCCCGCAAGGCCTGTTCGGAGCGAAGGCATGAGCACGGCGAACGCGATGAGCGCCGTCCTGCGCGAGCGCCTGTCGATTGCGGCCTTCGCCGTCGCGGTCGCCGCGCTGCTGTGGGTGCTCGACTCGGGCGTGGCGCTCAACTTCGTGATGATGACGCTCTACGCCGCGCTGCTGGCGCAGGCGTGGAACATCCTGGGCGGCTTCGGTGGTCAGTTCTCGTTCGGCCACGCGCTGTTCTTCGGCACCGGTGCCTATGTGCAGGCGATCGCGCAGCTGCAGTGGGGCCTGAGCCCGTGGGTGGCGCTGCCGCTGGGCGTGCTGATCAGCAGCGCGGTGGGGCTGTTCGTCGGCGCTTTGAGCTTTCGCTACGGCCTGAAGGGCTCGTACTTCGCGCTCGTCACGCTGGCCTTTGCCGAGGTGTTTCGCATCCTCGCCACTTCGGTGCCCTTCACCGGCGCGGGCGTGGGCCTGATGGTGCCGCTGAAAGAGGGCATCGCCAACATGCAGTTCGGCTCGCGCCGCGGCTACGGCCTGCTGGTGCTGGCGCTGGTGGTGCTGGCGCTGCTGGTCACCCACTGGCTGCGGCATTCGCGCTTCGGCGCGTCGCTGCAGGCGGTGCGCGACAACGAAGACGCAGCGCGTGCGGTCGGTGTGGATCCGTTTCGCATCAAGCTCGGCGCGATTGCGCTGTCGGCCGCCTTCATGGGTTCGGCCGGCGCCTTTTATGTGCAGGTGTTCCAGTACATCGATCCGGGCATTGCCTACGGTGCCCACACCTCGGTGGAGGCGCTGGTGGGCGCCATCGTTGGCGGCATGGGCACGCTGTGGGGGCCGATCGCCGGCGCGCTGGCGCTGCACGTGCTGGCCGACCTGACGCGCAACCTGTTTGGCCAGCTGCCAGGCATCAACATGGTGATCTACGGCGTGGTGCTGGTGCTGATGGTGATGTTCGCACCGCGCGGCATCACCGGTGCGGTGCAGAGCCTGCGGCGCTGGCTGGGCAGGGGCAAGTCATGAACACGCCGCTGTTGAACCTGCAGGGCGTGTCGCGCAGCTTTGGCGGCCTGAAGGCTGTGCAGAACGTCACCTTGAGCGTGCCTCTGGGCAGCCTGACGGCGCTGATCGGCCCCAACGGAGCAGGCAAGACCACGCTGTTCGCCTTGATGTCGGGCTTTCTGGTGCCGGACGCAGGCCGTGTGGAGTTTGATGGCGCCGACATCACCGGCCGGCCGCCGCACCTCAATGCGCTTGCCGGCATGGCGCGCACCTTCCAGATCGTGCAGCCGTTTGCAGCGCAGACGGTGCGCGAGAACATTGCCGTTGGCGCGCACCTGCGCGAGCCGAAGCGCAGCCGCGCGCTGGACGCGGCCGATGCGGTGGCGCAGCGCGTGGGCCTGGCGGCACAACTCGACAAGCCGGCCGCGGACCTGACCGTGGCCGGGCGCAAGCGGCTGGAGCTGGCGCGGGCGCTCGCCACGCAGCCGAAGCTGCTGCTGCTCGACGAGGTGCTGGCCGGCCTGAACCCGCAGGAGATCGCCGAGATGATTCCGGTGGTGCGCGCGATCGCCGACGGCGGCGTGACCGTGCTGATGATCGAGCATGTGATGCAGGCGGTGATGAATCTGGCCGAGCAGGTGTGGGTGCTGGCGCAGGGCGAGCTGATCGCGCATGGCACACCGGCGCAAGTGACCTCCAACGAACGCGTGATCGAGGCCTACCTCGGCCACGGCACCGCAGCGCGCCTGCGCGGGGGCGCGACATGACGACACCGCTGCTGGAAGTGGCCGGCCTGCGCGGCGGCTATGGCGCGGTGGAGGTGCTGCGTGGCGTGGACCTGCAGGTGCAGCATGGCGAGATCGTCGCGCTGCTGGGCAGCAACGGCGCGGGCAAGTCCACCCTCAACAATGTGCTGAGCGGCATCTACCCGGCGTGGGCCGGCACGGTGCGCTTTGACGGGCAGGACCTGAGCGGCGCGCATTACCGGCGCGTGGTGCAGGCCGGGCTGATCCAGGTGCCCGAGGGTCGCAAGATCTTTCCCAACCTGTCGGTGCTCGAGAATCTGGAGCTCGGCTCCTTCACCCGCGCCCGCGAGCGGAGACAGCAGAACCTCGAGCGCGTGCTCGACACCTTTCCCCGCTTGCGCGAGCGCCTGTCGCAATTCGCCGGCACGATGAGTGGCGGCGAGCAACAGATGCTGGCCATCGGCCGCGGCCTGATGGCCGAGCCGCGGCTGCTGATCCTGGACGAGCCCTCGCTCGGCCTGTCGCCGCTGCTGGTGGACGAGATGTTCGCGCTGATCGGCCGGCTGCATGCGCAGGGCCTGTCGGTGCTGCTGGTCGAGCAGAACGTTGCGCAGTCGCTGGACATCGCGCAGCGCGCCTATGTGCTGGAAAACGGCGAGGTGCGCTTTCACGGCACCAGCGCCGAATTGCTGGCGAGCGATGCGCTGCGTCGCGCCTATCTGGGTGTCTGAGGAGAAGCACAGGATGAACCGCAAGCTCCGTACGATGATCGGCACACACGCGTTGGCCCAGCCGCCCGCCGCACGGCGTCGTGCGCTGCTGCAGCTGGCCGCACTGGGCGTGGTGGCCCCGGCATCGGTGGCATGGCCGGATGCCGCCCGTGCACAAGCTCCGGCAGGTGCTGCAGGCGCACCGGGCGGCGGCACACCGATCCGCATCCTGGTGGGCGCGTCGGCCGGCGGCAGCACCGACACGCTGGCGCGTACCCTGGCCGGCGAGATGGGGCGGTTGCTGGGCCGCCAGGTCATCGTCGAAAACCGCGCGGGTGCGGGCGGCAATCTCGCGGCCGATGCGGTGGCCAAGGCCGCGCCCGACGGCAACACGCTGCTGATGAGCTTCACCAGCCATGCGATCAATGCCTCGCTGTACCCGTCGCTGCCCTTCGACCCGGTGCGCGACTTCACCGCACTGACCTGCGTGGCCACCCAGCCCTCGGTGCTGGTGGCGCATCCGTCACTGCCGGTCAAGGATGTGAAGGAGCTGGTGGCCCATGCGCGCACCCGGCCCGGCAAGCTCAACTTCGCGATCGGCGGGGTGGGCTCGTCACTGCATCTGGCGGGCGACCTGTTCAAGATGCAGTCGGGCCTGTTCATCGTCAACATTCCCTATCGCGGCACCGCGCCCGCCGTGCAGGACGTGATTGCAGGCCAGGTGGAGCTGATGTTCGCGCCGCTGGTCAACACGCAGGGCCACATCCGCGCAGGGCGCCTCAAGGCCCTGGGCGTGACCAGCGCGCAGCGGCTGCGCGCCTTCCCCGAGGTGCCTGCGATCGCCGAGGTGCTGCCGGGGTATGAGTCCAGCGCGTGGTTTGGCCTGTTCGGGCCCGCGCGCATGGATGCGGCGCTGGTCAAGCGTGTCAGCGACGCGGCGCGCCAGGCGATTGCCTCGCCGCAGGTGCGCCAGCGCATCGAGTTCGACGGCGCCACCGCGGTCGGTAACGCGCCAGACGAGTTCGGGCGCTTCGTGCAGGCCGAGATCGAACGCTGGGCCAAGGTGGTGCGCTTCTCGGGGGCCAAGCCGGAATGAGTGCTGCCGCTCCGTCCCGCGCGCAGTCGCTGGCCGCCAAGCTGGTGGCGCGCGCCAGCGGCCGCAGCCAGGTCACGCCCGGCGAGGTGGTGACCTGCCAGGTCGACCTGGCGATGTTCCACGACTCGTCCGGCCCGCGGCGCCTGAAGCCGATGCTGCAAGAGCTGGGGGCACAGATCTGGAACCGCGACCGGGTGGTGCTGGTGATGGATCACTACGTGCCCGAACGTGACGACGCCTCGCGCCGCATCGTGCAGATTGCACGGGACTGGGCGCGCGAGCAGCAGCTGCCGCATGTGTACGACAGCCAGGGCATCTGCCATGTGGTGCTGCCGCGCCATGGCCACCTGCGGCCCGGAATGTTCTGCGTCGGCGGCGACTCGCATTCACCCACCGGCGGCGCGTTCGGCGCCTACATGTTCGGCATCGGCAGCACCGAGATGCTGGGCGTGGTGGTCACCGGAGAGATCTGGCTGCGCGTGCCGCAGACCATCGCGATGCAGTGGCGCGGAACGCTGGCAGCCGGCGTCTGCGCCAAGGACATGATGCTTGCGATGATCGCTCGCTTCGGCATGAACGGCGCGAACTACCAGGCGGTGGAGTTCTGCGGCGAGGCGGTGCGCGCGTTGCCGATGACCGAGCGCATGACCCTGTGCAACATGAGCGCCGAACTCGGCGCGCAAACCGGGCTGGTCGCGCCCGACGAGGTGACGCGCCAGTGGTTGATGCAGACGGCGGGCGTGGCAGCGGTGAAGGATGAGGACTGGTCGCACTGGCAGTCGGATGCGGGCAGCGCGGACGTGACGTACGACTTTGACGCCGATGCGCTTTCGCCGCAGCTTGCCGCACCGCACAGCCCGGCGCGCGGCGTGCCGCTGGCCGAGCACCGCGATACCCGCATTGATGTCGCCTACATCGGTGCCTGTACTGGCGCCAAGATCGATGACTTGCGTTTTGCCGCCCAGGTGCTGCGCGGCCACCGCGTGGCCGAGGGCGTGCAGCTGATGGTGGCACCCGCCAGCCACGGCGACCGCGACGAGGCCGAGCGCGATGGCACGCTGCAGGCGCTGCGCGATGCCGGCGCGATGCTGCTGCCCAGTGCCTGCGGTGCCTGCGCAGGCTTTGGCGACACGCTGGGCGAAGCCAAGACCGTGATTTCGTCCACCGCCCGCAACTTCAAGGGCCGCATGGGCCCCGCCAGCACGCAGGTGTACCTGGGCTCGCCCTACACCGTGGCCGCTTCGGCCCTGCGCGGCCGCATCACCGACCCGCGTGAGGTGCTGGCATGAGCATGGGGGCACGTGTCTGGCATTTGGGCGCCGACATCGACACCGACGCCCTCGCGCCCGGCGCCTGGATGCAGCACGGCGTGGACGTGATCGCGCAGCATTGCCTGGAGAACACCTTGCCCGCCTTTGCAAGCGAGGTGAAGCCCGGCGACCTGATTGTGGCCGGCCCGAACTTCGGCATCGGTTCGTCGCGCGAGCAGGCTGCCGCTGCACTGGTGCATCTGGGGGTGGCCGCAGTGATCGCACCGAGCTGGGGCGGGCTGTTTTTCCGCAATGCCTTCAACCTGGGCCTGCTGCTTTTGACCTGCGACGATGTGGAGGCCTTGCGTGGCCACCGCACGCTGCAGCTGGACCGCGACCGCTGCGCCCTGAGCCTGCCCGACGGCACGCCAGTGCCCCTGCATGCAGTACCCGAATTTTTGCTGGACATGGTGCGCCAGGGTGGCCTGATGGCTGCGCTGCGCGCACGACTCTCTCAACATTCCTCACTGGAGACTGCCCGATGAGCACCCCCGAATTCGATCTGCTGATCAAGAACCTGCGCGTGGTGCGCCCGCATGGCAACACGGTGTTCGATGCCGACATCGCCATCAAGGACGGCAAGTTCGCCAAGGTGGCGCCCGGCATTGATGTGAAGCGTGCAAAGAAGGTGCACGACGGACGAGGCCTGCTGGCTTTTCCGGGTGTGGTCGATGCCCACATGCACAGCGGCATCTATTCGCCGCTGGCCGAAGACGCAGTGACCGAATCCAAGGCGGCGGCGATGGGCGGCGTGACGTCGAGCCTGAACTACTTCCGCACCGGCCAGTACTACCTGAACAAGGGCGGCCCGTACAAGAAGTTCTACCCCGAGGTGCTGAAGATCTCCAAGGGGCGCTTCCATGTGGATTACGGCTTTCACCTTGCGCCGATGGACCGCACCCACATCGACGAGATCCCGATGCTGATCGACAAGCATGGTGTCTCCAGCTTCAAGATCTTCATGTTCTACGGCTCGCACGGCCTGCATGGCGCGTCGAACACGCAGAAGGACTTCCTGATGATCGGCGAGGACGACCGCTACGACCTCGCCCACTTCGAATTCATCATGCGCGGCATCCAGGCGGCGCGTGAGCAGATGCCCGAGCGCGCGAAGCAGATCTCGTTGTCGCTGCACTGCGAGACGGCCGAGATCATGACCGCCTACACCAAGATGGTGGAAAAGGACAAATCGCTGAAAGGCCTGGCGGCCTACAGCGCGTCGCGGCCGCAGCACTCCGAAGGTCTGGCGGTGTTCATCGCAGCGTACCTGGCCAACGAGACCGCACTGCCCAACATCAACCTGCTGCACCTGAGCTCGCGCAAGGCGGTGCAGGCGGCGATGATGATGTCCGAGGTGTTCCCGCACATCGACTTCAAGCGCGAAGTGACCATCGGCCACCTGATGCTGGACATCACCAGCAAGGCGGCCGAACTGGCCAAGGTGAACCCGCCGATCCGTCCGCGCGAGGATGTGGAGTTTTTGTGGGATGCGCTGCTGCAAGGCGAACTCGACTGGGTGGTGAGCGACCATGCCTGTTGCCGCCAGGAGATGAAGATTCCACGCCACTACTTCGGCAACATCTGGATGGCCAAGAGCGGCTTTGGCGGCACCGAGTACCTGCTGCCCGCGCTGGTGAGCGAGGGTACGCGCCGCGGCATGGATTACAACCACATGGCGCGCGTGACCAGCTGGAACCCGGCACAGCGTTACGGGCTGAACCACAAGGGCGACATCGAGATCGGCTTCGATGCGGATCTGGCGCTGGTCGACCCGGCGCGCACCTGGACCATCCGCGCCAAGAACTCGCCGTCCACCCAGGGTTACACGCCTTTTGAAGGGCTGGAGCTGTCGGCGCGGGTCGAGCAGACCTTCCTGCGCGGCCAGCAGATCTACGACAACGGCAAGGGCGTGATCGGCAAGCCGATCGGCCAGTACCTGCACCGTCCGACGGCCTGACCCTTCTCCGCAACGGGTTGCATTCCCTCCATGTCCGAACCTGTCGTCCGCCAAGGCACACCACCCGGTGACCTGCCCGAGGTGCCGGTGGCCATCGTCGGCGCGGGCGCCTGTGGTCTGACCGCGGCGCTGCTGCTCAAGGACGCCGGCGTCGATGCAGTGCTGCTCGAGCGCGACGCCGAGCCGAGTGGCTCCACTGCGCTTTCATCCGGCTTCGTGCCTGCGCCCGGTACGCAGGTGCAGCGTGCGCGCGGCATTGACGATTCGGTGCAGCAGTTTGCCGATGACATCCGCGCCAAGACGCACGGCACGGCCGCGCCGCATCTGGTGGAGTCCTATGCGCGTGCCATCGGCCCGGCGATCGATGCGCTGGGCGAGCGGCATGGCATCGCGTGGGAGCTGCTCGACGGCTTCCTCTACCCCGGCCACAGCGCGCTGCGCATGCATGCGGTGCCCGAGCGCACAGGCGCGGGCCTGATGCAGCGGCTTCAGTCGGCTGCGCAGGCTGCGGGTGTGGACCTGTTGACGCAGGCGACCGTGCGTGAACTGTGGGTGGATGATGCCCGGCGCATCACCGGCCTCGGTTACGAGCGGCCCGACGGCCGCGTCGAGCATCTGCGTTGCGAGGCGCTGCTGCTGGCCTGCAACGGCTTTGGCGGCAATGCCGCGATGGTGCGCGAACTGCTGCCCGAAATGCGCGATGCGACTTTTGGTGGCCATGTGGGCAACGACGGCAGCGCTATCGCGTGGGGCCGCGCCATCGGCGCGCGCCTGGCCGACCTGGGGGGCTATCAGGGACACGGCTCGTGGGCGGTGCCGCAGGGTGTGCTGATCTCCTGGGCGCTGATGATGGAAGGCGGCGTGCAGGTCAATGCGCGTGGCGAGCGCTTTCATGATGAGACCGGCGGCTACTCCGAAGCGTCCGTGGCGGTGCTGGCGCAGCCCGGCGGTATCGCCTGGAGCCTGATCGACGATTCGCTGCTGCCACTGGCGCAGACCTTCCCTGACTTTCGGCAGGCGCAGGCCGCAGGAGCCTGCCGCAGCGCGCCGTCGGTGAGCGAACTGGCGCGCCTGATCGGCTGCGAGGCATCGGCGCTGCAGCGCACGCTGGACGCAGTGGCCGCAAGTGCACACGCCAGGCAACCCGACGCCTTCGGTCGCACCTTCGCCCGCGCGCTGCAGGCTCCGTTCACCGCGATCCGCGTGACGGGTGCACTGTTCCACACGCAGGGCGGCCTCGACATCGACGCCCGGTGCCGCGTGCTGGATGCGCAGGGCCAGCCGCTGCCCAACCTGTGCGCGGCGGGCGGTGCGGCGCGCGGCGTGTCGGGCAACGCGGTGTGGGGCTACCTGTCGGGCAACGGGCTGCTGAGCGCCATCGCCGGTGGCGCCATCGCTGCGCAGACGCTGGCCGCGCTGCTGAACGCCCCCACGAAAGTCCATGCCCATGACTGACACCCCTCGCAACCTGCGACAGCGTCTCGCCCAGCCGCAGCCGCTGCTGGCCCCCGGCATCTACGACGCATTGACTGCGCTGATCGCCGAGCAGGCCGGCTTCGAGGCGCTGTACCTGTCGGGCGCCAGCATCGCCTACACGCGCCTGGGCCGATCGGATGTGGGCCTGACCACCGCCACCGAGGTGGCGCAGACGCTCGCACACATCACCGACCGGGTGCGGCTGCCGGTCATCGTCGATGCCGACACCGGCTTCGGCAATGCGGTGAACACCCAGCGCACGGTGCGCGACTTCGAGCGCGCGGGTGCCGCGATGATCCAGCTGGAAGACCAGGGCTTTCCCAAGCGCTGCGGGCATCTGGACGGCAAGACGGTGGTGCCGGTGGCAGAGATGCAGGGCAAGCTGCGCGCGGCGCTCGATGCGCGGCACAGCAGCAACACGCTGATCCTCGCACGCACCGATGCGCTGGCGATCGAGGGCTTCGATGCGGCGATGGATCGTGCCGAGGCGTATCTGGAATGCGGCGTCGACGCGCTGTTCATCGAGGCGCTGCGCACGCCCGAGCAGATGGATACCGCGTGTGCGCGCTTCGCGCAGCGTGTGCCGCTTTTGGCCAACATGGTCGAGGGCGGCAAGACGCCGGTGCAGTCGGCGGCCGAGCTGGGGGCGCGCGGCTTTCGCATCGTGATCTTCCCGGGCGGCACGGCCCGCGCGGTGGCGCAGACGCTGCAGGGCTATTACGCCAGCCTGCGCGAGCACCAGACGACTGCGCCCTGGCGCGAGCGCATGCTCGACTTCGACGGCCTGAACCGGCTGTTGGGCACACCCGAATTGCTGGAATCCGCCCGCCGCTACGATGCGTAGTGAGTCAGCGCCGTGGTGGCGCTGCGCAGGGCGCGTCACGCCGGGTGAGGCGCCTGACCATTGAGCGGGAGTCGTTGCATGTCCGAGTCTTCATCCAGGCCATCCACCATCGTGCTGGGCGGTGGCTGCTTCTGGTGCACCGAGGCGGTGTTCGTCAAGGTGCGCGGCATCACCGATGTCGAGTCGGGCTACAGCAACGGCACCACCCTCCAGCCGAGCTACGAGCAGGTGTGCACCGGCCGCACCGGCCACAACGAGGTGGTGAAGCTGCAGTACGACCCGGCGCAGATCAGCCTGGAGCAGATCCTGCAGATTTTCTTCTTGATCCACGACCCGACCACGCTGAACCGCCAGGGCAACGACGTGGGCACGCAGTACCGCAGCGGCATCTACTGGACCACGCCAGAGCAAGAGCAGCTGGCGCGGGGCTTCATCGCCATGCTCGGGCGCGACAAGGTGTTCCGTGATCCGGTGGTGACCGAGGTGCAGCAGATGCACAACTACTGGCCGGCCGAGGACTACCACCAGGATTTCTTCGAGCGCAACCCGTACCAGGGCTACTGCATGGCGGTGGCCGCACCCAAGGTGGCCAAGTTCCGCAAGACCTTCGCCGAACTCTGGCGCGACTGAGCTTCCGGGCAAGCCAATGATCGCGACACAAGGGCTTCGCTTCGCCTACCCGCACGGTGCGACGCTGGCCTTTCCCGATGTGACGGTGGAGCAGGGCGCCACGCTGCTGCTGCTCGGTGTGTCGGGCAGCGGCAAGTCGACCTGGCTGGCACTGGTGTCGGGGCTGCTCACGCCATCCGAAGGCAGCCTCACCGTGGCGGGCCAACTGCTGTGCGGCACAGGCGCCTTGTCGCAGGACGTCGTGCGGGGCGCAGCGCGTGATGCCTGGCGTGCGCGTCATGTCGGCCTGCTGCCGCAGCGCCTGTTTCTCAGCGACTCGCTGACGGTGGAGCAGAACCTTGCCCTGCCGTACTTTGCCAGCGGCCTGCCGGTGGACCGCGCTGCCATCGCGCAGTCACTGCAAGCGCTGGGGCTGCAGGCGCTGGGCCATCGCAAGCCGGCGCAGCTGTCGGGCGGGCAGGCACAGCGGGTGGCACTGGCGCGCGCCACGCTGATGCGCCCGCGCGTGCTGCTGGCCGACGAGCCCACCGCCAGCCTGGACGACGGCAACGCTGCCGCCGCGCTGGCCCTGCTGCAGCGGCATGCGCAGGCCTGTGGCGCCACGCTGGTGATCGCAACCCATGATGCGCGGGTGCGATCGGCGCTGCCGGCGGCGCAACGCCTGCAGCTGCAGGTGTCTGGTGCTGCCTTACCCGCATCGCAGCCAGCGTCGGTGGAGTCCGCATGAGCGCGCTGTCAGGGCTGCTGCGGCTGGCGTGGACCTACCTGTGGGCACGCCCGCTGGCGGCGGTGCTCAATGTGCTGCTGCTGTCGGTGGGCATCGCCTCCATCACGCTGGTGGTGCTGGTCAGCGAGCAGGTGCAGGCATCCTTTGACCGCGACATCCGTGGCATCGACCTGGTGGTGGGGGCCAAGGGCAGTCCGGTGCAGCTGATCCTGGCAGGCGTGTTCCACATCGATGTGCCGCCGGGCAACATTCCCCTGGCCGAGGTGCAGCAGTTGCAGGCGCAGCCGCAGGTGGCGCAGCTCATCCCGCTGAGCCTGGGCGACAGCTTTGGCGGCTGGCGCATCGTCGGCACCACCCACGACTACATCCGCCACTATGACGCGAAGCTGGCGCAAGGCGCGCTGTGGAGCCGGCCGCTGCAGGCGGTGGCCGGTGCGCAGGTGGCCGAGCGCACCGGCCTGCGCGTGGGGCAGACATTTGCGGGCGCGCATGGCCTGGGCGGTGGTGGTGCGGCGCACGAGCAGGCGCCGTTCGAACTGGCGGGGGTGCTGGCGCCGTGTGCCTGCGTGCTCGACCGGCTGATCCTCACCGCCACCGAATCGGTCTGGCTGCTGCACGAAAAGGACACGGCGCTGGACGAGGCCGATCGTCAGGCGCTGCAGGCCGAGCGCGAGGTGACGCTGGCGCTGATCCGCTACAAGAGCCCGCTGGCAGCGGTCACCTTCCCGCGTTTCGTCAACGCCACCACCGGCATGCAGGCAGCGGCACCGGCGGTGGAGGTCACGCGGCTGTTGCGGCTGCTGGGGGCAGGCACCGAGGTGCTGCGCGGCCTGGGTGCGGTGCTGCTGGCGGCAGCGGGCCTGAGCGTGTTCATCGCGTTGTGGAGCGCGGTGCGCGAGCGGCGGGCCGACCTGGCGATGCTGCGCATGCTGGGCGCGCCGCCGCGGCGCATCGCCGGGCTGCTGATCGCCGAGGCGCTCTGGCTGGCGGCCATCGCCTGCGTGCTGGGCCTGGCGCTGGGCCATGCCCTGACCGCTGGTGTCGGCCTGTTGCTGGACGCGCAGCGCTCGCTGGTGGTCAGCGGCCTGTGGTTCTCGGCGACCGAGGGGTGGGTGGTGGCCGGCGCGTTCGGGGTGGCGGTGCTGGCCGCACTGATCCCTTCAGCCAGCGCGTACCATGCCGATCCTGGCGTGGTGTTGAATGCACGATGAGGTGAGGATCACGATGAGCTTGTCTGGAAAGTGGATGGCTGCCGCAGTGGCTGCGTGGCTGGCGCTGGGTTCGGTGCCGGCTTTCGCTCAGGCGCACGGCGACAAGGAAGTCAAGCAGGACATCCAGCGCCACCGCGCGATGGCTGCCGCGCATGAAGCGGCGGCCAAGTGCCTGGAGTCGGGCAAGAAGCCCGATCAGTGCCAGAAGGAGCTGACCGCTGCCTGCAAGGGCCTGGCGATCGGCAAGTACTGCGGCATGAAGCACGAGCACTGAGAGGCTGCCCCATGAACTGGATGCCGATTCGATCTGCGCTGCGCCTCGCCACGGTGGCGTCGCTGATGGGTGGCTTGACGGTGTTGACAGTGGCGCTGGCGCAAACCGCCGGCGCGCCCGGCGTACCGGCAGGCAAGGGCGCGGGCGTGCACAGCCCCGACAGCCCGATCGCGCCGCTGCCCCAGCGCAGCGACGTGGTGCCCTGGAGCGTGTTGACGGCAGTCAAGACCAAGACGGAGAAGAACCGGGTGCTGCCGGCGTTCGAGCCGCAGCAGCTGGTGCTCAACGACAAGAAGCAGCGGGTGCAGGGCTTCATGATGCCGCTGGAGCCCGGCGAGAAGCAGCGCCACTTTCTGCTCAGCTCGGTGCCGCTGAGCTGCTCCTTCTGCACCCCCGGTGGCCCCGAAAGCATGATCGAGGTGCGCACCCGCGTGCCAGTGCCGGTGACCATCGATCCGGTGGTGGTTGAGGGCCGCTTCTCGGTGCTGAAGGACGACCCCTACGGCCTGTACTACCGCATTACCGATGCGGTGGGCGTGCGCTGAGCGATCTGCAGCGCGGGCACGCGCAAGCAAGCAGATACGCGTCAGGCAAGCGATCAGGGCGCCAGGCGCTCGCGCAGCCACGCGCCGTCGGCTTGCAGGCGGTAGCGCAGCCGGTCGTGCAGCCGGCTCTTGCGGCCCTGCCAGAACTGCCACTGATCCGGCACCAGCCGGTAGCCGCCCCAGTGCGGCGGGCGTGGCGGGTTCAGCAAGAACTGCGCGCTGTACTTCGCCGCATTGGCCACCAGCACGCTGCGCCCGCTGATCACTTCGCTTTGCGGGCTGGCCCAGGCGCCGATGCGTGAATCCAGCGGCCGGCTGTGGAAGTAGGCGTCGCTCTCCTCGGCGCTCACCTTCTCCACCCGACCTTCGATGCGCACCGTGCGCTCGAGCTCGACCCAGTGGAACTGCAGTGCCGCATACGGGTTACCCGCCAGCTCGCGGCCCTTGCGGCTGTCGTAATTGGTGTACCAGACGATGCCGCGCTCGTCATAGCCCTTGATCAGCACCACGCGGGTGCTGGGCCGCAGGTCGGGCCCGACTGTCGCCAGCGTCATCGCGTTGGGTTCGGGCACCTGGCCGGCAATCGCTTCGCCCAGCCACTGCTCGAACTGCTGCAGGGGGCTGGCATGCGAGGCGTCTTCGCTCAGTTCGGCGCGTTCGTAGCTCTTGCGCAGGTCGGCGATGGAGGAGGTTGTGGACATGAATCGGTGGGGCCGACGCCAGGCGTCGGTGTGGTGCGTGCGTTGTACGATGCCCGGATGGGCCGAACCTGTGGCAATGCTAACGCGATGGGGCCAAGTGCATGAGCCTGGCGCTGCTCATCCTTGCGTCGGGCCGGGGTGAACGCTTTGCCGCCTCGGGCGGGCGCACCCACAAGCTCGACGCGCCGCTGGGCGACCGCACGGTGCTCGAGCACACCCTGGCGGCGGCGCAGGCCAGCGGCCTGCGCTGGCACCTGGAGCGCGCGGCCCACCCCGGCATGGGCGACAGCATCGCTGCGGCGGTACGTGCGACCCCGGACGCCAGCGGCTGGCTGATCCTGCCGGCCGACCTGCCGCTGGTGCGCAGCGACACGATGCAACGCGTGGCCCGTGCCTTGCAGCAGCAAGCCGATGCAGCGCCGGCTACGCGGCAGGCGGTGGTGCCGCGCTTTGACGGGCAGCGCGGGCACCCGGTCGGTTTTTCGGCGGCATGCCGCGAGGGGCTGCAGGCCTTGCAGGGCGACCGCGGCGCTGCTGCGGTGCTGCGCGAATGCACCGTCACCCTGCTGGACACGGACGACGAGGGCTGCGTGCTGGACGTGGACACGGTCGGGCTGCTGGCACAGGCGCAGCGGCTGTGGCAGCAGCGCCAGCGCGGCTGACGCCGGCGTCGCCCGCCAGGTGCCTGGTTAGCCGCCCGGTCAGCCGCGTGGCGCGGCCTGTCGCAGCAGGCGTTCCAGCGCCCGGTCGTGGATGCGGTGCTGGCGCAACTGGTCCAGCGTGCGCTGCGCGTATTCGAGCGTGGTGCCGTAGCGGCCGCGCGCCAGCGCAAAGATGCGGCGGTAGTCCTCGTCGGGCAGCGTGCCGGTGAAGTTGGGGCTCTTGCGCGACAGGGTGAACGCCAGCGCCGTCACCACGCCTTCATCGGTCTTGCACGGCAGCCAGCGCGGGTCGTACACGCCGGTCATCATCTCGCGGTCCCACAGGCGGTGCATCACCGCGTGGCCCTGCTCGCGCGGAATGCGGAACACCACGCCGCGGCAGCAGCCCCCGGGCAGCATCGCAAACACCAGCCCGGGCACCTCGGGCGTGCCGCGGTTCACCCGGCTCCACATCTTCAGCGCGCGGTGCCAGCCGTGCACCTGCGCCGTGCGCGATTCGGCGTAGTCGAACTCGGGGTTCCAGATCAGCGATGCGTAGCCAAAGATCCACAGGTCCTTGCGGCCGCCCCAGGCGCGCAGCGTGGCCTCCAGCATCGGCCCCGGGTCGCGCACGCGCATCGTCGAGAAATCCATGGCCGCGCAGTGTAGCGAGGCCGGCGCCCGCCTGACTACACTGCACGCATGAACCACAGGCAAAGTTCGCCGGGCGGTGCGGCGCTGACCGCACTGCAGGTCATGCGCGACGCGCCAGTGATCCCGGTGATCGTGATCGACGATGCAGCGCAGGCGGTGCCGCTGGCGCGCGCCCTGGTGGCCGGCGGCATCCGCATGCTCGAGCTGACGCTGCGCACCCCGGCCGCGCTGGACGGCATCCGGCGCATCGCGGCCGAGGTACCGCAGGCGGTGGCCGGTGCGGGCACGGTGCGCAGCGCCGCCGATGCGCAGGCCGCCGTTCGCGCCGGTGCGCGCTTTGCAGTCAGCCCGGGCTTCACGCCCGCGCTCAGCGCGGCCTGCAGCGACATCGGGCTGCCGCTGCTGCCCGGTGTGGCCACCGCCAGCGAGGTGATGATGGCCGCCGAGTGCGGCCACGCCGAGATGAAGTTCTTCCCGGCGCTGCAGGCGGGCGGCGTGGCAACGCTCAAGGCCTGGCAGGGCCCCTTCGGTGATGTGCGCTTTTGCCCCACCGGCGGCATCCACGCCGGCAATGCAGCCGACTTCCTTGCGCTGCCCAACGTGGTGTGCGTGGGCGGGTCTTGGCTGGCCCCGCCCGCACTGATGCGCGAAGGCCGCTGGGACGAAATCACCCGGCTGGCGCGCGAGGCCTGCGCGCTGCCTCGCGCCTGAAGCAGCGAGGGCGCGCGTGGCTCAGAGCACCGCGCGCTGGATCAGTTCGATCTTGTAGCCGTCGGGGTCGGTCACGAATGCGATCACCGTGGTGCCGCCCTTGACCGGCCCGGCCTCGCGGGTGACGTTGCCGCCCGCGGCCTTGATCTTCTCCACGGCCGCGTAGCAGTCGGGCACGCCCAGGGCGATGTGGCCGAAGGCGGTGCCGATCTCGTACGCGTCCACGCCCCAGTTGTAGGTGAGCTCGATCTCCGCATGCTCCGGGTTGTTGCCGTAGCCGATGAAGGCCAGCGAGTACTTGTACTCGGGGTTCTCCGAGGTGCGCAGCAGCTTCATGCCGAGCACGCCGGTGTAGAAGTCGATCGAGCGCTGCAGGTTACCCACGCGCAGCATGGTGTGAAGAAGTCTCATGGCGATCTCAGGTCAAAGAAAAACAAGGCGCCGTCGGGCGTGAGCACGGGGCGGCGCACCGCTGGCTTCAGGCTTCAGGCCTCACGCGGGCTCCATGCCGTGGCGGCGCTTGGCCTCGCTCGCCGCCGCAGAGGCAAGGAACGCAATGAAGTGCTGTGCCGCCGCTGCATCGCTGCAACGGGCCGCCACACCCGCCGAGAAAGTGGTGTTGATCTGGATGGCGGGCGGCAGCGGGCCGGCCACGGTGATGCCGGGCAGGTGCATCAGCTCGCTGAGCTGCTGAAAGCCCAGGGCGGCCTCGCCGCGCGCCACCAGCGTGCCCACCGGCACGCCGGGCGGGGCCTGCACCATGCGCGACGCGATCTGCGGCGCAATGCCCCAGCGCTCGAACAGCTTGGCCAGCGCCACGCCGCTGGGCCCGGTGGAACAGCTGAGCGTGGGCGCTGCCAGCACGGCGGCCTTGACCGCGTCTTCACTGGACAGGTCGGGCAGCGGCGCGCCGCTGCGCACCGCCACCGCCACACCGGAATGAACGAGGTCGGTGCGCGGTGCGAGCACCCGACCGGCCGCGATCAGCTCGTCGATCGCCCTGGAAGCCAGCGCCACCACGTCGAAAGCCTCACCGGCCTGCACACGCTTGGCCGCATCGACGCCGCCGACCGATTCCACCTGCACGTCGGTGCCGCCCTGCTGGCGGTACAGCGACACCAGTTCGGCCAGCACCTGCCGCGTGGCCATCGACGAGATCACGCGCAGGGGCGCTGCGCTGTCGCTCATGGGGTGGATCCCGGCACCGGCACCGTGTAGTTCAGCGCCATGCGGCCGCCATCGATGACCACAATCTCGCCGGTGATGTAGCTCGCCGCATCGCTGGCCAGCCAGGCCACCGCCTCGGCCACCTCGGCCGGTTCGCCCAGGCGCAGCATCGGCGTGCGGCTGAGGATGCGGTTGCGCGCCTCGTCGCTGGTCAGCACCGCCTTGGCAGCCAGTTCGGTGGCAATCGTGCCCGGCGCGACCGCATTGACCCGGATGCCGTACTCGGCCAGCGCCAGGGACATGACGCGCGTGAGCTGGTTCACGCCGCCCTTGCTGAGGTTGTAGCTGGCAATCGAGGGGATCGCCATCACCGCATTGACCGAGCTCATGTGCACGATGCTGCCGCGCCGCGCGCGGGCCATCACCCGCGCCACCGCCTGCGCCACCAGGAACGCGCCCTTGAGGTTGACCCGCAGCACCGCGTCAAAGTCGGCTTCGGTGATGTCAAGGAAGTTGGACGCGCGAAAGATGCCCGCGTTGTTCACCAGTACGTCGATGCGGCCGTGCGCGGCCACCACCGCATCCACCATCGCATGCACCTGTGCGCTGTCGCCCACATCGCAGTGGATGAAGGTGCCGCCGATCTCGCGGGCGATCTTCTCGCCGCGTGCGTCGTGGATGTCGGCAATCACCACCGGCGCGCCTTCGCGGGCGAAGCGGCGGGCACAGGCCTCGCCGATGCCTTGTGCGCCGCCGGTGACCAGCGTTACGCGGTCTTTCAGGCCCAGGTGGATGTCGTTGCGTGGAGCGTAGGGAAAGGGCGTATGGCTCATGCCCTCATGGTACCGCGCCATGCGGCGACGAACGCATGCGCGCTGGCGAGCACTTCGGCTGCTTCTCTCCCGGGACGGTACAGCGCCGAGCCGATGCCGAACCCGTCGGCACCCGCAGCGCGGTAGGCGGCCATGTTCTGCGCCGAGATGCCGCCCACCGGCAGCAGCAGTGCATCGGCGGGCAGCACCGCGCGCAAGGCCTTGAGCACCGGCGGCGTCAGCAGCTCGGCCGGAAAGAGCTTCAGCGCGTGCGCGCCGGCGGCCAGGGCGGCGAAGGCCTCGGTGGGCGTGGCCACACCCGGCACGCAGGCCATGCCCAGTGCCAGGGCCTCGTGCACCACCGCGGCGTTGAAGTTTGGCGCCACCACCAGCTGCGCGCCGGCGGCATGCACCTCGCGCACCTGTTGCGCGCTCAGCACCGTACCCGCACCCACCAGCGCCTGCGGCAGCCGTTCGCGCAGCGCCGCGATGCTGTGCAGCGGCTGCGGCGAATTGAGCGGCACCTCCAGCATGTCGATGCCGGCGCGCACGATGCCCTCACCGACAGCCGGTGCCTCGCCGGGCGTGATGCCTCGCAGGATGGCCACCAGGCCGCAGCGCTGCAGTGCGGCATCGAACGCGGCGTGCCGCTGCGCGGCAGGCGCTGCTGCGGCACCGGGACGATCAGGGTGGTGTGTGCGGGAGGTGGGTGCTGGCATGGGCGGTGGTGAGTGAGGCAGGGTGGAGCGGGTCGCCAAAGATGTGCGAAGCCTGCGTTAAAGGGCGCGCGCCAGCCCGATCAGGCCATGCCAGCTGGCTTCGTCGCCCACGCAGTGCACGGTGCGGTGTGGGCCTGCAGCCTCCGATGCGAGTTCCAGTTCCAGTGCCAGGGCATACAGGGCGGTGAGGCCGGGCGCTCCCACCACCGCCACGGGCTGCGCGGGCGATGCAGCCAGCCAGCCCAGGCCCACACGCAGCTCTTCACCGATTACCAGGCCTGACAGATAGTCGGGCACCGCCGCCGGCGCCAGCTGTTGCATCAGCACGCGGCTGCGCGCACTGAAGGCACTGGCCAGCAGGCTGCCGCTGCGCCGCGCTTGCGCCAGGCCTTCGACGAACGCGCCGCGGTCAAAGCCGGTCTCACCCGGCGAACCCGTGGCGCCCGTGCCGGGCACGCCGCGGCCCAGGATGGAATGCTCGCGCAGCAGCGCATAGGCCTCACCGCTCAGGCAGGTGCGAAAGCGTTCGATGCGGCCGCCGCGCACCTCGCACCACTTGCTGTGGGTGCCAGGCAGCACCACGGTGGCGTCCTGCAAGCCGAGCAGGGCGAGTGCGCCGAACACCTGCACCTCTTCGCCGCGCATCAGGTCGGGCATGCCGTCGTGCTCGCAGCGCAGCCCGGGCACGATGGCATGGCGGCCAGGCTCAAGCCACAGCAGGTGGGCCGGCAGGTCATCGAAGCCGGCCGGGCAGGGTGCGTAGGCCGCTTCGCGCCAGCCGTTGCGGCTGCCCACCATGCCCGACATCAGGCACAGCCGGTCACCGCCCTGCATCCAGTCGCCGCAGATGCGGGCGAACACCGCATCAAAGCCGCCGGCGGGCACTTTCAGGATGCCGTCGTCCGACTCGCGCGACGCAACGACCTCGCCGCCGGTGCCGATGAGTGCCGCGCGCAGGCGGCTGGTGCCCCAATCTACCGCGACCAGTTCGCGCACGGCGCCACTCCGCAGGTCAGTGGTTGTCCTTGGGCACGAAGGCGCCGCGCTGCCCCACCAGGAAGTCAAGGTCGGCGCCCTGGTCGGCTTGCAGCACATGGTCGATGTAGAGCTTCCAGTAGCCCGACTTCAGCGGCGGCTCGGGCGCCTTCCATTGCGAAAGGCGCGCCTTCAGTTCGTCGTCGCTGATGTGCAGGTGCAGCTTGCGGTTGGGTACGTCCAGCGTGATCTGGTCGCCGTTCTTCACGATGGCCAGCGGCCCGCCCGCCGCCGCCTCGGGCGCGGTGTGCAGCACCACGGTGCCGTAGGCGGTGCCGCTCATGCGCGCATCGCTGATGCGAACCATGTCGGTGATGCCCTTGCGAAGCACCTTGGGTGGCAGCGGCATGTTGCCCACCTCGGCCATGCCGGGGTAGCCCTTGGGCCCGCAGTTCTTGAGCACCAGGATGCAGGTCTCGTCCACGTCCAGGTTCTCGTCGTCGATGCGCTTGTGGAAGTCGTCGCTGTCCTCGAACACCACCGCGCGGCCGGTGTGCACCATCAGCGCGGGCGTGGCAGCGCTCGGCTTGATGACCGCGCCGCGCGGCGCGAGGTTGCCGCGCAGGATGGCGATGCCCGCCTTCTCCTTGAACGGCGAGTCCATGGTCTTGATCACGCGCGGGTCGAAGTTCTGCGCGTCGGCAATGTTCTCGGCCACCGTCTTGCCGCTGACGGTGACGATCTCACGGTGCAGCAGGTGCTGGATTTCCTTCATCACCACCGGGATGCCGCCGGCGTAGCAGAAGTCCTCCATCAGGTGCTCGCCGCTGGGCTGCAGGTTCAGCAGGCAGGGCATCTCGCTGCCCAGGCGCTCGAAGTCATCCACCGTGAGCTGGATGCCCAGGCGCCCGGCGATCGCAATCAGGTGGATCACCGCGTTGGTGCTGCCGCCGATCGCGGCCAGCACGCGAATCGCGTTCTCGAAGGCCTCGCGCGTCAGCACCTGGCTGATGGTCTGGTCGGTGTGCACCATCTCGACGATGCGACGGCCCGCGTTGCGTGCCAGCACGTTGCGCCGGCCGTCCACCGCCGGGTAGGCGGCGTTGCCGGGCAGGCCGATGCCCAGTGCCTCGACCATGCTGGCCATGGTGGACGCGGTCCCCATCGTCATGCAGTGGCCGTGGCTGCGGTGCATGCAGCTCTCGGCCTCGAAGAAGTCCTGCAGCTTCAGCGTGCCGGCGCGCACCTGCTCACTCATGCTCCACACGCCGGTGCCGCTGCCCAGTTCCTGGCCGCGCCACTTGCCGTTGAGCATCGGGCCGCCGCTCACGCCAATGGTCGGCAGGCCCACGCTGGACGCGCCCATCAGCAGCGAGGGCGTGGTCTTGTCGCAGCCCATCAGCAGCACGACACCGTCGATCGGGTTGCCGCGGATGCTTTCTTCCACGTCCATGCTGGCGAGGTTGCGGTACAGCATGGCGGAGGGGCGCAGCAGCGTCTCGCCGAGCGACATCACCGGGAACTCCAGCGGGAAGCCGCCCGCTTCGTACACGCCGATCTTCACCTGCTCGGCCAGCGTGCGGAAGTGGCTGTTGCAGGGCGTGAGTTCGCTGAAGGTGTTGCAGATGCCGATGACCGGGCGGCCATCGAACTGGTCGTGCGGCACGCCCTTGCCCTTGACCCAGCTGCGGTAGGCAAAGCCGTCGCGGTCCTGGCGGCCGAACCACTGCTGGCTGCGCAGTTCGGATGGTTTCTTGCGGCGTGGAGTGGAGCTCATGGCGAACGATCTTGGTGGTGGAACACGACCCGCCGGCAAGCCATGCGGGAAACCCCTGAGGAAGCAAACATATTATGGTCATACGATTGCCGGCAGTGATCGGTAGTAACCATGATCAAGAACGTCCACGGCAACACGGTTGACCACCTCGGCGAGAGCATCGTCGCGGGGCGCTGGGCCGCGGGCAGCGCGATCCCGCCCGAGCCGCAGCTGTGCGAGTCGCTGGGCGTGAGCCGCACCGTGGTGCGCGAGGCGGTCAAGTCGCTGGTGGCCAAGGGGCTGGTGTCCACCGGCCCGAAGGTCGGCACGCGGGTGCGCGAGTCCTCCGACTGGAACTGGTTCGACCCCGACGTGATCATCTGGCAGTCCAAGGCGGGGCTCACGCCCGAGTTCCTGCGCGACCTGCAGGACCTGCGGCGCGCGGTCGAGCCCGCAGCGGTGCGCCTGGCTGCCGAACGCGCCACGCCGCAAGACATTGCGCGCATCGAAGAGGCTTTTGCCGGCATGAAGCGCGCGGTGGAGCAGGGCGGCGACTATGTGACGCACGACCTGCACTTTCATCAGGGCCTGCTGCAGGCCTCAGGCAACCGCATGCTGGTGCAGATGAGCAAGGCGCTGGCGGCGCTGCTGCGCACCAGCTTCGAGATCTCCACCTCGCGGCCCGACGGCCCGCGCCGTTCGCTGCCGCTGCACCGCGCGGTGCTCGATGCGGTGATTGCGCACCAGCCCGAGCGCGCCGAAAAGGCGATCAAGGTGCTGATCGACGGCGCGCGCCAGGACATCGAGACGGTGCTGGCCTCGCGCAGGCGGCTGCCGCAACTCAACCGCCCGGCGCCGCTGCTCAGTCGCGCCGCCTGATATCGTTTTGCACCTGCCCATGCACAAGCTCGTCGACCACTGGTTTCGCCTGCTCAACCTGCTGGTGGTGGGTTGCATGGTGGCCATGGTGTTCATGGTGTTCGGCAACGTGGTGCTGCGCTACGGCTTCAACTCGGGCATCCTGGTGTCCGAAGAGATGTCGCGCTACTGCTTCATCTGGCTCACCTACATCGGCGCGATGATTGCCATGCGCGAGAAGTCGCACCTGGGCGTGGACACGCTGATCAAGCACCTCGGGCGTGGTGGCAAGAAGGCCTGCCTGTTCATCAGCGAGTCGCTGATGCTGTGGTGCAACCTGCTGCTGATCCTGGGCACCTGGAAGATGCACGAACTGCAGGTGACCAACGTCTCGCCGGTCGTCGGCATCTCGATGATCTGGATCTACGGCATCGGCTACGTGGTGGGCGTCGTGATGGCCCTGTTCAACCTGCATGTGCTGTGGCGCATCGTCAGCGGCCGCATCGGCGACGATGAACTGGTGCAGGTGCGCGAATCCGAAGACACGGTGACGGTGGACACGCCGGGCGGGGGCCGCGCATGACGGTGGCGGTGTTCCTGCTCAGCCTGCTGGGCGCCATGGCCATCGGCATGCCGATTGCCTATGCGCTGCTGATCTGCGGCCTGGCGCTGATGGGGTTCATGGCCGCCACCGGTGCGTTGCCGGCGTTTGACAGCCAGATCCTGGCGCAGCGCTTCATCGACGGCGCCGACAACTTTCCGCTGCTGGCGGTGCCCTTCTTCCTGCTGGCCGGCGAGTTCATGAACGCCGGCGGCCTGAGCCGGCGCATCGTCAACTTCGCGATGGCCTGGGTCGGCCACTTCCGCGGCGGGCTGGGCTATGTGGCGGTGATTGCGGCGGTGATCATGGCCTCGCTGTCGGGCTCGGCGGTGGCCGACACCGCGGCGCTGGCTGCGCTGCTGATCCCGATGATGAAGCAGGCGGGCTACCGGGTCGACCGCTCGGCCGGCCTCATTGCCTCGGGCGGCATCATCGCGCCGGTGATTCCGCCGTCCATCGGCATGATCATCTTCGGCGTGGCGGGCAACGTGTCCATCACCAAGCTGTTCCTGGCGGGCATCGTGCCCGGCATCCTGATGGGCGTGGCCATCGGCCTGACATGGTGGTGGCTGGCGCGCCGCGAGAACGTGCAGCCGGCACCGCGCAGGGGAATGGGTGAGCGGCTGCGCATCAGCGCCGAGGGCATCTTCGCGCTGGCCCTGCCGGTGCTGATCCTCGGCGGCATGAAGTTCGGCGTGTTCACCCCCACCGAGGCGGCGGTGGTGGCAGCGGTCTACAGCTTCGTGGTGGGCATGTTCATCTACCGCGAACTGCGCCTGCGCGACCTGTACCGCCTGGTGCTGTCGGCGGGCAAGACCACCGCGGTGGTGATGTTCCTGGTGGCGGCGGCGATGGTCAGCGCATGGCTGATCACCGTGGCCAACATCCCGACGGAAGTCGCCAGGATGCTCGAGCCCCTGATGGGCAACAAGATGCTGCTGATGTTCGTCATCATGGTGCTGATCGTGGTGGTGGGCACGGCGCTGGACTTCACGCCCACGGTGCTGATCCTCACGCCGGTGCTGATGCCGGTGGTGCTCAAGGCCGGCATCGACCCGGTGTACTTCGGCGTGCTGTTCATCATGAACAATGCGATCGGCCTGATCACGCCGCCGGTGGGCACCGTTCTCAATGTGGTGTGTGGCGTCGCCCGCATCACCATGGACGATGCCTTCAAGGGCGTGATGCCGTTTTTCCTGGCCCAGCTGGCGGTGCTGTTCCTGCTGGTGCTGTTCCCCGATCTGGTGTTGGTGCCGCTCAAGTGGTGGCTGCACTGATGCCCGATGCTGTGCAACCCTGAAACCACGAAGGAGACTTTCATGATTCAGCGCAGAACCCTGGTGACGGCTGCTGCCGGCGCACCGCTGCTGTTTGCGGCCCCGGCCTTTGCCCAGTTTGCCGACCGCACCATCAAGTTCACCAACGGCGTGAACGAGGACCACCCGGTGGGTGTGGGCGTCAAGAAGATGCAGGAGATCCTGGCTGCCAAGTCCGGCGGCAGGCTCAAGATCAATGCCTTCTGGGGCGGCTCGGCGGGTGGTGACCTGCAGGCCACCCAGGCGCTGCGCGCCGGCACGCAAGAGATGGTGTGCACCTCCTCGAGCCCGCTGGTGGGCATCGTCAAGGAACTCGGCGTGTTCGACCTGCCGTTCCTGTTCGCCAACGAGCGCGAGGCCGATGCGGTGCTCGACGGTCCGGCGGGTGCGTACTTCACCAAGAAGCTCGAAGAAGCGGGCCTGATCAACCTGGCCTACTGGGAGAACGGCTTCCGCAACCTGACCAACAGCAAGCGCCCGGTGACCAAGGTCGAGGACTTCGACGGCGTGAAGGTGCGGGTGATGCAGAACAACATCTTCCTGGACACCTTCCGCACGCTGGGCACCAATGCGGTGCCGATGGCCTTTGGCGAGGTGTTCACCGCACTGGAGACCAAGACCATCGACGGCCAGGAGAACCCCTTCGTGACCATCGAGACCTCGAAGTTCAACGAAGTGCAGCGCTACCTGAGCGTCACGCGCCACGCCTACACGCCCTTCCTGGTGCTCTACAGCAAGCGCCTGTGGGACCAGCTCAGCCCGCAAGAGCAGGCCGTGCTGCGCGAGGCCGCCGTCGAAGGCCAGAAGGTGCAGCGCGCGGCCAACCGCACCCTCAACGAGCGTTCGCTCGCCAGCCTGCGCACCAAGGGCATGCAGGTCAACGAGATCACGCCGGCCGAGCAGCGCCGCATGTTCGACAAGGTCAAGCCGGTGTACGACAAGAACGTGCCGACCATCGGCGCCGAGGCGGTCAACGTCGTGCTCGACGCACTGAAGAAGGCGCGCGGCGGCTGATCCACCGTCACCGCCTGCAGACACGGCATCGCTTCCGCCACGGGGGCGATGCCGTTTTCCTTGGAGCGCAAGCACGATGAAGATCACGCAACTCGAGACCATCCGCCTGGGCGAATTTCCCAACATCCTGTGGGTGCGCCTGCACACCGACGAGGGCCTGGTGGGCCTGGGCGAGACCTTCATGGGCGCTGCCGCGGTCGAGGCCTACCTGCACGAGTGGGCCGCGCCGCGCCTCGTCGGCAAGGACCCGCTGGCCATCGAGGCCCGCGCACGCGATCTGACCGGCTACCTCGGCTGGCGCGGCTCGGGCGTGGAGACGCGTGGCAACTCAGCGGTGGACATCGCGCTGTGGGACATCTTCGGCCAGGCCGCGGGCCTGCCGCTGCACACCGCGCTGGGCGGCCGCAGCCGCGAGAGCATCCGCATCTACAACACCTGCGCCGGCTACCAGTACATCCGCAGCACTGCCAACCAGACCAGCTCGAACTGGGGCGTGGGCAACACGCAGGGGCCGTACGAGGACCTGCAGGGGTTCCTGCATCACGCCGACGAACTGGCCGAGTCGCTGCTGTCCGAGGGCATCACCGCGATAAAGATCTGGCCGTTTGACATCGCTGCCGAGCGCAGCGACGGCCAGTACATCAGCGCGGCCGAGCTGGATGAGGCGCTCGAGCCCTTTCGCAAGATCCGCAGCGCCGTGGGCGAGCGCATGGACATCATGGTCGAGTTCCACAGCCTGTGGCGGCTGCCGATGGCGCAGAAGATCGCACGGGCGCTCAAGCCCTTCAACACCTTCTGGCACGAAGACGTGATCCGCATGGACTCGCTGGACCTGCTGAAGCAGTACGCGCCGCACAGCGACGCGCTGATCTGCGCGAGCGAGACCCTGAGCTACAAGTGGAGCTTCAAGGACTACCTGCAGACCGGCGTGGCCGGCGTGGTGATGCTGGACCTGAGCTGGTGCGGCGGCCTGACCGAGGCGCGCAAGATTGCCGCGATGGCCGACGCCTGGCAGCTGCCGGTGGCGCCGCACGACTGCACCGGCCCGGTGGTGTGGGCCGCGTCCACCCACCTGTCACTGCACGCGCCCAACGCGCTGATCCAGGAGAGCGTGCGCGCCTTCTACAGCGGCTGGTACAAGGAACTGGTGACCGAGCTGCCGCGTGTGGAGCGCGGCATGATCAGCCTGAACGACAAGCCCGGGCTCGGCCTGCAGCTGCTGCCCGACCTGCCGCGCCGCAAGGACGCCTTGGTGAGGGTTAGCGCAGCGGATTGATGCCTGTGCTGATGTCCGTGCGGGCCAGCACCGCCTGAGACGCGCGGACGTCAGCCGCCGGGGCCGCGGCCCCCGCCTCCACCGCCACCGCCACGACGGCGACGTCGCCCGCCACCGCCGCCGCCTCCACCACCGCCGCCGCCACCACCACCGGCGCGCTTGCCCGCGCCCATCACATCGATGCTGGTGCGGGTGGGGTCGGGCTGGCCGCCTGCATTGACGCGGCGCAGGCCGGTCATGTCGCGGCGGCCCGGCATGTTGGTGCGCAGCGGATCGATGTTGCGCGGCATGCGCTCGTCATCGCGCCACTCGTCGTGCGCGTCACGCGCGCTGCCGTTGGCGCCGGCGTGCGCTGCGTGGTGCGGCGCGCCGCCGTCCGGGCGGTCGTTGTCGTTCCAGTCGCGCGGTGCGTCATCGCGCGGCATGCGCTCGCCATGCGCCGGTGCCCCGCGCTGACCGCCGCGACGCCGCCGCGAGTGCCCCGCGTTGCCCGAGCGTCCGCCGTCGCCGGCCTGAGCGGACGCGTTGCCGCCGTTCGGTGCGCCGCGCCCGCCGCCCTGGCGCTGGCCCGGGCCGCGCTCACCGCCGCGATCCCCGCCGCGTTCGCCACCACGCTCCTGCGTGGCGCGGTTTTCGCGGATGCGCTGCATCATTTCCTGGCGTGCGCTCTTGGCTGCGGCCGACATCACCTCGCGGCTTGGCGGCTTGCCCAGTCCGCCCCACAGCACCTGGCGGCCCATGGCGATCGGTTCGGCGCGCTCGCCCTCGTCCGGGCCGAAGCCGTCGACCACCTGCGCTGCAATCTGCTGCTTGGTGAAGCGCTCGATCTCCTGCATGAAGCCTTCTTCGTCCAGGCACACCAGGCTGACCGCCTGGCCTTCCTTGCCCGCGCGGCCGGTGCGGCCGATGCGGTGAACGTAGTCCTCGGGCACGTTCGGAATCTCGTAGTTCACGACATGCGGCAGGTCGTCGATGTCGATGCCGCGTGCAGCAATGTCGGTGGCCACCAGCGCTCGGATCTCGCCGCTCTTGAAGCCGGCCAGCGCCTGGGTGCGCGCGGTCTGGCTCTTGTTGCCGTGCAGCGCCATCGCGGTGATGCCGTTTTTCGTCAGGAACTCGGCCACATGGTTGGCGCCGAACTTGGTGCGGGTGAACACCAGCACCTGGCTCCAGTCGTGTTGCTGGATGATGTGCGCCAGCAGCGCCTTCTTCTTGGCGCGGCCCACCGGGTGCACCACCTGCGCGATGCGCTGCACCGTGGTGTTGCGCGGCGTGACCTGGATGCTCTGCGGGTTGCGCAGCAGCCCGCCGGCCAGGTCGCGGATCTCGTCACTGAAGGTGGCCGAGAACAGCAGGCTCTGCTTGGTCTGCGGCACCAGCGCCAGCACCTTCTTCACGTCGTGGATGAAGCCCATGTCGAGCATGCGGTCGGCTTCGTCCAGCACCAGGATCTGCACCGTGGACAGGTCCAGGAAGCCCTGCTGCTGCAAGTCGAGCAGGCGGCCGGGGGTGGCCACCAGGATGTCCACGCCCTGGCGCATGCGCTCGATCTGCGGGTTCATGCCCACACCGCCGAAGATCACGGTGGAGGTGAGCTGCAGGTACTTGCCGTAGGTGCGGATCGATTCCTCCACCTGTGCGGCCAGTTCGCGGGTGGGGGTGAGCACCAGCGCGCGGATGCCGTAGCTGCCGAACTTGCTGGTCGCGCTGCGGCTCATGGTGAGCTTGTGCAGCATCGGCAGGGTGAAGGCGGCGGTCTTGCCGGTGCCGGTTTGTGCGCCGGCCAGCAGGTCGTGGCCCTCGAGGACCGCGGGGATGGCTTGCGCCTGGATGGGGGTGGGGGTGTCGTAGCCCTGCTCGCGCACGGCTTTCAGGATGGCCGGAGCCAGTTTCAGATCGTCAAAGGTCATGATGGGGTGCCCGGTCCGGGCACTGGGGTCCGCTTGTTCGCGCCAGGGGCGCGTACCAGTCGAGGGCGGATGCAAACGGGAGGGCGGGAGGCCCGGGCGGCAGGGTGAGATGGGCCGTCGGGCGTCCCCGGCAGGTTGCCGGCGTTGCCGGTGACTGAGTGGCAACAGGCCGGATTGTCGCATGAGTCGATAATCCGGGCCCTTGCGCATCCGCATGCGCCCCCAACCGAAGCTCACCATGTCGCAATACGTCTACACCATGAACCGGGTCGGCAAGATCGTGCCGCCCAAGCGCCAGATCCTCAAGGACATCTCCTTGTCCTTCTTTCCCGGCGCCAAAATCGGCGTGCTGGGCTTGAACGGCTCGGGCAAGTCCACGCTGCTGAAGATCATGGCCGGCGTGGACAAGGAAATCGAGGGCGAGGCGCTGCCGATGCCGGGCCTGAAGATCGGATACCTGCCGCAGGAGCCGCAACTCGACCCCGAGCAGACGGTGCGCGAGGCGGTGGAAGGCGGCATGGGCGAGGTGAAGGCCGCGCAGGCCCGGCTGGAAGAGGTGTACGCCGCCTACGCCGAAGAGAACGCCGACTTTGACGCGCTGGCCGCCGAGCAGGCCGAGCTGGAAGCGATCATCGCCGCCGCCGGCGACGGCGGTGACCATCAGCTGGAGATTGCCGCCGACGCGCTGCGCCTGCCGCCCTGGGAGGCGCAGATCAAGCACCTGTCGGGCGGTGAGAAGCGCCGTGTGGCGCTGTGCCGCCTGCTGCTGAGCAAGCCCGACATGCTGCTGCTCGACGAGCCCACCAACCACCTGGACGCCGAAAGCGTGGAGTGGCTCGAGCAGTTCCTGCAGCGCTTTGCGGGCACGGTGGTGGGCATCACCCACGACCGCTACTTCCTGGACAACGCGGCCGAGTGGATCCTGGAACTCGACCGCGGCTACGGCATCCCGTGGAAGGGCAACTACAGCTCGTGGCTGGAGCAAAAGGAAAACCGCCTGCAGCAAGAACAGAAGGGCGAAGAGGCGCGCGCCAAGGCGCTGAAGAAGGAGCTAGAGTGGGCGCGCCAGAACCCCAAGGGCCGCCAGGCCAAGAGCAAGGCGCGCCTGGCGCGCTTCGAGGAGCTGAGCGACTACGAATACCAGAAGCGCAACGAGACACAGGAGATCTTCATCCCGGTGGCCGAGCGTCTGGGCAACGAGGTCATCGAGTTCAAGAACGTCAGCAAGTCCTTCGGCGACCGGCTGCTGATCGACAACCTGAGCTTCAAGGTGCCGGCCGGTGCGATCGTCGGCATCATCGGCCCGAACGGCGCGGGCAAGTCCACCCTGTTCAAGATGATCGCCGGTCGCGAGCAGCCCGACAGCGGCACGGTGGAGATCGGCAAGACGGTGAAGATGGCCTTTGTGGACCAGAGCCGCGACGACCTGGGCAACGACAAGACCGTGTGGGAGGACATCTCGGGCGGTCTGGACATCCTGACGGTGGGCAAGTTCCAGATGCCCAGCCGCGCCTACTGCGGCCGCTTCAACTTCAACGGCGGCGACCAGCAGAAGAAGGTGGGTCTGCTCTCAGGCGGCGAGCGCGGCCGGCTGCACCTGGCCAAGACGCTGATGCAGGGCGGCAACGTGCTGCTGCTCGACGAGCCGTCCAACGACCTGGACGTGGAAACCCTGCGCGCGCTGGAAGACGCGCTGCTCGAGTTTGCGGGCAGCGTGTTGGTGATCAGCCACGACCGCTGGTTCCTCGACCGCATTGCCACCCACATCCTCGCCTGCGAGGGCGATTCCCAATGGGTTTTCTTCGACGGCAACTACCAGGAATACGAGGCCGACAAGAAGAAACGGCTGGGCGAAGAGGGTGCCAAACCCAAGCGGGTGCGGTATAAAGCACTGAAGTGACTTGTTACTGAATTTCCCCTCGCTCACGATCATGGCTGCCCCGTCCGGACCTTCTCCCTTCCAGCTGTGTATCGATGCAGCCCTGCGCGGTTGCAGCGCGATGCTTGGCGAGGTGCTGACCGCCTCGCGCCAGGGCCTGCAGCGTCTGGCAGACCAGTCGGTTCTGCCCGGCGAGCGGGTGGAGCTGATGGACATCCTCGGCCAGCTGGTGCGCGGCCAGGCCATCCTGCAGGACGCGTTCCCGCGCATGATGCGCGAGGAGGTGCTGCGTGCCATCGACGGCAGCGGCAAGGGCGGTGGCGGCCTGAGCTTCGGTTCGCTGGAGCTGATGGATTCCGAGCAGGTGCAGGAAAACGTCGAGACCGCACGCGCGCAGCAGGCCGCCACCAACGCGGTGGAGGGCGAGCTGGCCCAGCTCAATTCGCTGATTTGCTCGGCCCAGGGCCTGCCGCGGGTGCAGATGGACCGCAACCCGCTGCGCCCCGAGGTCTACATGCGCAGCCTGCGGCGCGCCATGGGCGAGACCAAGGCGCCGGTCAAGTCGCGCATGCGCTGGATGCAGGTGTTCGGCGAGCACTTTGGCCCGCATCTGGCCAAGGTGTACGACGAGCTGTCCGACCTGCTGCGTGCCCAGGGCGTGGGCGCTGCGAGCTTTCGCGTCATCACCCAGCCCACCAGCAGCGTGCGCCCCGGTGCGCCTGCTCCGGCTGCCGGTGGCGGGCCGGTGGGTACCGGCACCGGTGTGCGGCAGGCCGCAGCGCCACGCGCAGCCTTCGGTTTTGATGTGGAGGCGCCTGCAGCGCCGGCCGCCCCCGCCGCCCGACAGCGTGAGCCGGAATTTCAGGCCACCGATCCCGGTGGCTTGCCGTTGCTGGACCTGCCGCCCATCCATCTGGATGAGACCGGCGCGGCGGTGCCGCAAGGTGCGGTGTCCGATGCCGATGGCAAGCTGCTGACGCTGGCGCGGCTGCACGAGTTACTGGCCGGGCAAGTGGCGCCGGATGCGTCGGCGGGTGGTGCGGCAGCTGCGCCGCAGCCGGATTTCCAGATGACCATGCCCGCGGCCTTCGAGACGCTGGAGGAGATGGGCGAGGTCGAAGAGATGGTGCAGCGGGTGGCCTTCCGCAGCTTCCGGATCGATGACGGCTCGGGCCAGTCGGCGCCCGCCCAGGTGGTGCAGGCCCGCAACACCTCGCAGGCGCTGGCGCTGGAGGTGGTGCAGATCATGCTGGAGCAGCTGGCGTCAGACGACCGGCTGCTGCCTTCGGTGCGCGCGGCCATCGCGCAGTTGCGCCCTGCGCTGCTGCGCCTGGCGGTGGCCGACCCGCGCTTTTTCTCCGACAAGCAGCACCCCGCGCGTGCGCTGCTTGACCGCATCACGCAAAACAGCCTGGCCTGGACGCACGAGGAAGACGCGACCTTCCAGGTCTACCTGGGTTCGGTGCGCCACGCGGTGGGCGTGGTGTGCGACAGCAAGGTCGAGGGCGCCGAGCCCTTCACCTTCGCGCTGGAAAGCCTGGACGATGCCCTGCGCGACGCGCAGCGCCGCGACCAGCGCAAGCGCGAGAGCGAGGCGCGCGCCTTCAGCCACATGACGCAGCGCCAGCGGCTGGCTGATGAGATCGGCGACGAGCTCGTCAAGCGCGCGCGCCAGGCCGGCGTGCCGCGCTCGATTGCGCTGTTCCTGCGCGGCCCCTGGGCGCATGTGATTGCCGAGGCCCGCCTGCTCGGGCAAGGGTCGCAGACCGATCCCAAGGCGTTCGAGGACGTGGTCACTGACCTGCTGTGGACCACCAAGATGGGCGCAGCGGGCGGGCAGGTGGCGCGTCTGGCGAGCGTGGTGCCGGGGCTCACCGCCACCGTGCGCGGCGGGCTCGAGTTCATCCGCTATGCGCCCAACAAGCTCGAGCTCTTCATGCAGGAGCTCGCCGCGCTGCACCAGTCTGCGCTGCTTTCGGCCAACAGCGGTGCGGCAGCGCCTGCGGCCGTCGCACGCCCGCTGCTGGACAGCCAGCTGCACGATGGGCTTTGGATGGAAGAGTCCGGCCTGATGCAGATGGACTTCGAGGACACCGCGCCGCCCACCGAGATGATGCCGATGTTCGAGGACACCGCGCCGCACGAGTGGTCGCAAGAGGACGAGACAGCCGCCGCGCCGGGAGGCCTGGGCAATGCCCTCACCGCCGGCGCCTGGGTGGAAGTGCAGGCCGAGGGCCGCTGGTTGCGCTGGCGCTGCGAAGGCGCCTCGGACGACGGTGCGGGCTACCGCTTCACCGACGCCAATGGCGGTGAGGCGGTTCTCACGGCGGCCCAGCTCGGGCGCCTGCGCGCGCAGGGCCAGCTCAGGGTGGTGGCACAGCAGGGCATGGTCGACGGCGCGCTGGATGCAGTGGCCGAGATCGCCCTGCGCAACAGCGCCAGCAACACCTGACCCACCACCGCTGGCGCGCTAACGCTGGCGGGTCGGGTTCAGGTCGCGCGCCGCCGGCAGCGACAGATCGGGCAGCGCCAGCCGCTGCGCATGCCACACCGCCTGCACGGTGGCCAGCGCCACCGCCCGCGCGGCCATCACCGCCAGCACCAGCATGCCCGGGTGCCTTGAAGCGCGGCCGGTGGCGAGTGCAAACAGCGTGTCGCCATCCGACAGCGTGTGCACCGGGTCGATGCTGCGGGCCAGCCCGTCGTGCGCCACTTGCGCCAGCTTGGCGGCCTGCGGCTTGGTGAGGGCGGCATCGGTGGCCACCACGCCGATGGTGGTGTTGGTGCCTGCCAGCAGGGGGTTGGGAGCTTCGCCACGCAGCAAGGCGTGGCGCGCATCCGCGAGCGCCACACCGTCGGCTGTGCGTGCGCCGGCGACCACGCGGCCGGTGTCGGGGTCGATCACGTCACCGATGGCGTTGCAGGCAACCAGTGCGCCCACCGTCGCCTCGCCCACGCGCACCGACGCCGTGCCGATGCCGCCGCGCATCGCGCGTGCCATGCCAAACACCTTGCCCACCACGGCGCCTGCGCCCGCGCCCACATTGCCCTGCGCCGGTGCGCTGCGGCTGGCGGCCTGGCACGCTGCGTAGCCCGCCGCCGCATCCGGGCGCACCGAGGCATCGCCCACATGCAGGTCAAACAGCACCGCAGCGGGCACGATGGGCACGCGTGCCACACCCACATCAAAACCGATGCCCTGCTCTTCAAGCCAGCGCATTGCGCCGGTGGCGGCATCCAGCCCGAAGGCACTGCCGCCCGAGAGCATCACCGCATGCACCCGGTCCACCAGGTTGATCGGCGAGAGCAGGTCGGTCTCCCGCGTGCCGGGCGCGCTGCCACGCACATCCACGCCAGCCACCGCGCCGTCGCGGGCGATGACCACGCTGCAGCCGGTGGGCCGTCGCGTGTCGGTGAAGTGGCCGACCTCGATGCCGGCCACGTCGGTGATGGCGCCATGGGGAGCGGGCGCCTGCGCCAGGGATGCATCAGTCATGTACGCAAGGGTAGCGCAGCGCGCGCCTGCAGCCGCTACTTCGCTTTCTCGAGCGTGGTCACCACGTATGAGCCTTGCTGCTTCTCGGCGGTGAACAGGATCTTGTCGCCAACCGCCAGGCTGTCGAGCAGTGCGGCATCGCGCACCTGAAACACCATCGTCATCGGCGGCATGTCCAGGCTCTTGATCGGTCCATGCTTCAGCATGACCTTCTTCGCATCCTTGTCGATGCGGCGCACTTCGGCTTCGGCGCGCTCGGGCGTTGCTTGCGCCCACGCGCTGCTCAGAAGTGTGCCCAGCAGCAGGGTGGCCACGGTCTTTTTCATGGGGTTCTCCAGTTCTTGGGGTGGGTGGTTGGCTCAGGTCAGGAGAGGGTGCACTCAACTGCGCATGCCTGCAGGTACAGCCGGAATGGCGGGGTAATGGCGGAAGCGCCCGGTGGAGCCGTCGCGTAGCACCAGTAGCACGTCATAGGCATCACGGCGGTTGCCATAGGCCGGCCCGTCCTTGCCCGGCGAGCCTACCGGCATGCCCGGCACCGCCAGCCCGAGGTCACTCGGGCGCTCGCGCAACAGGCGCTGAATCTCGCTGGCCGGCACATGGCCTTCAATGGCGTAGCCCGCCACCAGCGCGGTATGACACGAACCCAGCCCGCGTGGTATGCCGAGACGGGCACGCACTGCGCTGTTGCCTGTGGCGTAGACCCGCATACTGAAGCCGTTCTCCTGCAGGTGTTCGACCCACAGCTTGCAACAACCGCAGTTCGGGTCCTTCCAGACCTCCACCAGTGGCCATCGCGCCGCCTGCGCAGTAGATGTGGCTGATGCGCATATCGCAACACCGAGCTTGGCGGCGGCCATCGCTAGCCACAGGCGCCGGGTCAGTCCAGAGGGGGGCGGGCTCATGGGCGGCTGACCTTTACGATACCGCGCATGCCGGCCTCGTAGTGACCCGCGATCAGGCACGCGAAGTGGAAGGTGCCTTCCCGATTAAAGTGCCAGACGAGGTCGCCACTGCGGCCTGGTGGCACATGCGCCATCCATGGCTCGTCGTGTTCCATACCCGGGAACTTTTTCATCAACTCTGCATGCGTGCGCAACTCGTCCTCGGTACCCAACACCAGTTCGTGCATCACCTTGCCGTCGTTATGCACCCGCAGGCGCAAGGTCTCGCCCAGTGCGATGTCGAGCTGTGACGGCACAAAGCGCATCCTGTCGTTCATGCGCAGCACCACCGTGCGGCGGACCCGCGAGGGCTCTCCTGCAACGCCCCATGGCTTTTGCTCGCGGGGCGCCTTCGGGTCGCGAGCGGCATGTGCCTGGTTGCCGTGCGCTTGCACAGCACCTGGCAAGCCTGCGATCCACGCCACAGGAAGCACAAGTAGCGTCTGTTGAAACCAGCGACGCGCAACGGCGGGGCGCGCCTTGTCCTGAAGCCCTGAGGAAACTGACATGACGTTTCTCCTCAATGGTGGCCCGGCGCATGGGGCCCGGGCTTTCGCACCGTAGCCGTGGCCGGCTGCAATGGTGCCGGTTGCGCTTTGGTGGCTTGCGTCGCCGCTGCAGGCGACGGCGGGTTGTTCAGCCCCGGTACGGGCGCGCCGCCCGAACGCTTCTCGGACTCAAAGCGCGCAGGCTCAGGCAGCGGCCCGCCGTACTCGAAGGCCTGCGTGCCCGGCGGCTGGCGGTACCAGCCCGGGTCGCTGTAGTCGCCGGGTTTCTGCTCGCGCCGCACCTTCATCATGGTGAACATGCCACCCATCTCGATCGGGCCGAACGGGCCGGTGCCGGTCATCATCGGCGCGGTGTTGTCGGGCAGGGCCATTTCCATTTCGCCCATGTCGGCCATGCCGCGCTCGCCCATCACCATGTAGTCGGGTACCACCTTCTGGATGCGTTGCACCAGGCCGCGGTGGTCCACGCCGATCAGGGTGGGCACGTCGTGGCCCATCGCATTCATCGTGTGATGGCTCTTGTGGCAGTGAAAAGCCCAGTCGCCTTCTTCGTCGGCAATGAACTCCACCTGCCGCATCTGGCCTACCGCCACGTCGGTGGTGACCTCGGGCCAGCGCGCGGTCTTGGGCACCGGGCCGCCGTCGGTGCCGGTCACCTCGAACTCGTGGCCGTGGATGTGGATCGGGTGGTTCGTCATCGTCAGGTTGCCGAAGCGGATGCGCACCCGGTCGCCCTGGCGCACATTCAGCGTGTCGATGCCGGGGAACACGCGGCTGTTCCAGCTCCAGATGTTGAAGTCGAGCATGGTCATGATGCGCGGCGTCATCGCGCCGGGCTCGATGTCATACGCGTTGAGCAGGAAGCAGAAGTCGCGGTCCACCGTGTCGATCAGCGGATGGCGGCCCTGGCGGTCGAGCTTGGGGTGCGTGACCCACAAGCCCATCATGCCCATCGCCATCTGCGTCATCTCGTCGGCATGCGGGTGGTACATGAAGGTACCCGGTCGCCGCGCCACGAACTCGTACACATAGGTCTTGCCCACCGGAATCTGCTTCTGGTTGAGGCCCCCCACGCCGTCCATGCCGTTGGGCAGGCGCTGGCCGTGCCAGTGGATGGTGGTGTGCTCGGGCAGCTTGTTGGTGACAAAGATGCGCACCCGGTCGCCTTCGACCACCTCGATGGTGGGGCCCGGGCTCTGGCCGTTGTAGCCCCACATGTTGACCTTGAAGCCGGGGCACATCTCGCGCACCACCGGCTCGGCCACCAGATGGAACTCCTTCACGCCGTTGTTCATGCGCCAGGGCAGGGTCCAGCCGTTGAGGGTGACCACCGGGTTGTAGGGGCGCCCGTTGGGGGGCGGCAGCGGCGCCTGCGTGTCGGGCCGTGTCTGGATCACGGGCTCGGGCAGGGCGGCCAGCGCGCTGCGGCTGACCGCGGTGGCTGCCACGGCGGTGGTGAGGGCGGCCGCTCCACCAAAGAAGTGGCGTCGTTTCATGTCGATCGGGTGCATGCTGCGGTCCTGGGGGTCATGGCTCAATGTCCCTTGCCGCTGTCGGCCGGGCCTGCGGATGCGCTGCTGCCCAGGGCCGCCAGACCGCCAGGCGAGGTGGCGGTGAGCGCGGTGCGCAGGTCGGTGTCGATCAGCCAGAAGTCGCGCAGCGCATCGACGCTGGCGCCCACGGCCGAGATGGTGGTGCGGGTGTCGGCCAGCAGGTCGAACACCCCGGTCAGCATGCCGTTGTAGCGCAGCAGCGTCTCGTCGGTGATGAAGCGGCGCAGCGGCACGATCTCGTCGCGGTAGTGGCGCGCAAGGTCATACGCTGTGCGCCAGCCATGCCAGGCCTCGCGCACCTCGCTGCGGGCCTGCACCGCCGTCTGGTGCACCTGTGCGGCCGCCAGCTCGTAGCGCGCACGGGCCTGCGCCGTGGCGGCGCCACCCCAGTCGAACAGCGGCAGCGGCAGCTCCAGCTCGAGCCCGCGCGCCACCTCGCGCTCGCCATGCGCCAGGTCGCGCGTCACGCTGCGCTGCACCGTCAGGTCGAGTGCGCTCACGTAGCCGGTCACGCGCGCATAGCCCACCGCGCGCGCCGCCTGATCGGCCTGCAGCACGGCGCTGCGTACGTCCAGCCGCTCGCGCAGGGCCTGCGACTCGATGTCGCGCCGTTCGGCCAGCGCAGGCGGCAGGGCCGGCAGCTGTGCGGGCAGGGTGATCTGCGCCTGTGCGCCCCACAGCCCCAGCGTGCGCAGCAGTTGCTCGCGCTCGGCCACCGCGGCGTGCCGGGCCTTGGCCAGTTGCGCCGTCACTTCGGCCAGCACCGCCTGCTCCTTGGCCTGCCGGTAGCGGCTGGCGTTGCCCACCCGCGCCATGCGCCGCGCGAGCTCGGCCGCGGCCGATGCCGCGTCGCGTGCCTGCTCGGCGTAGTCAGCCGCCTGCTGCGCCGCGACCGCGCGCACCCAGGCCTTGCGCGCGTCGGCCGCGGTGCGCACCAGTTCCTGCGCGGCCTGCAGGCGCGACAGCTCGTGCTGCTGGCCCTGCCATTCGCTGCGCCAGGGCAGCGCAAGGATGCCCAGCAGGTTGAAGCCCAGGGCACGCGCCACTTCGCGTGTGCTGCCTTCGCGTACACGGCCCAGCGCGATGTGCGGGTTGGGCAACAGCGCAGCCTGCACCCGCTGTGCATCGCTGATGCGCAGCTGCGCCAGGCTGGCCTGCACCGCAGGGCTGTTGAGCAGCGCAATGCGTACCGCGTCGTCAGCGGCAAGCGGCTGACGCTGCAGCAATTGACCCACCGCCTGCGCGCGCTCGGCCTCGGCCGAAGCGGGTGAGACGGCCTGTGCATCCAAGGCCACACCGGCAGTTCGCTCTGCAGTCAGCTGCGCGAGGGCGGCCATGTCGCCTTGCGGCGCGAGGCTGGCGCATCCGCTCAGCGCCAGGGTGCCTGCCAGCACGCCGGTGATCGCCATCGCCGAAACGACGTGGCGGCGTGTGACGTGGCGGCGCATGCTTGTTGGGGGCTTCATCGATGGCCTCCGTGCGGTTGCGGGGTGGCACGACCCGCAGGCGGCGGCAGATGCTCAGCTTCCCACTTCAGCAGGTCGATGTGGCCGCGCTGGAACTGGCCCACGTCGTCGTTGGCACGCTTCCACTCGACGCGCCCGCGCTCCACGCCGGCGGGCACTTCGGCAAACACATTGCGGTAGGTCAGCGGTGGGCTGGCGGCGCTGGCGCCCTGCGGCTGGGCGGCGGGGTGGTGTGGGTGCGCGCGCTGTGCGGGCGCTGGCGATGCGCCCTGTGCCCAGCCTGTGGCGGGCCCCAAGGCGCAGATACACAGCACGGCGCAGCTGGCGGCATGTATCCAATGCATGCGGATCTCCTGAAAGCAAACCGGGCGGCCGTGCGGCCTGTCAACAGGACGCAGCAGCCGGGCGAACCGGGTGCGCGGACGCACCTCGGGCGTGGGTTTCAGGAAATCGGCGGCTTGAAGGCGGAATCCAGTGCGGTGCCGTGATGCACCGCAACCGCAGCGGCCTGCCAGACATGCGCGGCCGGTGGCGCCGCCAGCACGGGCAGCGCCCACGGCAGGGCGCCGGCGTGGCACAGCTGGCACTGGTCGCAGGCGCCATGGCTTGCGCTCCCGGAGGCGTCGCCATGGCCTGACCCGTCTTGCGCTGCGAGCGACTGCTCACCATGGCACGGCGGCATGCCCTGGGCAGATGCCGCCGCCTGCTCGGCGTGACCCTGCAACACCGGCATGATCTGCCCGGCCCACAGCCGAAGCGGCAGCAGGAACAGCAAGACCACCACCAGTGGAAGCATCAATCTGCGGGAGCGCATGCACCCAATGATACGCCGCAGGTCCGCAAGTTCCCGCCAGATGTGCCCGATTCTTGACTGTGCTTCGTGGCGGGCGCGAGCTTCGGCGGGCGGCGCTTACCGGGCAGGGCCTGTGGCGCTCGGGGCCTTGGCGCCGTCGGTTGCGGCGCGGGCCCGGGTCAGCCACTGGCCCAGTGCATCGATCAGGTCGCGCTGGCTGAACGAGCAGCTTTCCTCGCTGAACAGGGCGGACGATTCCAGCCGGTCCAGCAGCTGATCCAGCACCTCGGCGTAGCGCGGCGGCAAGGCGGGGGGCAAGCCGCCGGAGGCGAGCTGCGCGCGCACCTCGTGCACCAGGGCATCGCTGCGCAGCGGGCCCGACTGCTGGCGCGCCAGCGCATCGGCGATGAAGGCCAACGTATCGGTGCCCATGCAGCGCTCAGTCGAGCTTGGCGCCCGACTTCTGCACCGCCTCGGCCCAGCGCGGCATCTCCGCAGCGAGGAACTTCGCAAAGTCGTCGGCCGGCATGTAGGCCGGGTCGGCCCCTTGCGACACCATGCGGTTGCGGATCTCCGGTGTGGTCAGCACCTGGCGGAAGGCGTCGCTGAGCTTTTGCACCACCTCGCGCGGCGTGCCGGCGGGTGCGAGGAAGCCGTAGAAGCCCACCACCTCGAACCCCTTGATGCCGGTCTCGATGACCGTCGGGATGTCGGGCAGCGCCGGGTTGCGCTCGCGGCTGGTGACGGCCAATGCGCGCACCTTGCCCTGCTTGTGATAGGCCGCTGCCTGCGGGATCGACTCCGCCATGAACTGCACCTGGCCGGCCATCAGGTCGGTGAAGGCCGGCGCGCTGCCCCGGTAGGGGATGTGCACCATGAACAGGCCGGTGGCGGTCTTGAACATCTCGGGCACCAGGTGGCTGATGCCGCCGTTGCCGGCCGAGCCGTAGTTGATTTGCCCCGGCCGCGTGCGTGCGTGGTCGATGAACTCCTTGAGCGTCTTCACCGGCACCGACGGGTTGACCATCAGCGCCAGGGGCTGCATCGCGGTGCGCGCCACCGGTACAAAGTCCTTGAGCGTCGCGTACGGCAGCCGGGTGTACAGCGCGGGGTTGATCACCATCGTGCCGGTGTTGGCCAGCAGCAGGGTGTGGCCATCAGGCGCGGACTTCATCACCTCCTGGGCGCCGACGGTGCCACCGGCGCCTGCCTTGTAATCGATCAGGACGGTTTGCCCCAGCACCTGCGACAGCCGCTCGGACAGCAGCCGTGCGTGCTGGTCCAGCGGGCCGCCCGCCGGAAAGCCGATCACGATGCGCACCGGCTTGGACGGGAAGGCCTGGGCCAGCGCGGGCCGCAGGCCGAGGGCGGCGAAGGCGGCCAGACACCAAAGCGACAGGGACCAGAGACGATTCAGGGTTTTCATGCGCGTGCTTCTAGCTGCGGATCGCCGATGATAGTGCCCGACAGATTTCGTCGTGCCACCCCCCACCGAAGGCTTCGGGAGCTCCCTTGGCAGCTGCATCCAACGACTGGCCCGTTCGGCCGCACCACAAGTTCTGGCCCAAGCGATTGCCGCACCGGCTGACCACGCCGGTCACCCCGTTGTGGGACAACCTCGCTGTCAGCGCGCGGCGCTGGCCGGCCAAGCCCGCGCTGATCTTCTTCGGCCGCGAGTTCCCCTATGCCGAGGTCATGGCGTCGGTCGAGCGGCTGGCCGCGCGGCTGCACCAGCTGGGCGTTCAGCGGGGCGACCGCGTCATCCTGTTCATGCAGAACTGCCCGCAATGGGTGATCGCGCATTTCGCGATCCTGCGTGCCAATGCGGTGGTGGTGCCGGTCAATCCGATGAACCGGGCCGAGGAACTCAAGCACTACATCACCGACCCGGACGCCAAGGTCGCCATCACCACCGGCGACCTTGCGCCCGAGCTGGTGAAGGCCAGCGACGCCTTGCCTGCCGAGCAGCGGCTGGCGCACCTTGTCGTCTCGCAGTTCACTGACGCATTTGATGCCGATGCTCAGGCCGCCGACGAACTGCCGCCCGCCTGGCGCGACTGGCTGCTGACGCGCCACCCCTTGCCGGCACTGGCCGGAGGCACCGTGCATGCATGGACCGACGCGCTGGCCTGCGATGCCGCACCGCCCGCCCCCAGCACCGGCGCGCCCGACCTCGCGGTGCTGCCCTACACCAGCGGCACCACCGGCCTGCCCAAGGGCTGCATGCACACCCACGCCAGCGTGATGCACAACGCGGTGGCCTCGGGCGTGTGGGGCAACCTCACGGCCGAGGCAGTCACGCTGCTGGTCGCGCCGATGTTCCACATCACCGGCATGGTCAGCGTGATGCACGCCAACATCTACGCCGGCAGCACGCTGGTGCTGATGCCGCGCTGGGACCGCGACGTGGCCGGCGGCCTGATCTCGCGGCACCGCGTGACCAACTGGCCCAACATCCCGACGATGGTGATCGACCTGCTGGGCAGCCCCAAGTTCGATCAGTACGACCTGTCGAGCCTGGCGCACATCGGCGGCGGCGGTGCGGCCATGCCGCAGGCGGTGGCGCAGAAGCTGCAAGACCTGTACGGGCTGCGCTACATCGAAGGCTACGGCCTGACCGAAACCGCAGCACCCAGCCACAGCAACCCGCCCGATGCGCCCAAGCAGCAGTGCCTGGGCATTCCGTTTTTGAGTTGCGACTCGCGCGTGATCGACCCGCAGACCTTCAAGGAAGTGCCGGTGGGCGAGCAGGGCGAAATCATCATGCACGGCCCGATGATCTTCAGCGGCTACTGGAAGCGCCCCGATGCCACCGAGGCGGCCTTCATCGAATTCGAGGGCAAGAAGTTCTTCCGCTCCGGCGACCTGGGCCGCATGGATGAGGACGGCTACTTCTTCATCACCGATCGCCTGAAACGCATGATCAACGCCAGCGGCTTCAAGGTGTGGCCGGCCGAGGTCGAGGCGCTGATGTTCCGCCACCCTGCCATCCAGGAGGCCTGCATCATCGCCGCGCGCGACAGCTACCGCGGCGAGACGGTCAAGGCGGTGGTGGTGCTGCGCGCCGAGCACCGTGGCAAGGTCAGCGAGGCGGACATCATCGCCTGGTGCCGCGAGAACATGGCGGTCTACAAGGTGCCTCGCATCGTGCAATTTGTTGACGTTCTGCCCAAGAGCGGCAGCGGCAAGGTGATGTGGCGATTGCTGCAGGAGGCCGAGCAGGCCGCTGCGCCCGCTGCGTCTGCGTGAACCCGGAGACCGACATGAAGATCACCGCCGTCGAGCCCTTCATCCTGCATGTGCCGGTCACCGGCAGCCAGATCGCTGACAGCACGCACACGGTCACCCACTGGGGCGTGGTCGGCGCGAAGATCAGCACCGACAACGGGCTGGAGGGCTACGGCTTCACTGGCACGCATTCGCACTTGCCGGGCGACCAGCTGATCGCACAGTGCATCCGCGCCTGCCATGCGCCGCTCTTGATCGGCGAGGATGCCTCCGACGTGCAGCGGCTGTGGGTCAAGATCGCGCGGCACCCGGCGCTGCAGTGGATCGGCCGCGCCGGCATCACTACGCTGTCGCATGCTGCCATCGACGTGGCGCTGTGGGACCTGAAGGCCAAGGCCGCGGGGGTGCCGCTGTGGAAGCTGCTGGGCGGCCAGGTGCGCGAGAAGGTCCGCGCCTACAACACCGACATCGGCTGGCTGTCGATCCCGGATGACGCGCTGGTGGCCGGTGCGAAGCGTGCGGTGGACCAGGGCTTCACCGGCATCAAGGTGAAGGTCGGCTCCACCGTCGAGCGTGACCTCAAGCGTTTGCGCGCGGTGCGTGCCGCCATCGGCCCGAACATCACGATGGCTGTGGACGGCAACGGCAAGTGGGACCTGCCCACCTGCCTGCGCTTTTGCCGCGGCGCTGAAGAGCTGGACCTGTACTGGTTCGAGGAACCGCTGTGGTACGACGACGTGCGCTCGCATGCCGAGCTGGCGCGCGCCACGCGCATCCCTGTCGCGCTGGGCGAGCAGCTCTACACCACCGAGGCCTTCGCCGAGTTCTTCCAGCAAGGCGCGATCCACTGGGTGCAGCCCGATGTGACCCGCATGGCCGGCATCACCGATGTGTGGCGGGTGTGCGAGACCGCGCACAGCCACCGCCTGCCGGTGGCGCCGCATGCCGGCGACATGAGCCAGGTGCATGTGCATCTGAGCTACGCGCACCCGGCGGTGGGCGTGCTCGAGTACATCCCCTGGATCAAGGACTGCTTCACCGACCCGGCCGAGGTGGTGGACGGCCACTTCCGCCTGCCCCAGCTGCCCGGCGCGGGCACCACGCCCACGGCGCAAGCCTGGCAGCGCTATCGCCAGCCCCTGTCCTGACAGGCAGGGTGGCTTGCGCGAAGATCGGGGCATGAGCTTGAAGCTGTCTGTTCTTGACCAGTCGGTGGCACGCGTGGGCGTGCCGCAAGACCAATCCATCCGCGACACGGTGGCCCTTGCCCGGCACTGCGAGGCGCTGGGCTACCAGCGCTTCTGGGTGGCCGAGCATCACAACCTGCCGACGATCGTGGGCACCGCGCCCGAGGTGCTGATGGCCGCGATCGCCGCGCAGACGCAGCGCATCCGCATCGGCAGCGCCGGCGTGATGCTGCCGCACTACGCGCCCTACAAGGTGGCCGAGCAGTTCCGCGTGCTCGATGCGCTGGCGCCGGGCCGCATCGACCTCGGCGTGGGCCGCGCGCCGGGCAGTGACGGCCGCACCGCGATGCTGCTCAACCCGCAGGCGCTGCGTTCGCGCGCGGACGACTTCCCGCAGCAGGTGATGGAACTGCAGGCCTGGGTGACCGGCCACGACCTGCCGCCCGGTCATCCGGGGCATGGCATCCCGGCCTTCCCGCAGGGCGTGACGGCGCCGCAGGTGTGGATGCTGGGCAGCTCCGACTACGGCGCGCAACTCGCCGCGCATCTGGGCCTGCCGTATGCGTTTGCCTGGTTCATCAGCGACGGGCAGGGCGCCAGGCAGGCGATCGAGCTTTATCACAGCCTGTTCCAGCCAGGATCGCTGCAGCGGCCGCACGCCACGGTGTGCGTCTGGGCGCTGGCGGCAGATACCGAAGCAGAGGCCTGGCATCTGTTCAAGAGCCGCGAGCGCGCCCGCATCGACCGGCAGACCGGCCGCTTTGCGCCGCTGCTGCCGCCCGAGCAGGCCGAGCGCGACTACACACCGCCCGAGCGGGCGTACCGCGAAGCGCTGCGCGCGGATTCCTTCGTGGGCACCGGCGAACAGGTGGCGGCCAGGCTGGCCGCGCTGGCCGATGACCTGGGCATCAACGAAATGGTGGTGCTGACCTGGACCTACGATGCCGCGGCGCAGCGGCGCTCGTACGAGGTGCTGGCGAAGGCGCTGGGCATGGTGCCCGGTAGGGAACAGTCGGGCATTGCACAGCGCACAGAGAGCCTGATGCCGACTTGAGGCATCCTGCGCGGTTTCGTCTGCTGCGGTGAGGCCGCAGCATCACTCAGGAGATTCCATGTTCACCACCGCCATCGCCGGCAGCCTGCCCAAGCCCTCGTGGCTGGCCGAAACCGAAAAACTCTGGCCGCAGTGGAAGCTGCAGGGCGAGGAACTGCGGCAGGCCAAGGCCGACGCCACGCTGCTGTGGGTCAAGGCGCAGGAGGACGCCGGGCTGGATGTGATCGGCGACGGCGAGCAGGCGCGCCAGCACTTCGTGCACGGCTTCCTCGAGCAGGTCGAGGGCATCGACTTCGCCAACAAGGTGAAGATGGGCATCCGCAACAACCGCTACGACGCGATGGTGCCGCAGGTGGTGGCGCCGCTGAAGCTCAAGGGGCGGGTGCATGCGATGGAAGCGCAGCTCGCGCGCGCCCACACGAAGAAGAAGCTCAAGTTCACCCTGCCCGGGCCCATGACCATCGTCGACACGATTGCCGACCGGTTCTACGGCGACCGCGTCAAGATGGCCTTTGCTTTCGCCGAACTGCTGAACCAGGAAGCGCTGGCCCTCGAGGCGGATGGCGTGGACATCATCCAGTTCGACGAACCGGCCTTCAACGTCTACATGAAGGAGGCCGCCGACTGGGGCGTGAAGGCGCTCGAGCGCGCGGCGCAGGGCCTCAAGTGCACCACCGCGGTCCACATCTGCTACGGCTATGGCATCCAGGCCAACGTCGCTTGGAAGAACACACTCGGCGAGGAATGGCGCCAGTACGAAGAGGTGTTCCCCGCGCTTGCCAAAAGCAGCATCCAGCAAGTCAGCCTCGAGTGCTATCACTCGCATGTGCCGCCCGAGCTGATGAAGCTGCTCGAGGGCAAGGACGTGATGGTCGGGGTGATCGATGTGGCCAGTGACGAGATCGAAACGCCCGAGCAGGTGGCCGACACCATCGGTCGTGCGCTGCAGTTCGTGCCGAAGCATCGCCTGATCGCCTGCACCAACTGCGGCCTCGCGCCGATGAGCCGCGAGGTGGCGATGAAGAAGCTGGAGGCGCTGGCCCGCGGCGCGGCGCTGGCGCGTCAACGCTACGGTGCCTGACCAGGGCTTGGCGCGATGCCTGCCGCTGCGATGAACCGGTCGGTGCTGCCGAGGGCTGTGCCGTCCGACGTGGGCCTGGACGCGCAGCGCCTTGAGCGGCTGATGGCGGTGCTGCGCGCTGACGCCGAGCGCGGCCGCCTGCCGGGCGGGGTGGCGCTGATTGCGCGCCACGGGCGCATCGCCCTGCACGAAGCGTTCGGCGTGCAGTCTCCCGCACCGACCCCGGTGGGTCACACGCCGGCGCCGATGCGCACCGACAGCCTGTTTCGCATCTACTCGATGACCAAGCCGATCGTGTCGGTGGCCGCGATGATGCTGGTCGAGCGTGGCCAGCTGCTGCTGTCCGATCCGGTGCATCGCTTCGTGCCCGCCTTCGCGGCCACGCAGGTGGCGGTGGAGCAGGGCGGCGCGGTGACGCTGCGCGCGCCGGCACGGCCTGCCACGGTGCAAGACCTTCTGCGTCATACCGCGGGCCTGACCTACGAATTTCTTGGCGCCTCGCATGTGCAGCGCGCGTATGTGCAGGCGCGCATGAACTCGCGAGAGCGCACCAACGCAGAGCTCTGCGATCAGCTCGCCGCACTGCCGCTGATGTTCGACCCCGGCGCGGTGTGGGAGTACAGCCGCGCTACAGACGTGCTGGGCCGGGTGATCGAGGTGGTGGCTGGCCAGACGCTCGGCGACATGCTGCGCGACGAGATCTTCGCGCCGCTGGGCATGACCGACACCGCGTTTCGTGTGCCCGAGGCGCAGTGGCACCGCATCGCCGAGCCGTTTGAACACGACCCCGACGGCGGCGTGCCCTACAAGGTGTTCGACCCGCGCGTTGCGGCGCGGCTGGAGCTGGGTGGCGGCGGCCTGATGTCCACCACGCGCGACTACGCACGCTTCCTGCAGATGCTGCTCAACCGCGGCGAGCTCGATGGCGTGCGGCTGCTGTCGCCCGCCACCGTGGACTTCATGACCGCCGATCATCTGGGCAACATCCCGATCCACGGCGCGCTGCTGCCGCCAGGCCACGGCTTCGGCCTGGGCTTCGCGGTGCGCAGGTCTGCCGGCGAGGCCGCCGTGCCCGGGTCGGTGGGCTTGTACTACTGGGGCGGCATCGCAGGCACCACCTTCTTTGTCGACCCGGCGCAGGACCTCTTTGCGATGCTGATGATCCAGGCGCCGAACCAGCGCGATCACTACCGTGAGCTGTTCCGCAACCTGGTCTACGCGACCCTGACGGAGACCCACCGATGAGCCACGATCACCCACATCCGCACCCACATCCGCACTCGGACCACCACGGCACGCCGCACGCCGCGCCCGACTGGAAGCACGACGGCGTGCGGGTGATCCCCGGCAACCAGCTCGACGGCAATGTGCCGTCCACCCCGGGCATGGACCGCAAGGCTGCGATCAACTTCGCGCGGGTGGGCGCGCAAAAGCTGTGGGCCGGCACGGTCACCATCCACCCGGACGCCAAGACGGGCGCGCATCACCACGGCCACCTGGAGAGCGTGATCTATGTGGTGAATGGCCGTGCGCGCATGCGCTGGGGCGAGCAGCTCGAATTCACTGCCGAGGCCGGCCCGGGCGACTTCATCTACGTGCCGCCCTATGTGCCGCACCAGGAAATCAACGCCAGCCCGACCGAGGTGCTGGAGTGCGTGCTGTGCCGCAGCGACGGTCAGGCGGTGGCGGTCAACCTTGACATCGAGCCGGTGGAAAAACCGCAGACCGTGCTCTGGGTCGACCCGACCCATCCGCACGGCGGGGTGTGATCAGCTGACGCTGCCCGCAGCGGCAGGCGCAGCGCTGGCGTCGCAGGCGGTCGGCTCCGGCGCTGGCGGAATGCGGTCGGGGTGAGCGACCGCGCCGCTGGAAAAGTCGTAGCCCACCCAGTGGGCATACAGCGCAAAGGCCGCGTCCATGCTCTGCGCATGCTGCTCGAACCAGGTGCCGAGCTCCGAAGCGAGCTGACGCACCAGCGCCAGGTCACCGTTGCCGCCGCGGCGCAGGCCTTCGCGCATCACCGCCAGGATCTCGGTGTGCTCGCGCAGGTGGCAGCCGCCGGGCGGGAAACGCGTGGCCTCGAAGGCGCGGTTCTCCATCTCGAAGTGCGCCTGCGTGTGCGCCACCACCTCGCTCCACACCGCCAGCAGCTGCGCGTCATCGGCCTGCACCGCACGGCCAAGCAGCTGCACGAACTCCTGATGCGTCTCGTCCAGCGCGGGCAGGTTCAGCGACAGCGCCTCGCTCCACTCGGGCACCTGCAGGGTGCCCGCAGCGGATGTGGTGTTGGCGGAGGCTTCAGCGGCGGTGTTCATGGCGCAACTGTAGCCGCACGCGGCAGATGCGTCAGGCGCGCTCGAAGATGGCCGCAATGCCCTGGCCGCCGCCGATGCACATGGTCACCAGGGCGTAGCGGCCGTTGATGCGTTGCAGCTCGTGCAGGGCCTTCACCGTGATCAGCGCGCCGGTGGCGCCGATCGGGTGGCCCAGCGAGATACCCGACCCGTTCGGGTTGACCTTGGCCGGGTCCAGGCCCAGCTCCTTGGTCACGGCGCAGGCCTGGGCAGCAAAAGCCTCGTTGGCCTCGATCACATCCAGATCAGATACCTTCAGGCCGGTGCGCTTGAGCACCGCCTGCGTGGCGCTGATCGGGCCCACGCCCATGATCTTCGGGTCCAGGCCGGTGTGCGCATAGCCCACCAGGCGCGCCAGGGGCTTGAGGCCCCGCGCCTGCGCGGCCTTGGCTTCCATCAGCACCACGGCAGCCGCCGCATCGTTGATGCCCGAGGCGTTGCCGGCGGTCACCGTGCCGTTCTCCTTGGCGAACACCGGCTTGAGCTTGGCAAAGTCTTCCAGCTTGGCGCCGGCGCGGAAATGCTCGTCGGTGGCGTAGGCCACATCGCCCTTCTTGCTCTTGAGCATGACGGGCACGATCTGGTCCTTGAAGTAGCCCGCGGCGGTGGCGCGTTCGGCGCGGTTGTGGCTTTCCACGGCGAGTGCGTCCTGCATCTCGCGGGTGATGCCGTACTTGGCGGCCACGTTCTCTGCGGTCACGCCCATGTGGATGTTGTGGAAGGGGTCATGCAGCGCGCCGACCATCATGTCCACCAGCTTGGCGTCGCCCATGCGGGTGCCCCAGCGCTGGGTGAGGTTGGCGTACGGGCCGCGGCTCATGTTCTCGGCGCCGGCGCCTATCGCGATGTCGCAGTCGCCCAGCAGGATCGCCTGCGAGGCCGACACGATGGCCTGCAGGCCCGAGCCGCACAGGCGGTTGACGTTGAAGGCCGGGGTGGTGTCGGCGCAGCCGCCGTTGATCGCCGCCACACGCGAGAGGTACATGTCCTTCGGCTCGGTATTGACCACATGGCCGAACACCACATGGCCCACATCCTTGCCCTCGACCCGGGCGCGGGCCAGCGCCTCGCGCACCACCAGGGCGCCCAGCTCGGTGGGCGGGATGTCCTTCAGGCTTCCGCCAAAGGTTCCGATGGCGGTGCGCACACCGCTGACGACGACGACTGCACGGCTCATGCTCTTTTCTCCTCGGCCCCGCGGGCCCCCGGGTGGCCCGCGCAGGCATGGCAGGCCTTGTGTTGAATGAAGCGCAAATTATCCGGAGCGCACCTGACGCGGACCTGAGCGCCGCCCGCCGGGCCCCGCGTGCACTCAGTCGCGCACGTCGGCCACCGGGTTGCTGCCGAAGTCGGCGCGGTCCAGGTAGGCCAGTACCCGCCGCGCCGCATCGTCCGGACGGGTGAGCTGCCCCTTGTCCTTCATGCCGATGAAGTTGCCCACATCCGGAAACCGCGCCGGGTCGGTGCTGCGCAGCTGCACCTGCATGTCGGTGTCGATCACGCCTGGAGCCAGCGAGCAGACCCGGGCGCCGCGCGGCAGACGCTCCTGCTCCAGCGCCACGCAACGGGTGAAGTGATCCATGGCGGCCTTGGTGGCGCAGTAGGCGGCCTGCGATGCCATCGCACGGCGGCCCAGGCCCGAGGAGATGTTGAGCACCTTGCGCACGCCCGGCCAGTCGGCGGTGGCACGCAGGAACGCCCCGCTCAGCATCATCGGCGCCTCCAGGCCCACGCGCAGGGCAGTGGCCAGGGCGTGAGCGTCCGTCGCATCCAGCGGCCCGATGTCGGGGATGAGCGCGGCGTTGTTGATCAGCGTCACCGAAGCCCAGCCGGCGCCGGCTTGCGGGCCGAGCCAGGCCGCCAGCGCCGCGGCCACCGGTGCGGCATCGCCCAGGTCGCGCTCCCACTGGGTGCAGTGCTGCCCGTGGCGGGTGGCGGCGGCTGACAGGTCGGCGTTCGAGCGCCGCGAGATGCACAGCAGGTCGTGGCCTTCGGCGAGGCGCTGCTGCGCCATGGCCAGGCCCATGCCGCGCGAGGCACCGGTGATCAGGGTGAGGTGGCGTGGTCTCATGGTGATGTCGCAAGAAGTTGGAAAGCGTCTCGGGGCGAGGCTAGAACGGCGTCGGGCTGTCAAACACGAGCGGCTGCCCCGTGGCCGGATGGTCCAGGCGCAGCTGCGTGGCGTGCAGCATCAACCGCGCAGGGTGGTGCGATGCGGCTTCAGCCTGCGGCGGCGGAGCATACAGCGCGTCCCCCACGATGGGGTGGCCGATGGCCTGCAAGTGCACCCGCAGCTGGTGCGAGCGGCCAGTGACCGGCTCCAGCGCAACGCGGGTCAGTTCATTCGCCGCATCGTGCTGCACGACGCGCCAGCGGGTCAGGCTCGGCTTGCCGTGCTGCAGGTCGACCTTGCTGCGCGGCCGGTTCGGCCAGTCTGCCAGCAGCGGCAGCTCGATCGTCTGCCATGCGCTGTGTGCGGGCAGCAGGCCATGCACCACGGCCTCGTAGCGCTTGTGCACCCGCCGTTCGGCAAAGGCCTGCGACAGCACGCGCTGCATTGCGGCACCGCGCGCCATCAGCACCAGGCCCGAGGTCGCCATGTCCAGCCGGTGCACCACCAGCGCGTCGGCACACACCGCCTGCACCCGTGCCGAGAGGCAGTCCTGCTTGCCTTCGCCGCGGCCCGGCACGCACAGCATGCCCTCGGGTTTGTCCAGCACCAGCATGTGCTCGTCTGCATGGACCAGCAGGCCGGGCCGGGCAGGGCCAGTGCTGCCTGACAATGCCTTGATGCTGACCTCGACCATGCTCCCATTCTCGTTGCAGACGGTGCTGCTGCTGGCGGCGTCCAACGTGTTCATGACCTTCGCCTGGTACGGGCACCTGAAGAACCTGGCCACCGCGCCGTGGTACGTGGCGGCGCTGGTGAGCTGGGGCATCGCGCTGGCCGAATACCTGCTGCAGGTGCCGGCCAACCGCATCGGCTTCCAGCAGGCGGGCTTCAGCGTGGCGCAGCTGAAGATCATGCAGGAGGTGATCACGCTGTCGGTGTTTGTGCCGTTCGCGCTGTTCTATCTGCGCGAACCGCTCAAGCTCGACTACCTGTGGGCCGCGCTGTGCATGGTCGGGGCGGTGTACTTCATCTTCCGCAGCGCCTGACGCCTGCGCGCAGGCTGCAGGTCGTGCGCGCGTCTGCCCCTGCCCCTGCGCCCCGGAGGGTTAAACTCCGCGACAGAACGATGACTGTCATCGTGGTGTAACGACATACCGGAGCCGCCCCATGCTGTTTGGCAAGCTGATGCCGCGCGAAGGCAACTTCTTCGAACTCTTCAACCAGCATGCCGACCGCATCGTCGAGGCCGCGCGGGCCTTCTCGAACCTGGTGGCGAACTACAGCGATCCGCACCTGCGCGAGCAGTACAACCGCGACGTGGACAACGCCGAGCGCGCGGCCGACCGCATCACGCACGAGGTCAACCGCATGCTGCACAAGACCTTCATCACGCCGATCGATCGCGAACAGATCCACAAGCTCATCAACACGATGGACGACGTGGCCGACCTGATCCAGGACTCGGCCGAGACGATGGCGCTGTACGACGTGCGGCACATGACCGACGAGATCACCCGCCTGAGCGACCTGAGCGTGCGCTGCTGCGAACGCGTGAAGGACGCGGTGAACCTGCTCGACAAGATCGCCGACATGGGAACCGCCGAGGCGGCGCTCAAGACCTGCGAGGAGATCGACCGGCTCGAGTCCGACGCCGACCGCGTGATGCGCAGCGCGATGAGCAAGCTGTTTCGCGAAGAGCCGGACGTGCGCGAGGTCATCAAGCTCAAGGCGATCTATGAGCTGCTGGAGACCATCACCGACAAGTGCGAGGACGTGGCCAACCTGATCGAGGGCGTGGTCCTCGAGAACTCCTGAAGCGGCAGGCGCAGCGATGGACGCACAGGCAGCCCTGTGGGTGGTGGTGATGCTGGTGGTGCTGGCCCTGGCATTCGACTTCATGAACGGCTTTCACGACGCGGCGAATTCGATCGCCACCGTCGTGTCCACCGGCGTGCTGCGGCCCACCCATGCGGTGCTGTTTGCCGCGTTCTTCAACTTCATCGCGATCTTCGTCTTCCACCTGAGCGTGGCCGCCACCGTGGGCAAGGGCATCGTGCAGCCCGGCGTGGTGGACACCCACGTGGTGTTCGGCGCGCTGGTGGGTGCGATCACCTGGAACGTGCTGACCTGGTACTACGGCATCCCCAGCAGCTCCTCGCATGCGCTGATCGGCGGCATCGTCGGCGCGGTGCTGGCCAAGGCCGGCTCCAGCGCACTGATCTCTGCCGGCATCCTGAAAACGGTGGCCTTCATCCTGGTATCGCCCACGCTCGGCTTCCTGCTGGGCTCGCTGATGATGCTGGCGGTGTCGTGGACCTGCCGGCGCGCCACACCCTCGCGGGTGGACCGCTGGTTCCGCCGGCTGCAGCTGGTCTCGGCCGGTGCCTACAGCCTGGGTCACGGCGGCAACGATGCGCAAAAGACCATCGGCATCATCTGGATGCTGCTGATCGCCACCGGCTACACCGCCGCGGCCGACAAGGCGCCGCCGATGTGGGTGGTGGTGAGCTGCTATGTGGCGATTGCCGCGGGCACCATGTTCGGCGGCTGGCGCATCGTCAAGACCATGGGCCAGCGCATCACCAAGCTCAAGCCGGTGGGCGGCTTCTGCGCCGAAACCGGCGGTGCCATCACACTGTTCATGGCCACGGCCGCGGGCATTCCGGTGTCGACCACCCACACCATCACCGGCGCGATCGTGGGCGTGGGGTCGGCGCAGCGCGCCAGCGCGGTGCGCTGGGGCGTGGCGGGCAACATCGTCTGGGCGTGGATCTTCACCATTCCGGCCAGCGCATTCGTCGCCGCCGTCGCGTACTGGGTCAGCCTGCAGATCTACTGAGCCGCGCGTTCACTGCGAGATCTTGCGCGCCTCTTCGATCTGGTATTCGAAGTAGCGCTGGAAGCTGAAGACGATGCTTGCCATCAGCACCGCGGTGCCGATCAGGAGCGACGCGACGATGGCGCCGATCGTGCCCCAGTGGGTGCGGCCGCAGCCGGCGTCTTCAGGCAGCTGCGGGTTGAAGCGTGCGTTCCAGCGCTCGGGCGTCATCAGCGCGTAGACGATCGCGTTGAGCGCGCAGGCGGCGATGGTGAAGCCCAGCATCGGGATCAGCAGCCAGCTCAGCTGGTCGTCCTGGCCCATCGCCAGCACGCGCTGGATGCCGTACAGGCCCAGTGCGGTGGGGATCGGCAGCGCCCAGCCCAGCAGGTCTCCCAGGCCGAACAGGTAGAAGCGGTGCAGGCCCAGCGGGCCGCCCACGAAGGCCAGCCACGCGGCGGTGGTCTTGCTGCGCTGGCGCATGTTCAGGCCCCGGCCTGCGCGCCGCTGCGCTCGGGGGGCGTGGTGTCGCCTTCGCCCAGCGCGCGGTCCATCATCACCACATCGAGCCAGCGGCCAAACTTCCAGCCGCACGAAGCGAGCGTGCCCACCATCGCGAAGCCCGCGCCGCGGTGCACGCCAATCGATGCGGCGTTGCCCGAGTCGCCGATCACCGCAATCAGGCGACGCACGCCGGCGGCCTGCGCCGCATCGCACAGCGCGCCCAGCAAGGTGCGGCCGATGCCGCGGCCGGGGGCGTCGTGGGCCACGTAGATCGAGTCTTCGGCCGAGAAGCGGTAGGCCGGGCGCGGCTTGAACCAGTTGCAGTAGGCATAGCCGACCACGCGGCCGTCGAGCTCGGCCACCAGCCAGGGCAGGCCGCGGCCCAGCACCTCGGCACGCCGGGCGGTCATCTCGGGCAGGGTGGGGGGCACCGTTTCGAAGGTGCCGGTGCCGTGCAGCACGTGGTGGGCGTAGATGTCGGTGATGGCCGGCAGGTCGGCGTCGCGGCTCGGGCGGATCACCGGCGCGGGCGATGCCGCAAGGGGGGGCACGGTCATGGAACGGGGCGCTTGCTATAATTTCAGGCTTTTCGGCGTGTCACTGGCCGGGTGGCCAGTTGCGTGTCTCAAACGCCGGAAGAACGCTTCTTCAGCAGAAGCACCACCCGAAGGATAAATCATGGTCGTCATTCGACTCTCGCGCGGCGGGGCAAAAGCCCGTCCGTTTTTCAACATTGTGGTGGCCGACAAGCGCACCCGTCGTGACGGCAGCTTCATCGAGCGCATCGGCTTCTACAACCCGATCGCCACCGAAAAGGAAGAGTCCATCCGCATCGCCCAGGACCGCCTGAGCTACTGGCGCAGCGTCGGCGCGCAGGCCTCGCCCACGGTCGAGCGCCTGATCAAGCAGGCGGCCGCCAAGGCCGCCTGAGGCACGGCCCCGCGGCGATGCTGCCCGGGCTGGAGCCGGCCGAGCTGCCGGCAGACGCCATCGAGGTGGGGCGCATCGCCGACGCATGGGGCGTCAAGGGCTGGTTCAAGGTCCTGCCGCACAGCGCCTCGCCCGAGGCGCTTTTTTCTTCCCGCACCTGGTACCTGCAGCCTTCCGAGCGCGGCGCGCGCCGCTTCGAGGGCACGCAGCGCCTGCGCATCCGCGAGGCGCGCGAGCATGCCGACAGCGTGGTTGCCCAGGCCCATGACATCGCCGACCGTGACGGGGCCGAGCAGTTGCGCGGCGCGCGCGTGTATGTGCCGCGCTCGAGCTTTCCCACGCCCGGCAGCGACGAGTACTACTGGGTCGACCTGATCGGCCTGCAGGTGGTCAACCGCGAGGGCGTGGCGCTGGGCACGGTGCGCGACCTGATGGCCACCGGCCCGCACAGCGTGCTGGTGATCGAGCACACCGCGCCGGGCGACGAGCGGCCGCAAGAGCGGATGATCCCTTTCGTTTCTGCCTTCATCGACGCGGTGGACCTGCCCGGCCGGCGCATCACGGTGGACTGGCAGCCCGAGTACTGAACACCGGTTGCCGCACCCGCCCGCCATCCGCGTCGTCCGCACCATGCGCTTTGACGTCATCACCCTGTTCCCCGAGTTGTTTGCGCCCTTCCTTGAAAGCGGCGTGACGCGGCGCGCCTATGCGTCGGGCCAGGTGACGGTGCGGCTGTGGGACCCGCGCACTTTTGCCGACGGCAACTACCGCCGCGTGGACGACCGCCCGTTTGGCGGCGGCCCCGGCATGGTGATGATGGCCGAGCCGCTGGCGCGCTGCCTCGAGGCGATTCACGCAGACCGCAAGGCCCAGGGCGCGGCCGATGCGGTGCCGGTGGTGCTGTTCTCGCCGGCCGGCCGCCGGCTCGACCACGGCGCGGTGGAGCAGTGGGCGGCCAGTGACGGAGCGGTGCTGATCTGCGGCCGTTACGAGGGCATCGACCAGCGCTTCATCGAGCGGCATGTCACGCACCAGGTCAGCCTGGGCGACTTTGTGCTGTCTGGCGGGGAAGTGGCCGCGATGGCGCTGCTCGACGCGGTGGCGCGGCTGCAGCCGGGGGTGCTGAACGACGAGGGCAGCCACGCGCAGGACAGCTTCAATGCCGCGGTGGACGGCCTGCTGGACTGCCCGCACTACACCCGCCCCGAGGTCTGGGACGGGCAGGGCGTACCGCCCGAGCTGATGTCGGGCCACCATGCCCGCATCGAACGCTGGCGGCGCGACCGCCGGCTGGAGCTGACCGCGCGCCACCGCCCCGACCTGATTGCCGGCGCCCGTGCCGCCGGGCGGCTGAGCGCCGCCGACGAGGCGCTGCTGGCCAGCCTGCCGCCCGCGCCCGAAAACTGTTTATAATCAGAGGCTTTTCGATCCTCTGCCCAGCCGCGGAGCCGCCTGGCGCCGCCCTCCATCCACGGGGGGCAAGCCGAGCGACGCAACGCCTTCAGTGCAGCGTGGGCACGATCATTTGAGGAAACCATGGACCTGATCCGCACCCTCGAGCAAGAGGAAATCGCCCGTCTGGGCAAGAACATCCCCGCATTCGCCCCCGGCGACACGGTGATCGTCAACGTCAACGTCGTCGAAGGCAACCGCAAGCGCGTGCAGGCCTACGAAGGCGTGGTGATCGCCAAGCGCAACCGTGGCCTCAACAGCGGCTTCACCGTGCGCAAGATCTCCAGCGGCGAAGGCGTGGAGCGTACCTTCCAGACCTACAGCCCGCTGATCGCGAGCATTGAGGTCAAGCGCCGCGGCGACGTGCGCCGCGCCAAACTGTACTTCCTGCGCGAGCGCAGCGGCAAGTCGGCGCGCATCAAGGAAAAGCTGCAGTACAAGACGCAAGCCGCCGCTGAGTAAATCGCAGCCGCTTCGCGAACGCCGCCACCAGCCCCCAAGGCTCGTGGCGGTTTTTGTTTCCATTCCATGTCCGACCCCGCCGCCGATCCCGCCGCCGACCCCGCCACCGCAGCCTTCACGCCGCTGTCCAAGCTGCCCAACTTCGACCCGCGCCATGCGCCGGTCGTCGGCGTCGATGCCCACCTGCCGGCGGTCGATGCGGCGCAGCTCACACCGCAGGCGCTGCGCGCACGCTTTGCCGCGCCACCCGTGTGGACGCCCGAACTGCGCTCCGAGCCGCGCTTCACCGACCGCGCCCCGGCGCAGGCCTCGGTGCTGGTGGCGGTGGTCATGCGCGAGCGGCCCACGCTGCTGTTGACGCAGCGCACCGAGCACCTGTCCACCCACTCCGGGCAGATCGCCTTTGCCGGTGGCAAGGCCGACCCCGATGACCGCGACGCGGCGCACACCGCCCTGCGCGAGGCGCATGAAGAGATCGGCCTCGATCCGGCGCTGGTGGATGTGCTGGGCACCTTGCCGGCGTATGTGACCGGCACCCGCTTCATCGTCACGCCGGTGGTCGCGCTGGTGCCGTCTCACGCCACGCTTGTGCCCAACGCCGACGAGGTGGCCGATGCGTTTGAGGTGCCGCTGGAATTCCTGATGAACCCGGCCAACCACCGCCGCCATGCGATGGAGCTGTCGGGCATGCGCCGCGAGTGGTTCTCGATGCCCTGGCACGACGGCCAGCGCGAACGCTTCATCTGGGGCGCCACCGCCGGCATGCTGCGCAACCTGTACCGCTTCCTCGGCGCCTGAGCGTCGCTCTGGCCGCGCCTTCGCGGCAGGCGTCGCCGTGCCGCCTGTGTCGCCCGCAGCGCCATCGGCGTGCGTCGCTATCATCTCCGCATGAGCCTGTTTGCCCTGCTGTTTGCCCTGCTGGTCGAGCAGGTGCGCCCGCTTGGGGCCGGCAATGCGATCCATGCGGGCATGCGGGCCTGGGTGCGCTGGTCGCAGCGCAATTTCGACGCTGGCGGCCGCCAGCATGGCTGGTTGGCCTGGGCCATGGCGGTGCTGGCGCCCGCGCTGGCGGCACTTGCGGTGCACTGGCTGCTGACCTGGCTGGTCGGCTGGCCGCTGGCGATGCTGTGGGACGCCGCGGTGCTGTACGCCACGCTGGGGTTCCGGCAGTTCAGCCATCACTTCACCGGCATTCGCGATGCACTGGAGGCGGGCGACGAGACCCTGGCGCGCCAGCGACTGGCCGACTGGCAGCAGGTCGACGCCAGCGAGGTGCCGCGCAGCGAAATCGTGCGCCATGCGATCGAGTATTCGGTGCTGGCAGCGCATCGCCATGTGTTTGGCGTGCTGGTGTGGTATTCCATCGGGCAGGCGCTCGGCCTGGGCGCCTGTGGCGCGGTGCTGTACCGGCTGGCCGAGTTCGCGCCGCGCTACTGGCGCCGCCGCGCCGCGCAGACCGACCCCCGTTCAAGCACCGTCAGCGCCGCGCTGCGCGACTCGGCAGCGCGTGCCTGGCACGCCATCGACTGGCTGCCCGCGCGCTGCACCGCCCTCGGCTTCGCGGTGGTCGGCAGCTTCGAGGACGCAGTGGACTCGTGGCGCCGCTACGCGCAGCGCTTTCCTGATGACAACGACGGCGTGGTGCTGGCTGCCACCTCGGGTGCGCTGAATGTGCGCCTGGGCGGTGAGGCCCTGCGGCCACGCGCTGCCGCCTCGGCAGAGCCTGCAGCCGACGACGAAGCGCTGGATGTGGAGCCCACCGCCGGCGCCGAGCCGGAGTTCGCGCACCTGCGCAGCGTCGTCGGGCTGGTGTGGCGCAATGTGGTGCTGTGGGTGGTGCTGATCGCGCTGCTCACGCTGGCGCACCTGGTGGGCTGAGCCTCAGTACCGCGACGTCGTCAGCTCGTCGAACAGCTGCGAATAGATGTCGTGCCGTGAGGCATCGATGGCGCCGCCTTGCAGCGCCTGCAGCACGCCGCAGCCGGGCTCGTGGCGGTGGGTGCAGTTGGCAAAGCGGCATTCGCCGGCGTGCTCGGCCAGATCGGGCATCCAGCGCGCGAGGTCGGTGGCGGCGATGTGCTGCAGACCGAAGGCCTGGAAACCGGGCGAATCGATCAGCGCGCCGCGCCGTGCTTCGTCCAGCCAGTACCAGGTGGTGCGCGTGGTGGTGTGCCGCCCGGAGTTGAGTGCCTGCGAGATCTCTCCGGTCTGCGCCTGCGCCTGCGGCACCAGCCGGTTGATCAGCGTACTTTTGCCCGCGCCTGAAGGGCCCAGCACCAGCGTGGTGTGGCCGTCGAGTGCCTGCGCCAGCAAAGCCAGGCCGCTGGCCTGCGCATCACTGTTGCGCAGCGCCAGCGGCAGCACGGTGTAGCCCATGGCGCGGTAGGGCGCCAAACGCTCCCAGGCTCGTGCGAACGGCTCGCTCAGGTCTTGCTTGTTCAGCGCGATCAGCGGCGTGATGCCCTGCGCATGCGCAGCGATGAGTGCGCGCGCCAGCAGCGCCTGCGAGAACACCGGCTCGGCCGCCACCAGCACCAGCACCTGGTCCAGGTTGGCTGCAAACGACTTGGTGCGCAGGTCGTCTTGCCGGTAGAAGAGGTTGCGTCGCTCGGTGATGGACTCGACCGCGCCTTCGTCACCGCTGGATGACCACTGCACCCGGTCGCCCACCACCACCTCGCTCTTCTTGCCGCGCGGGTGGCAGATGCGGCGTGCACCGTCGCCCGACTCCACCAGGCAATGGCGCCCGAAGCTCGCCACCACCAGGCCGTCGTGCAGCATGCTCATGCGCGCAGTCAGCTGCCGCGCTGCGCCAGCCGCGCCAGCCGCTGCGAGGCCGGCGGGTGCGAGTAATAAAAGCGCACGAACAGCGGGTCGGGCGTGAGCGTTGAAGCGTTGTCCTCGTACAGCTTGAGCAGCGCACTCTTCAGGTCCGCGCCATCGGCCTGCGAAACCGCAAACGCATCGGCCTCGAACTCGTGCTTGCGCGACGAGGCAGCCGCCAGCGGGCTGATGAAGAAGCTGAACACCGGGCCAGCCAGCAGGAACAGCAGCAGCGCCAGCGCATCGTTGGCACCCACCAGGTTGGGCTGCACCCCGAGGCCGGTGTAGAACGCCGGCCAGGCGGACAGCCAGCCCAGCAGGGCCAGGCCGCCCAGGCTCATGGCAAACATCACCGCGATGCGCTTGGCGATGTGGCGATGGCGGAAGTGGCCGAGTTCATGCGCCAGCACCGCATCCACCTCGCCCGGCGTCAGGCGCGCGAGCAGCGTGTCGTAGAACACCACCCGCTTGGACTTGCCAAAGCCGGTGAAGTACGCGTTGCTGTGCGCGCTGCGCTTGCTGCCGTCCATCACGAACAGCCCGCGCGCGGAAAATCCGCAGCGCTGCATCAGCGCCGTGACGCGGGCCTTGAGGGTCTCGTCCTCCAGCGGCTGGAACTTGTTGAACAGCGGCGCGATCAGCGTCGGGTAGATCAGCAGCACCAGCAGGTTGAAGCCGATCCACGCGCCCCAGGCCCACAGCCACCACAGCGAGCCAGCCGCACCCATCAGCCACAGGATGACCCATGCGATAGGCAGGCCCAGCACGGCCGTGACCAGCGCGCCCTTGAGCACATCGGCCAGCCACAGGCGCGTTGTCATCTTGTTGAAGCCAAAGCGCTGCTCGATCACGAAGGTCTGGTACGCGCTGATGGGCAGCTCCAGAAGCCCCGCGATCAGCGCAAAGCAAGCCAGCAGGGCCAGCTGTTGCGCCATGCCCGTGCCCAGCAGGCCGCGCAGCGAAGCATTGAGCGCATCCAGCCCGCCCAGCAGCGTCCAGCCGATCAGCAGCGCCGCACCCCAGGCCATGTCGATCAGGCCCAGACGCGTCTTCGCGATGGTGTAGTCGGCGGCCTTGCGGTGCGCCTCGGGCGATACGGTGCCGGCGAAGGCCGCGGGCACGGCATCGCGGTGCTGCGCCACATGGCGGATCTGCCGCGATGCCAGCCACAGGCGCAACAGCAGCCCGGCGCACAGCGCAAGGGCAAAGGCAGCGGTGACGACGTGGGCAGACAGCGCGGTTTCCATGGCGCGCGAGTGTAGGGCATGGCCCCGATGCGGCAGGGTCATCGGCGACAATTCCACCCATGTCAGACCCTGCCGCTTCCCCCGTACCTGCCAGCCTGTCCAAGTCCGACCAGAACCTGGCGTGGCTGGATTGCGAAATGACCGGCCTGGACCCCGAGACCGACCGCCTGATCGAGATTGCGGTCATCGTGACCGGCCCGAACCTCGAGCCCCGCATCGAAGGACCGGTGTTCGTGATCCACCAGCCGGATGCGCAGCTCGACCGCATGGACGCATGGAACAAGGGCACGCATGGCCGCAGCGGCCTGATCGACAAGGTACGCGCTTCGACCACCACCGAAGCGCAGGCCGAAGAGGCGCTGATTGCCTTCCTGTCGAAGTACCTGCCCAAGGGTACGTCGCCCCTGTGCGGCAACACCATCGGCCAGGACCGCCGCTTTCTGGTGAGGTACATGCCCCGGCTCGAGGCCTTCTTCCACTACCGGAACCTCGACGTCAGCACCTTGAAGGAACTGGCCAAGCGCTGGCGCCCCGAGGTGTACAGCGCTTTCCAGAAGCAGCAAAAGCACACCGCGCTGGCCGATGTGCACGAGTCGATCGACGAGCTGCTGCATTACCGCGAGCACTTCCTGCAGGTCGCGCCCACCGGCGCCTGAGCGCGCCCGCAGCCGGCCTCAGGGCGCAGGCGGCGGATCCGTGCGACAATACGTGGCTTCGCCCTGCAGTTGGGCGGATTCGCACATCTCCCCTCTTGCACCGGCTTGCGGCCCCGCCGCACAAAAAGCCAACCGCGTCTTTCGCGGCATGTCGTTGGATGGTGGATGTTTTCCAACCCCGACGACGACGTCACCCACCGGGTGCCGTGCGCGCAGGATGTTTCATGACTTCTCTTTCCCTTCAACAGGGCAGCGACAGCTTTGTCGAGCCCACGGTTGATACCCCGGCCACCGCCGCAGCCGATACCGCGCTGCCGATGGCCGCTGCCCCGGATGCGGCTTCGGATGCGGTGCATCCCTTCGCCGCGCTGGGCCTCGACGCCTCGCTGGTGCAGGCGGTGATGGACCTCGGCTTCGAGCAGCCCACCGCGGTGCAGGCGCGTGCGGTTCCGCTGGCCCTGGCCGGCACCGACGCGCAAGGCGCAGGCCATGCGGGCGGCGTCAATGACCTCATGGTCTCCAGCCAGACCGGCAGCGGCAAGACCGCAGCCTTCCTGCTGCCGGTGCTGCACACGCTGCTGCGCCAGCAAGAGCATCGCGCCGCGCAGGAACGCGCCGAACGCGAGCGCCAGGCCGCCGAGGCCGCTGCCCGTGGCGAAGCCACCCCCAAGAAACCCAAGCGCCGTAACCCGACCAACCCGCGCCACTTCCAGGCGGCGGTGCCGGGTGCGCTGGTGCTGTGCCCCACGCGCGAACTGGCGCAGCAGGTGGCACATGACGCGATCGACCTGGTGCGCCACTGCAAGGGCCTGCGCATCGCCTCGGTGGTGGGCGGCATGCCCTACGCGATGCAAGTCGCAAGGCTGCAAAACGCCAGCCTGGTGGTCGCCACGCCCGGCCGCCTGCTGGACCTGCAGCGCTCGGGCCAGATCCGTCTGGACGAGGTGCAGTTCCTGGTGGTGGACGAGGCCGACCGCATGCTTGACCTCGGCTTTGCCGATGATCTGGCCGAGATCCATCGCCTGACGCAGCAGCGCCGCCAGACCATGATGTTCAGCGCCACCTTTGCGCCGCGCATCCAGCAGCTGGCCATGCGCGTGATGCACGACGGCGGTGCGCAGGTGCAGCGGGTGCAGATCGACTCGCCGCAAGAGCGCCACGTCAACATCCGCCAGGTGCTGTTCTGGGCCGACAGCCCGCAGCACAAGCGCGCGCTGCTCGACCACTGGCTGCGCGACACCTCGATCGACCAGGCGATCGTGTTTGCCAGCACGCAAATCGAGTGCGACGCACTGGCGCAAGACCTGCAGCAGGCGGGCTTCTCATCGGTGGCGCTGCATGGCGCACTCAGCCAGGGGCTGCGCAACCGCCGCCTGATGGCGCTGCGCAACGGGCAGGTGCAGATCCTCGTGGCCACCGACGTGGCTGCGCGCGGCATCGACGTGCCCACCATCACCCACGTCTTCAATTACGGCCTGCCGATGAAGGCCGAGGACTACACCCACCGCATCGGCCGCACCGGCCGCGCCGGGCGCGACGGCATTGCGGTGACCTTTGCCGAATACCGCGACCGCTTCCGCATCTTCGATATCGAGGCGTACACGCGCCAGCCGTTCCATGCCGAAGTGATCCCGGGCCTGGAGCCGCGCGACCGCACGCCGCAACGCCCGGCGCCCCGGGGCAAGCCGCGCGCCGACTTCAGCGGCAAGCCGCGCCATGACGGACGCAAGGATGCCCGCAACGACAGCCGCAACGACAAGCCGCGCCGCGGCGAGTTCGCAGGCAGCGCGCGCGAGGAAGGCTTTGGCCGCCAGCCCGGCTTTGGCAGCAAGGCCGGCTTCGGTGGCAAGCCGCGCAGCGGCCACGCGGCGCCCCGGACACATTCAGCGCATCCGGCGAAGGCAGCGCATGGCGAGCGGGGCCGCAAGGCGCCGCGCTGAACCGCGCTTCACATGATGGTGGGGGTGGCGGCGCCGTCCATGATGAGCGCCGCGCCCGTCACGTAGCTGGCGCGCGCCGACGCCAGGAACACCACCACGTCGGCAATCTCTTCCGGCTGGGCCATGCGGCGCAGCGGAATGCGCGCGTTGGCGCGATCCATCGCCTCGTCCACGCTGATGCCGTTCAGGCGCGCATCGGCCTGCATGCCTTCCTTGAGCCGCTCGGTCAGTGTCAGGCCGGGGTTCACCGTGTTTACCCGCACGCCCTTGGGCCCGTAGGCGGCCGCCAGCCCCGAACTCGCCAGCATCAGCGCCGAATTGGCCGCACCGCCGGGCATGTGGATCGGCGTGGGGAACTTGCCGCCGGCACCCACCACATTGACGATCACGCCCTGGCCACGCGCGCCCATGCGCTTGACCAGCGGGTCCATCACATGGATGTAGCTGAAGTACTTGGCCTGCATCGCATCGGCCCAGACCTGGGGCGACAGCTCATCGGGCGGCGTGCGCTTGGCTGCGCCGGCGGAATTGACCAGCACATCCACCGGCGCGACGGCCTCGGCTTCTTCCACCGCGCGCTGCGCCGCCTGTGCATCGCGCAGGTCGGCAGCGATGGTGTGCACCGTGGCGGCGGGGAACTGCTGCGCCAGTTGCTGCTTTGCACGCGACAGGTTGTCCGCGCTGCGCGAGATCAGTGTCACGCGCGCGCCCTCGGCCAGAAAGCCCTGCGCGCAGGCCAGGCCGATGCCCTTGCTGCCGCCGGTGATGAGGATGTGCTTGTGGGTCAGTTGCAGGTCCATGGTGTGCCTTCGTCCTGTGTTGTTTTTGGGGGGCGGGTGTTTGCTAGAGTGATTGGACCATGAGCCCTCACACCCCTGACCATGACTGCTGACATTTCCGCCTTGCGCACTCGGCTGCAGCAGCCCGGCCTGCTGGTCGCCCCCGGCGTGCACGACATGGTGTCGCTGCGGCTGGCCGATACCTTCGGCTTCGAGGCGCTGTACATGACCGGCTTCGGCACCGTGGCCTCGCATCTGGGCTTGCCCGATGCGGGGCTGGCCACCTACAGCGACATGGTGGGCCGCGTCGAGAAGATGGCGCAGATGGCGCGCGTGCCGCTGATTGCCGATGGTGACACCGGCTACGGCGGCCTGCTCAACATGCGGCACACCATCCGCGGCTACGAGCGCGCGGGCGCTGCCGCCATCCAGCTGGAAGACCAGGAGTTCCCCAAAAAGTGCGGCCACACGCCCGGCCGGCGCGTGATCCCGATGGAGGACATGGTGCGCAAGATCCGCGTGGCGGTGGATGCCCGCGAGTCGAAAGACTTTCTGATCATCGCGCGCACCGATGCGCGCACCGCGCTGGGGCTCGACGAGGCCTTGCGCCGCGCCGAAGCCTACGCCCAAGCCGGGGCCGACATCCTGTTTGTCGAATCACCCGAATCGGAAGAAGAGATGCGCCGCATCGGCCGCAGCTTTCACTTGCCGCTGGTGGCCAACATGGTGGAGAAGGGCCGCACGCCGGTGCTGTCGCGCGCCGACCTCGAATCGATAGGCTACAAGCTGGCGATCTTTCCGGTGACGGCGCTGCTGGCGTCGGTGCAGGCGATGGCTGGCGTGTACCGCACCCTGAAGGACGAGGGTTCGTCAGCCGGCGGCGCCACGCCGCTGTATGACTTTGGTGACCTCACGCGGCTCATGGGCTTTGAGGACGTCTGGGCCTTCGAGAAACGCTACGCTGAGACACCGTGAACATCCAACACCCATAACGGAGACCTGCATGACCTTTCCCCGCTTTGCCCTGATGCGCCGCCGCACCGCCGTCGCACTGGCCGCCCTGTCAACGCTCGCAGCTATCGCCCTGCCGCAGGCAGCTCAGGCCCAGGCGTATCCGAACAAGCCGATCCGTCTGGTGGTGCCCTTCACGCCCGGTGGCGTGACCGACACCAGCGGCCGCGTCATCGCCGAGCAGCTGGGCAAGCGGCTGGGCCAGAACGTGGTGGTGGACAACAAGCCGGGAGCCTCGGGCAACATCGGCACGCAGATGGTGGCCGCGGCCGACCCCGACGGCTACACGCTGCTGCTGGCCTTTGACGGCACCATGGTGATCAACCCGCATGTGTTTGCCAAGGTGCCCTTCGACACGGTGAAGGACTTCGCCCCGGTGGGCAAGATCGGGGACGCGGTGTTGATCCTGGTGGCGCATCCGGGCTTTCCGGGCAAGAAGCTGCAGGACGTGATTGCGATGTCCAAGACGCAGGCCGGCGGCCTGTCGTACGGCACCTCGGGCACCGGTGGCACGCCCCACATCGCCGGCGAACTGCTGCGCCAGCGCACCGGCGCGAACCTGGTGCATGTGCCCTACAAGGGCGGCGGCCAGGCGATGACCGACGTGATGGGCGGCAGCATTCCGCTGGTGTACACCGCGGTGGCAGGCGCAGTGCAGCATGTGAAGGCCGGCAAGCTGCATGCGGTGGCCGTGTCCAGCATCCAGCGCGTGGCCTCGCTGCCCGATGTGCCGACCTTCATCGAAAGCGGCGTGGCCGACTTCGAAGCCAACTCATGGGTTGGGCTGATGGCGCCTGCGAAGACGCCCAAGGCGGTGATCGACAAGCTCAACGCCGAGCTCAATGCGGTGCTGGCCGACCCGGCGGTGCGCGAGCGCCTGAGTGGCCTGGGCATCACGCCCACGCCAGGCGCACCCGAGAAGTTCGCTGCCGAGATCCAGCGCGACCTGCAGCGCTATGGCCAGGTGGTGAAGGCTGCCAACATCAAGGCCGAGTGAGCCCGGGCCGGGAAAGCTCAGACCAGCCAGCCCAAGCGGAGCCTGCATGAATGCTTCAGCCAGCAGCGCGGGCAGTGACCGGCGCATGATCATCGAAGCGCGCATCAACGAATATGCGATGCGCGACGACAACCGCCATGTGCCGTGGACGCCCGACGAAATTGCAGAGACGGCCGCGCGTTGCCGCGAGGCCGGCGCAAGCATCGTGCACTTCCACGCGCGCCAGCCCGATGGTGCGCCAGAGCATTCGGTGGCCGCCTACGCCGAGATCATCCGCAAGATCCGCCAGCGCAGCGATGTGCTGGTGCACCCGACGCTGGGCTGGTTTGCCAACGACCACGACCCCGCAGGCCGCATCGCCTGCGTGACCGCGCTGGCGCAGGACGCGGCCACGCGACCTGACATTGCGCCCATCGACACCGGTTCGGTGAACCTGGAGTCGTGGGACGCGCAGGCCATGCGCTTTGACCACCCCGAGCGGGTGTACATCAACCGCACCGAGACGCTGCAGCACTACGCGCGCGAGTTCGTGCGCGTGGGCATCAAGCCGCAGCTGGTGACCTGGGACATCGGCTTCACCCGCCGCGCCTGTGCGTTGATGGATCAGGGCCTGGTGCAGGAGCCGGCGTACTTTCTCGTCAACATGACCGAGGGCCGCTGCATCACCGGCCACCCCGGCACGCCCGAGGGGCTGCAGGCGCACCTGCAGTTCCTGCCTCGCCACCGGCGCGTGCTGTGGTCTGCCAACGTGGTCGGTGGCAGCTTGCTCACGCTGGCCGAGATGGCGGCACGCCTGGGCGGACATGTGGCGCCGGGCATCGGCGACCACGCCTACGCCGAGCTCGGTGGCCCGCCGAATGAGGAGATCGTTGCCCGCGTGGCACGTATCGCGCGTGAGGCAGGGCGCCACATCGCCACACCCACCGATGCGCGCGAGATGCTGGGCCTTGCACCCTGAGCAGGCGTCACCGTCCGCACGACAGCGCCAAGGGCTTGCCTCGCCTGGCGCGAGTCATGAGGATGCAAGGCAGTCGCGGCCCAGTCGCGTGATGTCGGGCTGTCCAAGCAGGGCCAGCGTGATGTCGATTTCCGTTCGCAGGATGTCGATGGCACGCAGCACGCCGTGCTCTCCACCGGCGGCCAAGCCGTAGAGACCGGCGCGGCCGATCAGGCAGGCGCTGGCGCCCAGTGCCATGGCCTTGACCACATCTGCGCCGCGGCGGATGCCACCATCAATCAGCACTTCAATCCGCCCCTCGACCGCGTCCACGATGCCCGGGAGCGCCGATACCGCGGAGCGCGCGCCGTCCAGCTGGCGGCCCCCGTGGTTGGAGACGATCACGGCATGGGCGCCGTGCTGCACGGCAAGTCGCGCGTCGTCCGGATGGAGGATGCCCTTGATCGCTAGTGGCCCGCTCCACAGCCCTCGCAGCCAGTCAATGTCGCGCCAGCTCACTGTCGGGTCGAACTGGCGCCCCACATGTTGTGCCACGGTGGTCAGGCTGCGGCTGTGCTGCCCGGGCGTGTCGAGGTTGCCGAAGCCAAGGCGCGGCCCGGTGGCCATGCGCCATAGCCAGCCCAGGCGCTTGGCGTAGTCGAACACGTTGTCCAGCCCCAGGCGCGGCGGTACGGTAAAGCCGTTGCGCACGTCGCGCTCACGCGGGCCCTGCAGTGGCAAGTCCACCGTGACACACAAACCGGTGCAGCCGGCAGCGCGTGCGCGCTCGACGAGTTCCCGTGCCTTGCCGCGGTCACGCTGAACATAGATCTGGAACCAGAACCCCTGACGTCCGCGGGCGGCAATGTCCTCGATCGACGCGTTGGAGTTGGTGCTCAGGCAATAGCCGACGCTGGCAGCGGCGGTGGCGCGTGCGGTGGCCACGTCCCCGTGCGGCCAGAGTACCCCCGCCAGGCCGGTCGGCCCGAGGATCAGCGGCGATGAAAGCGCTTGCCCCAGTACGGTGACTGCTTGTCGGCGCTCGCCCACGTCGACCAGCACACGCGGGGACAACCAGAGCTTTGTGAAGTCGCTTCGGTTGGCCGCCAGCGTCTGCTCATCATGGGCACCGCCGTCGATGAATTCGAAGACAGCCCGTGGCAGCTGCCTCTTGGCTTGCTGGCGCAAGTCTTCGATGTGGATGACAGTCTTGGGCACTCGATCGGCGTCTGCTGCTGTGCGGCCAGTCTAGGCGCTGCCTTCGGCAGCCGCAAAACGAGAAAAAGTCAGCACCCTGTGAGGAAAAGTCCATCTGCTTCACCAGCAGCGTGGCTCCTCTGCCGGACGCGGGCTTCAGGCAGCCAGGCCGGTGCGCCGAGCCACAGTGCGTGTTGTGTGCAGCACAAGGGACGGCGCAGGCGGCCGCTCGCTGGGCTCAGGCATCCATTGGCGCAACAGCTCTGCCAGGCGGCGAGCGGCTGGCGACAGCGTCTGGCCACGGGCCGTGATCAGTGCCATCTTGCGCGACATGACCGGATTGACAATGCGCAGCGCCACGGTTCCCGGGTCAATCACTGGGGGCAGCACCATGCGCGGCAAGATCGCGGCACCCAGACCAGCCCCCGCCATCGAGATGAGCGTCTGCGCCTGTGAGAACTCGTAGCGACCGCTGAAGCGCAGGCCACGCTCGCGCAGCGTGGTCTCGAGCATCTCGCGCAATGCATTGGCGTGGCTTAGCAGCAGCAGCGGCAGGGTGGCCAAGGCCGCGAGGGAAATCGAGTCTCCCGACCCGCCACGCAAGGTCTCCAGGTAGCGCCGCGGCACCAGGGCAATCAGCGGGTCGTCCATCAGGATCTCGAAGCGGAACTCTTGCGTGTCGATGGCCGGACCAATGCCGAAGTCGACCTCGCGGCTGCGCACGCTGGCAAACAGCTCTTCCGAAGGCGTCTCTCGCACGCTGACCTCGATCTCGGGACAGTCTTTCTCGAACGCAGCCAGCACCCTCGCCAGGCGCGTTGCAGCGACGGTGGGCGAGCAGCAAATGGACACGCGACCGCGCCGGGCGTCGGCCGCCTCCTGGAGGGTACGCAGTCCTTGCTCGACCTCCTGCAGCGCGCGGCGTGCGCATTCAAGCAATTGCGCTCCCTCCTCGGTCAGGCGCACATTGCGGGTGGTACGGTGAAACAGGGCCACGCCCAGCTGTTCCTCAAGCTGGCGAATCTGTGCACTGATCGCCGATGTCGATCGGCAGGAAAGCTCTGCCGCGGTGCGAAAACTGCCGTGTTCGCCCACAAGAAGAAACGCCTGCAGCAGCTTCAGGTTCACTTGGGTCAGTGTGCGCGACGGGTTTTTCATTCGGGGCCTCGGCAAGGCAACGGGCACCGGACGCCGGTGCACAGGTTGCATGGATGCTAGGCAGGGTGCTGGGTGAGGCCTGTCGCTTGTGCGTCTGCGCGGCCTGGCTGTGCACCGCAGCTGAACAATCAGGAAGATATTCGCGACGCTCGGCTGTTGTGCACTCCTACATTAGGCGCCCAAGGAGACCCGCCCATGCAGCCCGACCCGACCGCTCATCCCCACGCTGGTGCCGGGCCCGGTGCCGGGGAAGGCGCGGCGCTGCAGGGACTGCGGGTGCTCGACATTGCAACCTTCGTTGCTGCACCGTTTTGCGGCACCATCCTCGCCGACTTCGGCGCCGAGGTCATCAAGGTCGAGCAACCCGGCACGGGCGATGCCCTGCGCAAGTTCGGGACTGCCACCGAATGCGGCGACAGCCTTGTCTGGCTGTCTGAGTCACGCAACAAGAAGACCATCACGCTCGACCTGCGCCAGCCTGAAGGAGCGCAGATGCTGCGCGACCTGGTGGCGCAGTCGGACGTATTGCTGGAGAACTTTCGGCCGGGTACCCTGGAGAGGTGGGGCCTGGGCTACGAAGCGCTGGCGCAGATCAATCCGCGCCTGGTGATGCTGCGCATCAGCGCCTACGGCCAGACCGGGCCAAAGAGCGCAGAGCCTGGCTTTGCGCGCATTGCCCACGCATTCTCGGGACTCGCGTGGCTGGCTGGCGAGCCTGATGGTCCACCGGTGGTGCCCGGCTCCACCTCCATGGCGGACTACTGCTCGGGCATGTGGGGTGCGATCGGTGTGCTTGCTGCGCTGCGTGAGCGCGACCGCAGTGGCCGGGGCCAGTTCATCGACCTCGGCCTGTACGAGTCGGTGTTCCGCCTGCTTGACGAGATGGCGCCTGCCTACGCACGCGACGGTACCGTGCGCGAGCGCATGGGTGCTGACACCATCAACGTGGTGCCGCACAGCCATTACCGCACTGCCAGCGGGGAGTGGGTAGCCCTGGCCTGTACCAGCGACAAGATGTTTGCGCGTTTGTGCACGGTGATGGGCAATAACGCCCTGGCTGACCTCTGGCCCACAAGCGCGGTGCGAGTGGCCCACCGCAGCGAGGTCAACCGTGTGGTGGCCGAATGGGTGGCCCGCCACGGGCTGCAGGAGGTACTGGCCCTGACCCGCGAAGGCGAGGTGCCTTGCGCGCAGATCTATTCGGTACGCGAAATCTTCAAGGACCCGCAGTACGCCGCACGGGGAAACCTGCTGCAAGTGCAGGACCCGCGCGTCGGTGACCTGGTGCTGCCAGCGCCAGTCCCGCGCTTGTCGCGCACACCACCCACGCTGCGACACACCGGCCGCGCCCTTGGCGCAGACAACGCCGAGGTGTACGGCGAGCTGCTGGGGCTGGATGCCGGGCAACTGAGCGCGTATGCCGCGCGTGGCGTGGTCTAACCCAAGGAAACACTGATCCATGACTCCCCATTCGGATCTGGCGTCACTGCTTCGCCTTGACGGGCGCGTTGCCCTCGTCACGGGCGCAGGCCGGGGCATTGGTGCCGGCATCGCGCGCTTCTTCGGCGCCGCCGGCGCCGAGGTTCACCTGATGTCGCGCACCCTGAGCGACCTTGAGTCGGTGGCCAGCAGCATCCGCGCTGCGGGGGGTGCCGCGGTGCCCCACGTGTGCGACGCGACAGACAGCGCGGCAGTGCGAAAGCTGCTTGGGGCGATGCCGATCCCCGATGTGGTGGTGAACAACGCCGGCACCAATCACCCCGAAGCGTTTGTGGATGTGAGCGAAGCCCACCTGGACGAGATGATCCACCTGAACGCGCGGGCGGTTTTCATGGTGTCCCAGGCGGCGGTGCGGCGCATGTTGCAAGCACCGGACCGACCGGCGCGTGGCGGATCGCTCATCCACATTTCCTCGCAGATGGGCCATGTGGGCTCCCCCAACCGCACTGTCTACTGCATGACCAAGCACGCGGTGGAGGGGTTGACCAAGGCGCTGGCGCTGGAGCTGGCACCCCAGGGCATCCGCGTGAACAGCGTCGCGCCAACCTTCGTTGACACGCCTTTGGTGCGCCGGATCGTGAACACGCCAGAAAAGCGTGACTTTGTGCTCTCGCGCATCCCGATGGGACATCTCGCCAGCATCGACGACATTGCGGCGGCCGTGTTGTACCTGGCATCGCCGGCGGCTGCGATGGTCACCGGTACTTGCCTCAAGGTGGACGGCGGATGGACTGCACAGTAGACCCGGTCAACGGATCACACAAGGAACGTACCCGATGCTGATGAAAGACCAGATCGCCATCGTCACTGGCGCCGCTTCGCCCTTGGGGATCGGATTTGCCACGGCACAGCGCATGGCCGAGGAAGGTGCACGCGTTGCACTGATTGACCTGGATGCTGCCGCGGCCGAAGCTGCTGCAGCGCGCGTGGGCCCGGCGCACCGGGGCTATGCCTGTGACGTGCGCGACGAAGGCGCCTGCCGGGCAGTGGCAGCCCGCATCCTGGCTGAATTCGGGAGGGTTGATGTGCTCGTCAACAACGCCGGCGTGAGCCAGTCGCATCGCATCATGGACAGCACCCAGGTCGACTACGACATCGTGATGGACTCGAGCGTACGCGGTTGCTACAACATGTCCCGCGCGGTGGTGCCTGCCTTGCGGGCACAGCGAAGCGGTTCCATCGTCTGCATGGGTTCCGTGGCCGCGCAGCGTGGCGGGGGCATTCTGGGTGGCCCGCATTACTCGGCGGCCAAGGGCGCAGTGCAGTCGATGGCCAAGGCCATGGCCAGGGAGCTGGCGCCCGACGGCATCCGCGTCAACGCCATCGCGCCCGGCATGGTTGACACGCAACTGCTCATCGGCAAGATCGACGACGCCGGCAAGCAGCGGGTGGCGGAGTCCACGCCACTGGGTCGCCTGGCGCGGCCGCTTGACATTGCCAACGCCTGCCTGTTCCTTGCAAGCAGCCTCTCGGCGTATGTGACGGGCGTGGTGCTGGACGTCAACGGCGGCTTGCACATCCACTGATCCTTGCTTGAACCGGAGACAACATGGCTGCGCCAAAAGGCTACATCTACGCTGAGCTCGACATCACCGACGAGCGGCACTTTTTTGATGAGTACATGCCACGCGTGCGGCCGGTGCTCGAGCAGTACGGCGCACGGTTCCTGGTGGCGACTGACCGCCCCGAGGTGATCGAGGGGGGCCGCGTGGTCAGGCGCATCGTCTTCATCGAATTTGACAGTCCGGCCGTCGCGCGCGAGTTCTACCACTCGAAGGCTTACCAGGATGTGATCGGCTATCGTTTCGATTCAGCACGGGCACATCTGTATATGCTCGACGGTGTGGAAGCGGCTGCTTGATGCTTGCAGCCGCTGCTGGCCGAGGCAGACGCCCCTCAAGCAGCAGCACATTGCCTTGGGGCACAGGAGACTTGCAGCGTGGACGCCATCTTTGACCATGTGATCGTGGGCGCCGGCTCGGCAGGCTGCGTGCTTGCCAACCGGCTGAGCAGTGATCCGTCGGTGAGGGTGCTGCTGATCGAGGCGGGCCCACCCGACCGCAACTTCTGGCTCAAGGTGCCAGCCGGCGTGCCGCGGGTGGTGAACGATCCGCAGATCACCTGGGGCTACATGACTGACCCCGAGCCTGGGCTCAACGGACGCCGCCTGCAGTGGCCGCGCGGCCGCACGCTGGGCGGCAGCAGCTCGATCAATGGTCATGTGTACATGCGGGGCACGCGACACGACTACGATGCCTGGCGCGACCTCGGCAATCCCGGGTGGGGCTGGGAGGATGTGCTGCCGTATTTCAAGAGCACCGAGGGTCACCACGCCGGCGCAAGCCCGCTGCACGGGGCCGCGGGGGAGCTCGGAGTGTCGCCGGTCAGCGACCCGCATCCGGCATCCGAGGCGTTCATTGAAGCAGCCCGCGCCAACGGCATCCCGCGTACCGATGATTTCAATGGCGCCAGCCAGGAAGGCGTGGGCTACCTTGAGCTGATGATCCGTGACGGCGTCCGCTCGTCCACTGCCACCGGCTTTCTCAGGCCAGCCATGGGTCGCCCCAACCTGACCGTGCAGACCGATGCGCTGGTCGAACGGGTGCTCTTGGAGGGGCGACGTGCGGTGGGCGTACGGTTCCGGGCGGGCGGGCAGCTGCGCGAGGTGCGGGGTGGCGAAGTCATCCTGTGTGGTGGAGCGATCAATTCCCCCCAGTTGCTGATGCTGTCAGGCATTGGCCCGGCGGAGCATTTGCGCTCGCTGGGCATCGAGGTGGCCCATGCGCTGCCGGGGGTAGGGCAGAACCTGCATGACCATGTCTATGTGCATTGCCTGGCCCGGGTCGCGCCTCAGTACTCGCTGAACCATGTGATTTCGAGCCACCTTCGCATGATCCCCGACGTGCTGCGGTACGTGTTCTTGCGCAAGGGACTGCTGACCTCGGCTGCCGCACAGGTTGGGCTGTTCATGCGCACGCGTGATGACCTTGTCACACCGGACCTGCAACTGCAGATGCGGCCTTTCAGCATGATCAGCCGCAACGGCATGTATTCGGCAGAGCCTGCTCCGGCCATCACGGCTTCATGCGCCATCCTGCAGCCTCGTTCGCGCGGTGCGCTGTCGCTGAAGTCGGCAGACCCGCATGAGGCCCCCCGCATGGTGGCCAACTACCTCACCGATCCACGCGACCTGCCGACCTTGTTGGCCGGCATCCGCCTGATTCGTCGCATTTTTGCGACCGAGCCCTTTGCCTCGTTCTTTACCGGTGAGGACATGCCAGGTGAAGCGGTGCAAAGCGACGATCAGCTGATCGAGTACCTGCGCAACAACGCGCAGTCGATGTATCACCCGGTAGGCACCTGCCGCATGGGGCCCGCGCAAGACCCGCTGTCGGTCGTGGATGCGCGGTTGCGCGTACACGGCGTGAAGGGGCTGCGCGTGGTGGACTGCTCCATCATGCCGGTGGTACCGTCAGGCAACACCAACGCACCTGCGGTGATGGTGGCTGCCAAGGCCGCTGACATGATCCGCCAGGATGCGAGCCGGCAGGCGGCGGCCACGCTGGCGTGAGGTCACATCAGAAACACGCCCTTGCCGTCGCTTTGTGCATCGAAGATGCGGTAGGCCTCTTCTGCCTCGTCCAGCGACCAGCGGTGGGTGAAAAGGGCTTCCACATCCACGCCGCGCTCGGCCACAAAATCAGCGCACTCCTTCTGCCCGATGGTCGAGAAGGTCCATGAACCCATCAGTGTGACCTGGCGACGCAGCAGGTCAGGGCTGACGTCGAAGGTGGCCTGGCCGCCCTCGCCGACAAAGCACACCTTGCCCCACGACCGAACGCACTGCACGGCCTGGCGCCGCGCGTCCGGTGCTGAGGAAGCGTCAATCGCCGCGTGTGCGCCCAGCCCGGCGGTCAGGGCACGGATCGCGGCGACGGGCTCTTCATGTCGCGGGTTGATGGTGGCATGTGCGCCGAGGTCGCGTGCGCGGGCCAGGCGGGCGTCGCTCACGTCCAGCGCAATCACGCGTGCGCCCATGGCGTGCGCCAGCTGTGTTGCAGACAGCCCCACCGGGCCCTGACCAAACACGGCCACCGTCTGGTCCCCCGCAAGCGCCAGCCGGTGCAGCGCGCCCCACGCGGTGCCTGTGCCGCACGAGATGGCCGCCCCGGTGGAAAAAGCCAGGTCATCGCGCAGCGTCACCAGGGTATTGGCAGGGCACTTCATGAATCGTGCATGTGCACCGTGCCCGGTGACGCCGTAGACCTCGGCTACGCCGTCCACACACATCTGCTGCCAGCCCGTGGCGCAGTGTGGGCACACGCCGCATCCGCGGTAATGGTGCACCATCGCGCGCTGCCCCACCCACGCCTGGCGCGGGTTCACGCCTGCGCCGACGGCCACCACCACGCCGCACGGCTCGTGCCCCGCAATCGGGAGCTGGTCCGCCTTGAAGCCGAGCGCCTTGAGCGCCTCGCCTGCAGGCGCGCGATAGAACTTCAGGTCGCTGCCGCACATGCCCGAAGCCTTGATCTCCAGCACCACCTCCCCCGGACCCGGGGTGGGGTCTGCAAAGTCGCGGTACTCGATCTGCCGGTTGCCGGCGAAGACGACACCTTTCATTCCAGTGCTCCTGTCAGCGGATGATGAATGGATTGGACGGCGCGCCCTTGGCGTAAGAGATCCACGTGCTCTTGGTTTCCAGGTATTGGTCGATCGCCGCGATGCCGCTCTCGCGGCCGATGCCTGAGTGCTTCATGCCGCCAAACGGCATCATGTAGCTGACGGCGCGATAGGTGTTCACCCACACGGTACCCGCCTTCAGCGCCTTGCTCATGCGCATGGCACGGCCAATGTCCTGGGTCCAGACCCCGGCGGCCAAGCCGTAGATCGTGTCGTTTGCCATGCGCACTGCATCGGCCTCGTCCGCAAACCCCATGACCGACAGCACCGGGCCAAACACCTCTTCGCGTGCGATGCGCATTTGAGGCGTCACATCGACAAAGATGGTCGGCTCGACAAACTGTCCGCCAGGCAGGCTGGCATCACCGGCCGGCCCTCCGCCAAGCACGCAGCGGGCCCCTTCGTCCTTGGCGATGCGCATGTAGTCGAGGATCTTCTGGTACTGGGCCGGCGTGGTGACAGGGCCGATGTTGGTGGTGGGCTGCATCGGATCACCCTTGCGCGCGCTCGCGCCGATTTCAGTGACGCGCTGCACGAATCGTTCGCGGATCGAGTTTTGCACCAGCAGGCGCGAGCCTGCGATGCAGGTCTGCCCGGTGGCAGCAAAGATGCCCGACACCACACCTGCTGCCGCCTGATCAAGGTCGGCATCCTCGAACACGATGTTGGGCGACTTGCCGCCAAGTTCCAGCGTCACGCGCTTCATGGTGCGTGCGGCCTGGGCGTAGATTTTTGCGCCGGTGACATCCGACCCGGTGAAGGTGATCTTGGCCACGTCCGGATGGTCGACCAGTGCCGAACCTGCCTCGTTGCCGAAACCCGCCACCACGTTGAACACGCCATCGGGGAAGCCCGCCTCCTTGGTCAGCGCTGCGTACTCCAGTGTCGAGGCCGACGTGAACTCGGATGGCTTGATGACCACCGCGCATCCGGCAGCAATGGCGGCTGCACACTTCCAGGCGATGAAGAGAAGCGGCGAATTCCACGCGGTGAGTGCCCCCACCACGCCAATCGGCTCCTGCCGCGAAAAGGCAAACACGTCGGGCTTGTCGATCGGCATCACCCGTCCCTCGAGCTTGTCGCACAGGCCGCCGTAGTAGCGCCACCACTCCGGGTGGTAATTGACCTGGGCGCGCATCTCGGCCAGGAGCTTGCCGTTGTCGCGTACCTCCAGCTCCGCCAGCCGGTCTGCGTTGTGCGCGACGAGGTCAGCCAGACGCAGCATCAGCTTGCCGCGCTGGGTGGCCGTCATGGCGGCCCATGGGCCCTCGCGCATCGCATGCGAGGCGGCCGCCACTGCACGGTCCACGTCTTTTGCGCATCCGCGCGGAATGCGCGCCCACGTTTCGCCGCGGTAAGGGTCGACCGTGTCGAACCACTGGCAACCGATCGGGTCGACGTACTGGCCATTGATGTAGTGCTGGTAGTGTTTCAAGAGGCTCTCCTTGAATGTTCTGGCCGCCTGCTGTGGTTCGGCGTGATGTTCACACGCCCCGCGCGCCACTGGCCATGAAGCCGCCGTCCACCGGCAGCGCCACGCCATTGATGTAGGCCGCTTCTTCTGAGGCAAGGAACGCCACGGCGCCCGCAATTTCCTGCGTGAGGCCATAGCGGCCGGCAGGAATGGCGGCGGTGTACTGCTGGCGGAAGGCCTGTGAATGCAGCACCTGCGTCATCGGCGTGTCGACCGGCCCGGGCGCCACCGCATTGGCGGTGATGCCGAACTCGATCAGCTCGGCGGCCATCTGGCGGGTCAGGCCGATCACTGCGGCCTTGGACGTGCCGTAGGCGGTACGGCCCTTGCCCACCGCACGCATGCCCGCCACAGAGGCGATGGACACGATGCGGCCCCACCGGTGGCGGGCCATCAGCCGGCCTGCGTGCTGGCTGCACAGCAGGGTGCCCGTCACGTTGATGTTCATCGTCGCCAGCCAGTTGTCCAGGGGGAATTCGAGGAACGGAAAGGTCTTGGCAATGCCCGCGTTGTTGACCAGCACGTCGCAGCGCCCGTGCCTGGCATCGACCTGGGCAAACGCGGCTGCAATGGACTCGGGCTTGCCGATGTCGATGGCCAGCGCTTCGGCAGAGCCGCCGCTGCTGCGAATGCGCTGCGCGGTGGATTCGGCCTGCGTGACATCCAGATCGGCCACGATCACATGCAGGCCGCCTGAGGCCAGGCGCTCGCAGCAGGCTGCACCGATGCCGACAGCGCCTCCGGTCACGAGGGCAACGCGGGAAGGATTCATGTATTCGGTCCTTGTTCTATGGAAAGGTTTGACGGCCCTGTATTGCACATCCTGGGCGGTCAGGCAAGAAATTCGAGCAGTGCTTTGCAGGTGTGGTCAGTCCGACCGTAGGTGCGCATGTTTTCGTTCACGTCCTCGTCGGTGATGGCACCGGATACCTGGCCGTCGTATTCATAAAACCATCGGCAGTACATGCACTCGCGCCCGGCGATCAGCTTCTCAGGCAGGTCCAGCGTCTGGTGAAATGCGTGGTGCCAGCGTCGCCCATTTTGCGAAAACGTGCCGTTGCCGTCACCGGGAACCGCGGTGTCGAGCATGGCGAGGCGCGTGACGCGCCCGGGATGAAATGCCGCATGCGCAAAGGCCACCGGCCCGCCCCAGTCGTGGCCCAGCGCTGGAGTCAGCTTGCGCCACGCGTACCAGGTCTGTGGCCACCCGTGCAGAAGCACCAGCGGCTGGCCCTCGCCCGCTGTCACGCAGTGCAGATGGCCATCGGGCATTGCATGAAAGCTGTGCTGCACGTTCATCGTTCAGTTCAGCGCCCGCGGCAGCCACAATGCGATGGCAGGGAACAGGATCAGCAACAGGAGAAAGATGACCTGGATCACCATGAACTGGCCCATGCCGGCGTAGATGGTCTTCAGGTCCCAACGGGGAACGACGTTCTTCAGGAAGTAGGCCGACATGGCCACCGGCGGGCTGAGGAACGCCGTTTGCAGGTTGACCGCCAGCAGGGCGCCAAACCACAGCAGCAGTTCGGCCCGGTCCAGGCCAAGTTGCAGCGACTCGACCACGGGCAGGAAGATCGGAACAAACACCAGGATGATCGCCGGCCACTCGAAAGGCCAGCCGAGCAGGAAGATCACGCCCATGATGACGATCAGCTTGCCGGTATCAGGCAGGGGGATGTGGGTGAGGGTATCCGTGATGATGGCCGCAGATCCGAGCCGGGTGAAGATCGCGCCAAAGACGCTGGAGGCCACGGCCAGAACCAGCACCATGCTTGACGTGACGATGGTGGCAGTGACCGCTTTTTTCAGCGTCTCGCGGGTGAGCTTGCGGTAGGCCAGCGCCAGCAGTGTGGCGCCGAGTGCGCCGCATGAAGCGGCTTCGGTGGCTGTGGCAAGGCCGCCAAGGATGGTACCCAGCGTCACTGCAATCAGGACGGCCAGCGGTACCACGCCGATGACGAATTCGCGTGCGAGCAGCCGCTTGTCGGTGATGCGTTCCTCAAGCGGCAACGGCGGCCCCAGCTTGGGGTTGATGAAGCTGCGGACCAGGCAATACAGCATGTAGACGCCGGCGAGCAGGAAGCCCGGGCCCATGCAGGCGGCGTACAGGGCATTGACCGGCACCCCCATCACTGGCCCCATCACCACCAACATCACGCTTGGCGGAATCAGGATGCCCAGCGTTCCGCCGGCTGCGATGGCTCCGGCTGAAAGGCGGTCGTCATAGCCTGCCTTGAGGATCATCGGCGCGGCCATGATGCCCAACACCGTGACCGATGCGCCGACGATGCCGGTGGCCATGGCAAAGATCGTTGCCGTGACCAGCACGGCGATGTACAGAGACCCGCGGATAGGGGCCAGCAGGTGGCGCACCGCCTCGAACAGCCGGCTCATCAGTCCCGCCTGCTCCACCATGAACCCCATGAAGATGAACAGCGGCACCGCGGGCATGATGTCATCCTTCATGAAGCCCCAGATCTGCAGATAGGCCAAATTGAAGGTGGGGTCCATGCCCAGACCGATCGATCCGAAGACCAGGGCGATGAACAGCAGGGTGAACGAGATCGGAAAGCCGACGAAGATGATGCTGACCATGCAAGCCAGCATCAGGAGACCGAGAACTTGATTGGGTGTCATGGCCGTCTTTCAGATGTCAACTTTTTCGCGGCGTACCAGCTCCTGCCCGGTGCGTAAGGCATACAGCGACTTGAGCAGTTCGGAAATGCCTTGCAGGAAGAGCAGCGCGGCTGACAGCGGAATCACTGCACGAAAGGGCCATGTGATGGGCTGCCACAAGCTGAGGTTGGAGCGCTCACCAATGGAATACGCATACAGGAAGTCGTCGATCGAGATGGCGAACAAGACCGCCATCACAGGCAAAAACAACAGCAGGTAAGACGTGGTGTCGATCAGGCCCTTGGTGCGGTCGGAAAACTTGTCCCAGAACATGTCGGTACGCACGTGGGCGCCTTCTCGAAGGGTGTAGGCGGCACCGAGCATGAACAGCGAGCCGTAGGCCATCACGGTCGTGTCGGCGGCCCAGGCGGTCGGCTGTTCAAAGATGTATCGCATGACGACTTCAATGACGTTGGCCAGTACCAACGGGATCACCAGCAGCATCACCGGATAGATGCACGCGCCGGTGAACTTGTCGATGGCGCGGATGATGCGCAGGGCGAAGTCTGGAAACATCGGGTCCTTCCTTGCCCGTGGGCGGGCTCAAAAGCCCTGCGCCGGGCGATCGGTCCCGGCGCAGGTGGCTTGCTTGCTTTGAGGCGTATTACTTCTTCGGCGGGAAGTAATAGTCGGCGGTGGCGTTGTAGGGCACCGTGATCGTGCGCCGTGTCGGCACCACCATCGCGGCGTAGGCACGCTGCGAGTCCTGGACCTTCTTGAAGAACGGGTTCTTGGCGGCTTCAGCGGCGGCGATCTCGTCCCACGTGGCCAGCACCTTCTTCACGATGTCGTCCGGCGTCTTGTGCATCGTGACGCCGTTCTTGCTGAACTCGGCCAGCGCGGCGGCATCCTGGCGGTGGCGCAGTGCAACCGAGCGCATCGTGGCCTCGATCGTGGCCGCCTGGACGATGGCCTGCAGATCCGGCGCAAGGCTCTTCCAGACGTCGCCGTTGATCAGCAGTTCCACGACCGTCGCGGGTTCGTGCGTCGACTGCGGGTAAAAGTTCTTCCAGATCGTGTGGAAGCCGATGGCGATGTCCACGCCAGCGCCGACGAATTCGGCGCACTCGATCACGCCGCGCTGCCCTGAGGGCACGATCTCGCCGCCCGGCAGGTTGACGGTCGCCATGCCGGACTTGGCAAAGACCTCGGCGGTGATGCCGGTCTGGCGGCACTTGCGGCCCTTGAGGTCGTTCCAGTCCTTCACTGGACGCTTAAACCAGCCCAAGGCCTGGCGGTCAACGGCGGTCAGCGGGAACACCACCACGTTCTGCTTGAGCTGCTCCTGATAGAACTCGCGGTACAGCGCCAGGCCGCGGTCATCGTAGATCCAGCCCAGGTAGTCGAGCAGGTCCATGCCGAATGGGCCGCCAGGCGACGGGCCAAACAGCGTTGCCGCCTTGTTCTTGCCGACCCAGTAGGCCGGCGCCGAGTAGCCGCCGTCGACCACTTTCTTGTGGACGGCGTCCAGCGTCTCGAAAGGCGGTACCACCGCACCTGCCGGCAACAGTTCGATCTTCAGGCGTCCACCCGACAGCGCTGCAACACGTTCGGCAAACACCTCCGCACCTTGCTGGAACAAGCCCTGGGCAGGGAAGGTCGACTGAATCCGCAGCGTGGTCTGCGCATGCGCGACACTGGTCAGCAGGCTGCCGACGGTCAGCAGCGCGGCACTTGCCACCGCCAGCCATGATCTCTTTAGCTTCATCTCACACCTCGTTAAAGTTCGGCCGACTGCATGAGCCGTCCAGTTGGTAATCGGACCGCCAGTGCCGCGTCGCCACGAGGCTTCGCTGAAACCGGCAGGCCCGCATCGGAAGCGCTGCTTCCCATGTCTCCTCGTTCTTGTCGCAGGTGGATGGACACCCAGTCGGCGGGTTGGCGCCATTGCGCAAGCGCCGGGTCACGGCAGGGGGCCATCGAAATGCGGCAGACCATGTGAACTTCTTTCCTGTCTGCTTTTCATCCTAGGAAGATGAGTCGACGCGGGCAATCGAATTCATTTCCTCAGCGCGTGAGGAAAACTCACGCCGCGCTGCCTGCGTCGGCAGTCCGCCCGGCCATCAGCGCTGCGCGCTCGCGGATCAGCCGGGCCTGCTTGGCATGGGCAAGGTCGACCAGCACGCCGCCATCGCCCACGGCTCCGTCACCACGCGCATCGGCATCGGCCAGCAGCCGCAGCACGCGGTCTGCCCAGGCCAGTTCAGCGGGGTCCGGCGCAAACAGCTCGTTGGCCATCTCGATCTGGCTTGGATGAATGGCCCATTTGCCCTCATATCCCAAGGCGCTGGCGCGCGATGCCGCGGCGCGGTACGCCTGCGGGTCGCCGAAGTCGGTGAAGGGGCCATCGATCGCGCGCAGGCCGTTGGCACGGCAGGCGTTGGCGATGCGCGCCAGCGCGAAGTGCCACTGGTCGTTCCAGTGCCGGCTGCGCTGGCCATGCGCGTCGGCGCGGGTCAGGATGGCGTAGCGCTCGCTGGGCGTGCCGAAGACATGGTCGTTCGTGCGCATGTCAACGGTGTAGTCGCCCACACCGAACACCATTGCCTCCAGGCGCGGGCTGGCAGCAGCAATCTCCTCGGCATGCGCGAGGCCCTGGGCAGTCTCGATCAACAGCTCGATGCCAACCGGTTCCGTGCGCTTGTGGCGACGCTCGGTCAGCTCGAGCACATGGGCAACGAACTGCACATCAAATGCGTTGCCGGCCTTGGGCAGCAGGATCATGTCCAGACGCGGACAGTGGCTGGCCACGGCGACGATGTCCTCGAGCGCCCAGGGCGTGTCCAGGCCATTGATGCGTACCGAAAGCGTCTTGCGGCCCCAGTCACCCTTCAAAGCTTCGACGGCGCGCTGCCTTGCTTCGTCCTTCAGGCGGACCGAGACGGCGTCCTCCAGGTCCAGGAAGACATGGTCGGCATCGCCTGAACGGGCCTTCTGGATGAAGCGGTCGGAGGTGGCTGGAACGGCCAGGGTCGAGCGCTGGAGGCGCTGTCGGCGCACGGGCACCGGGGTTGCGGACATGCGAGGGGTCTCCTGAAGGCTGTACTGGCCAGACAACAGCCGTGTGGCGTTGCCGTGCAGGGCAGTCTAGGAATCCCCGGCCTGCGATTGACCGGAATTTCAGGACGATTGTTCAAGGCCGCGTCTGTGGACCGCAGCCCGAAATGCAAAAGGGCCCGGTGGTGAGCTGGGCCCTCGGAGCAGATTGGTGGTGGAGAGGAGGAGGATCGAACTCCCGACCTTCGCATTGCGAACGCGACGCTCTCCCAGCTGAGCTACCCCCCACGCGATGCCTGAATTTTAACCGGCGGCGACGCGCCCGTTCAGGCGGGCGGCAGCACGCAGGGTGGCGCACGGGCGGGGTCTCGGTGGATAAATACAGCGCGGGTACTGTGTCAGTAAAAGTGGAACTTTGAAGTTACTCAGAATTCATCGCGAGATACGCTTCATAAGAACTTGATTATATGCTCTAGTAAACGTAAGATATTTGCCTTCATTGATCATTAAAAACCCCCAGCCTTTAAGGTATGGCTGAGTAACGGGAGGGGGTGGTGGAGGTGGCATTATGGGTTGAGGAAATGGGGTAAATGGGTTTTGAATTGAAGGGGGCGCCGTAGGGATCTGCTGAAATGTTTGAAAACCATCTCTTTGCATCATTAAGATCAGACCTTCTTCTAAGTACCACGTGCCCATAACCCCGGTACAGTCATTGTCACAGCCAGGTACTATCGAATTTCTGCCAGCTAGAATTTGAAAGGTCTTGTTGTCATAAAATCTAATGCGCCCTTCGCCATCGGTTTTTTCATATATACCATTATTTAAGCTGAGAGTATACCACTCGCCGATAATATCCCTATCTCTAAGAAGATCTCTACTCTGGGCTGAAAAAGATGCCAGGAGAAACGCTAGCACAAATATTATTTTCATTTCAATTGCTTCCTTTTGGAGTATTGGGTTTATAAGTCTTCCAGTACTTCATTCCTATCTTCCGATTTGAATTGGAAATTTAGCCTAGAGGATCCATCTGTAGCCCTTGCGCGTCACGTTTTGGCTCTCCCGGCAGGAGTTGGCGACTTGACAACGATGTCTATGATTGAATTCGAAATTACGAAAGTAGTCAATTGGGGTCTGGGGTGCAAACGCAGCAGACCAACTGTCGGCGCTCAGCGAGCCTCGCTCCGCTACGAGCTGTGTAGCTTCATGCACCGGTACTGTCTCATTACTGCCCAGTGGGGTCCTAGCTGCGCACTCTTAAGTCACCGCATGTGACGGAGTGCTAGGTCAGTCCACGATGTCACCGTCCGCTCGCCTTACGCACGACGGGATTGAAGACCGTCAGAGGTCAGTTTCAATGTGCTCAGTGGCTTGCCCCCAGCGAAGCGCCTAACCTCGACGGGTGTCAAGCCCCTTCCGACTGTTCAAGCCCAAGACCACGCGGTTCTGGCAAGTGCGCTTCAAGCGCGACGGACGCTATGTCGTACGCAGCCTCGAGACAGAGGAACAAGCAGACGCCCAACACAAGGCAGAGGAACTGGTCCGTGTTGCTCTCGCCAATGACCGAGTCAAGCGCCCGGCAACCGGTGATGTGTCGTTGGTCTCGGCAATGGAAGAGATCGTCAGTCGAGATGAGAGACGCATCCAATCGGGAGCAAGAAGTCGAACGCTCAATCGCGATCAGCGCTCGGCGCTGAGCCACACTTTCAGACCGTTCTTCGGTGACGTCGCCATCACCGACGTTGGCTATCCCGAGATCCAAGGGCTTGTGGATGCCTTGCTGGACAGGGGACTTAGCCCTGCCACCGTGCGACGCAACTTGGTCTTTCTGACCAAGACCCTGAAACACGCCCACCGCATGGGCTGGATCGAGAAGATGCCACCGATGCCGACTGTCGAGGGCAAAGCTAAGGTCAGGGGATGGATCACCGAGCAAGACTACAAAACCATCCTGCGGTTTCTGGTCGATGAGATCGAGTCAAGGCGCACTGCCATCACAGTCCGATATAACAGGGTCGATGAGGAACTGCGACTCTTCATCACGTTCATGGTGAACACCTTCCTTCGCCCGTCGGACGCCAAGCAGCTCAAGCATCAACACATTGAGATCGTCCACGGCAGAGGCAGCGAGTACCTTCGCATCAGCACCGATTTCTCCAAGACCATCAACAGCCCGGTCATCTCCATGCCCGAGGCAGTGGCGATCTATCGCCGACTGATGAGATTTCAAAAGAGCAAGGGCTATGAAGGACCGGACTCCTATCTCTTCTTTCCGAAGTACCGCAACCGGGAAGTTGCCCTCCAGCACCTACGCCTGCAGTTCCAAGAGGTACTGGCGAGAACAGGGCTATCCCACGCGAGAACCGGGGAGAAGCTGACGCTCTACAGCCTCAGGCACACAGCCATCATGTTCCGTTTGCTTGGGGGAGAGCGGGTGGATCTGGTCACGCTGGCTCGAAACGCCCGAACGAGCGTGGACATGATCGATCGCTTCTATGCGCGTCACCTGACCGCTGAGATGAACGTCGATCTACTCCACGCCAAGCGCTCAGATCGATAGCCAGCACTAGTCAGCCTTGAAGCGCTTGCGCAACTGCTCACCGGCTTGTGCCAACAGTGTGTCCAGTTCACCGGCTGCCACAGCGGCTCGCAACTTGGTCAGAACCGGTGGGATCTGATCAAGCCCATCGACCTGAATGGCGGACTTGCCCTTGGTGAATTCAAGGATCTTGGTGCCATAGCGCACGGAAACATAGACCTTGCCATCCTTGTCCGTCCACCACCACGGCACCACGCGGCGGGTGCTGACACGGGCGACGGGCTCATCCGTCTCGAGATCTCGCTCGGTGTGATGAACCGTCCGGGTGAACACTTCACCGCGCTGATACGCATCAAGGGCTGCTAGCTGCTCATCGATCCGCTCCATGAGCTTTCGCCGCTTCGTTGAGATGGGATCGAGCAGGTGCGGACGGGTTACTGATACGAACTTGATGTCCGACAGATTTGCCATGGCTCTTGACCTTCATGAAGTTGAACACGTCTTTCGATGATGGCGTCGCCCCCAAGGCGACGCCATCGTTTGATCGGAATCCGCATCAAACCTGCCAAGGTGATCGGAAAAGAACGATAGTCCGATCAGGTGCACTAACTCGTTGATTCCATTGAGGAAATTCATGCCCTAAAACAGTGGCACTTCTCATGATCGGTTCCGATAATGAAGTCATCGACAAACCGATCAATGCACCCGTGGCACAGGCGAAATCCATCAGCGCATCCGAACTCGAGCGACTCCTTCAGAGCGTACGTACCACGCGTGCGCATCTGAGAAATCGCATCATGATCTTGATGACGCATTGGGCGGGACTCAGGGTGGGGGAGGTTGCTGCTTTGTCGATCAAGGATGTGATCAACAAGGACCGAACCATCAAAGGTGAGATTCGTCTGGAAGGGCATCAGACCAAAGGAGGGCGCGGCAGAACGGTGGTTCTGCCGATGGCGCTTCAGGACGAGCTAGCGCGCTATATCAACACCCGGTGGGGTGTGGACAACCATGAGCCGCTGTTTGTGTCTTCACGCGATGAGCGACGCTTCACATCAAACTCGCTGGGCAACCTTCTCAAACACTTCTATGTGAAGGCTGGTATCGACAACGGGAGCTCGCACAGCGGCAGGCGTTCGTTCATCACCAACCTCGCCAGCAAAGGTGTGAGCGCCCGGGTTCTGCAGGAACTTGCCGGGCACAGACACCTTGGCACCACCCAGCGCTATATCGACATCAACGACGACATCAAGAAGCAGGCGGTCGAACTGATCAGCCCTTGATCACGATAGCAACGACTTGTTCGTTGCCGCGCTTGCGAAGCTCGGTCGATAGGTCTTGGGCACGACCTTCGGACACAAGGACGATCTGGAAATCACCCAGGCGCGTGAGGAGCTCGATGAGCTCGCGCTTGTTCTTTGGTTTCAGCATCATGGGAATCACCTCCTTTTCAATATATAGGCGAGGTGATAAATATTCGGACGGCAGCTGCCTTGATGTGTCTGCACGCCGAACTTAGGTTCCATCAAGCGGTTGTCGTCACCTCCTGGCAGACGAGGATGAACCTATGACCAACAAACGCTTTCACTGTTCCGTCAACCGGAAGCTGATCAACAAAAACGAAAAGAACGACGACCGGCTGTTCGTCAAGGGCTTTATTCCATGCGAGCTGACAGGGCGAGACCTCCTCAAGGAGGTCCGCCAAGGCTATGCGTTCAGCTATGTCTTCTCGGGAGATCGAAAGACTGAGAACTTCGAGAAGACGGGCATTCTGGCTGTCGACGTGGATGCAGGACGAACCCTGCAAGAAACGATCAACGATCCGTTCGTAAGCGAAAACGCGCTATTCATCTACACGACCCAGAGTCACACGGAAGAGCAACACCGCTATCGCATTGTTTTCGGTCTCGAAGAGGAACTCACAGAGGCAGAAGATGTACGACATGTGTCTAAGGCGCTGACAGCACTGCTGAGCGGTGACTACGCAGCAACGGACGCAGCAAGAATTTTCTACGGATCAACAAATGCCAAGTCGAAGTACCTAGGCAAGACGCTCTCAGCACAACATGTGAATGAACTGCGTGTCAGGGGCACCGATCTAGACAGTCATAGGAGGCTGGCAGCAGCGCGCCGTAAAGACTCAAACTCAATCAGCGGTCGCCAAGTCCTCGACCTGTCTTTCGAAGTCATGCTTCGCTCTGGTCAGACGCTGCCGCTGGAAGCGCTGACAAGGAATACCAGCGTCTACTGCCCGTTCCATCGCGATCACTCACCAAGCGCTTTCGTTGACATATCGCCCACATCTGGGACCCACTTCTTGCACTGTCGCGTTTGCGGTGTGACATGGTGGACTCGCCGCAGGCGAAAACCTTTCAACTTCTACGCTTTCGAAGAGGCTGCAGTTGATGTTGCACAAAGGGGTGAGCGCGAGGTCAAGCAGTACGAAACACCGTTCGGTGTCCTAGAGAGACCCTTTCCATCGCCGAAAAATATTGTCATAAAGAACGAGCCCAAGCTCACCAATGATCGGTTACCTCTGGGGTTGACGTTCATCAAGTCACCCAAAGGCACAGGCAAAACGACGTCTTTACCGAGGATGTTTGAGCCACTTACGAAGCACACCCCCGATGAACAGATCAACTTACTGGACTGGTTAGAAGAGAATCAGGACGTTGAAGGTGCGCCCATTGAGCAACCGCATGACACCGATTTCTCAATCCTTCTCATCGGACATCGACAGGCGCTCATCCGAGAGATGTGCCAGCGCTTGAAGCTGAATTGCTACCTTGACGATGCAGTTGGGAAGGACAAAGTGGCATTGGATATGGGGCAGCGCCAGAAACGCTATGGCATCTGTCTTGACAGTCTTCCCAAGGTAAAGCCCAGAGCCTATGACCTCATCATCATCGATGAAAGCGAGCAGGTGCTATCGCACTTCTTCGCAGAGACGATGCGAGACCGGCGTCAAATGCACTTTGTCAAGTTTCGTTCGTTGTTGAGAGCGAGTCCCCGTGCCATATGCCTAGACGCCGATCTTGGGTGGATCACCTACAACACGATCACGCGTCTGGCGGGAGCAACATCGATTTCTAAAACAAGTGAGGGGATGCAAGAAACTGCTGCGATGGATGGGGTCAAGGCAAAGCTGCCGCGGTTAGCCGGATCGAAGCGGGTGCATATCTTCATCAACCAGTTTGTCGAGCATGGTCGAGAAATCAAGCTCTATGAAAGTCGCGCTGGACTTGTCGGCGAACTGATTGAGCAGGTTCGGCAGGGGAAAAGGGTGTTTGTTGCATCCAACTCCAAGAGCATGGTTGAGTCGTTGGAACAGGCTCTCATGGAGAAGTGTGAAGGCAAGAAGGTCCTTGCGATCACATCTGCGAATTCACGTTCAGATGAAGTGCAAGCGTTCATTCAGAACATCAAACTGGAGGTCTTGAAGTACGACGCTGTTCTTTGCTCGCCATCGCTCGGAACCGGGGTTGACATCACGTTTCCTGAGGAGTCCAAAGAGATTGATGTCGTCTTTGGGTTCTTCGAGTCAGGTATCAACAATCACTTCGAGATTGACCAGCAGCTCGCGCGTGTTCGTCACCCCAAGGAGGTCAGGGTGTGGATCTCACGGCGCCCCTTTAGCTTTGAGACGGAGCTGGGAGTGGTGACTGACGATATCTTGCGCGCCAATCTGTCGTCGAACACGTATCTTGGCTTTGATCCAGACACTCTTGAAGAGATCTACAAGCGAGACGATGATTTGGTCGTTCTTGCCTCACTTGTCGTGTCGCGTGACCATGCCTCACAGAATGCGCTGCGGAAGAATTTCATTGACTACAAGACCCGCCAAGGGTTCAACGTCGTCGAGGTCGATGTGGACAAGGACATCGCAGTGTTTGGTGAGAAAGCGCTTAAGGAGGGGAAGCGCGAGGCGGTCGACATTGAAGTCGAAAAGCTCATGTCTGCTTCGCCACTGACGCGCAGTGCCTACCAGACCGCAGATGATCTGATCCATGCCTCTCGATCCTTAGATCCACGAGTTCGCCGGTCATATCAGCGCCATTCGTTGGAGATCTTCTATAGACAAGAAGCCACCGAGGAGTTGATCAGACTGGATGATGGGGGCAGGCACAAGGGAAGGGTGTTGTGCTTTGAGAGACTCATTGCTGCCTTGCACGTACTGCGCGGCTCGTCATCACATGATGCAGACTACATGCGCTTTCGAGCAGCAGCGGCTCTCATCGACAAAGAGGACCCCAGGGCACAAGCGATCAAAGATCCCGATGTGGGCGCTGTGATGATGGTGCGTTTGCTTGAAAAGGCTGGGCTACTCGGCTCTACGGGCGTGAACTTTGAGCGCGAGATATCCGCCCTTGATCTCAAGCCCCTTGTGCAGTTCTTGCGGAAGGCTAAGGTCAAACAAATCGTTGAACTGCAGTTGTCGCCTGTGCGGGATGACCTTGGCAAGAAGCCGACACGGTTCTTGGGTGACTTGCTCAGATCGATTGGATTGACACTCACGAAAACGAGGACTGACCAAAGAGGCGGGACCAAGACCTATTTCTATCGGGTTGCTGACGACGGAGTGATTGCGCTGAAGGACATCGTGTCGCGTCGACGCCAGATGAAGGGCAGTGAATACAAGACCAGATATTGGGAGTGGGTTCACCGGGCAAATGGCTTTGCGGAGCTGTCAGCCCAAGGCGATGGTGCTGGCGATGAGATCGAGGGCGTGTACTTCGGGCTTGATCTCGACGGCGAATGATGCTTGCCGCGCCCAGATAATAGACCTGTCTTTTATACAAAACCAATATTCTCTTTTCTATTATCTGCCTTTGGTTTCCATCGTGCCCCTCGTGTCACCAGATAATAG
>JBDLRH010000038.1:0-14828 GCA_039800165.1 Pseudomonadota bacterium
CGCGAGCACCGCAGGGCAGTCGCGCAGCGACCTGCGCACCCGGGGAAGGCGAGCGGGTGCCGCAGGCGAAAAGCGCGGGCGAAAGAAATCAGCGCAGGCACACCCAAAGGGCAAGCAAAGCAACGCCCGCTCCCCCCAAAGGAGGAAGTCAGTGCCCGTGCGCCAACCCGCTGACCAGCGTCACCAGCGCGATGCCCACGGCCAGCCAGGCGATCTGCACCGCCGTCTGCCGCGCGGTCAGATGGCGCTGCAGTTGCGGGATCAGGTCGGCCAGCGCGACGTAGACGAAGCTGCTGCTGGCCACCACCAGGAAGTACGGCAAGTAGTCCTGCAACTGCTCGACCAGGAAGAAGCCGGTGAGGCCGCCGATCGCCGTCACCGCACCGGCCATCGACACCTTCAGCACCGCCAGCGCAGGCCGTGCGCTGGTTTGCCGCAGCACCACCAGGTCGCCCATGTGGTGCGGCACCTCGTGCGCCAGCACCGCCAGCGCGGCCACCACACCCAGCCGCCAGTCGGCGATGAAGGCCGATGCGATCAGGATGCCGTCGCCGAAGCAGTGCACGCTGTCGCCGGTGAGGATGGACCAGCCACCGGCGCGTGCAGGCGCCCCGTGCGCGTGGGCATGGTTGTGGCCATGCGCATGGGCCGCATCGTGGCCACCTTCGTGGTGGTCGTGGTGGGCGTGATGTTCATGCCCGTGGTGCCACAGCTCGGCCTTGTCGAGCAGGAAGAAGAACACCACGCCGATCAGCAACGTGGCGAACAGCTCGTGGGCGCTGGCTTGCGACTCAAACGCCTCGGGCAACAGGTGCATGAAGGCGGTGGCCAGCAGTGCGCCGGCGGCCAGGCTCAGCAGCGACTGCGCGCCCCGCTGCTGTGGCAGCCCCGCGTCGGCGCCCGAGGCACGTGCATCGGCGCTGGCGGTGGCGCTCAGCAAGGCGGCGGCCAGCCACACGCTGCCGATGCCGCAAGCCAGCGTCGCGGCGACGATGGACAGCAGCGTCATCTCAACCGGTGGCCACGCCGTTTTGCGCGAACCACTGCAGCGCGCGCTTCCAGCCGTCTTCGGCCGGTCCCTGGCGGAAGGTGGGCCGGTAGTCGGCGTGGAAGGCGTGGGGAGCATCCGGGTAAACCACGAACTGCGAGGCGCGCGCCTGCGCCGAGCCGCCTGCCAGCACGGCTTTCATGCGGTCCACCGTGTCCAGCGCAATGCCGTCGTCCTTGCCGCCGTACAGGCCCAGCACCGGCGCCTTGAGGCCCGCGCCCACATCCACCGCATGGCGCGGCGTCATCGGGTTGGTGGCGCCCACCAGCCGGCCGTACCAGGCCACGCCGGCCTTGAGCGATGCGCTGTGCGCCGCATACAGCCAGGTGATGCGCCCGCCCCAGCAAAAGCCGGTGATGCCCACGCGCGAGGTGTCGCCGCCGTTGGCGCCAGCCCAGGCCACACAGGCATCCAGGTCGCGCATCACCTGCTCGTCGGGCGTCTTGCTCACCACCTCGGCGATCAGCTTGGCCATCTCGCCGTAGCTGCTCGGGTCGCCCTGACGGGCAAACAGCTCAGGCGCGATCGCAAGGTAGCCGGCCTGCGCAAAGCGGCGCGCGGTGTCTGCGATGTACTCATGCACGCCGAAGATCTCGTGCACCACCAGCACGATCGGCAGCTTGCTGCGACCGGCGGGCGCGGCGCGATAGGCGGGCATCTTGAAGCCGGCCGATTCGATGGTGACCTCATCGGCCACCAGGCCCTGCGCGGGCGTGCGGATCGCCTGCTGTGCCAGCACCGGCGCGGCGGCAGCGGCATAGCCCGCACCCAGCGCCGCCCCGATCGCCGCGCGGCGGGTGGGGGTCGGGCCCAGCGGCGCACGGCCGGTGCCCAGCAGGGATTTCAGGTCGTTGGCGTGATCGTGATGGTTCATGGTGTCCGGGGCGGCGAGGCACCGGGCCGGTGGGCCCGCATGGCAACGCCAGATGGCGTGGGCCCGTATAGTGCCACCGAAATCGGGCCCGGCTTGCTGCGGGCCCGGTGCTCGTCCCTCATCCCCTTCAGGAGCACACCATGCCCACCATTCACGTTGAAATGTTCGAAGGCCGCACGCCCGAGCAAAAGCGCAACCTGGTCAAGGCCATCACCCAGGCGGTGGTGGACACCCTCGGCGGCAAGCCCGAGGCGGTGGACATCATCCTGGTGGACATCAAGCGCGACAACTGGGCCACCGGTGGCGAGCTCTGGTCCGAGAAAAAGTAGGCCCGTCAGGGCGGCCTCGGCTCCAGATTCGGGGGCAGGACAAGGCGCGGCAACGCCGTGATGCGCCCGAAGGTGCAGCCGGGTCAGTGGGCCTGCTCCCAGTTCGGTCCCACGCCCACCTCGGCCAGCAACGGCACCTTGAGTTGCGCCACGCCGGCCATCAGGCGCGGAATTTCAGCGCGCAGCCAGTCCACTTCGTCGGCAGGCACCTCGAACACCAGTTCGTCGTGCACCTGCAGGATCATCTTCGTGCGGCGGCCCTGTGCATCCAGCGCCTTTTGCACCGCATTCATGCTGAGCTTGATGAGGTCGGCCGCGGTGCCCTGCATGGGCGCGTTGATGGCCGCGCGCTCGGCCCCGCCGCGACGCGGGCCGTTGGGTGAGTTGATCTCGGGCAGGTACAGCCGGCGGCCGAACACCGTCTCGACATAGCCGCGCGCCTTGGCCGACTCACGGGTGTCGTCCATGTAGCGCTTCACGCCGGCAAAGCGCGCAAAGTAGCGCTCGATGTAGCTCTTGGCCGCGCCGTTGTCGATGCCGAGGTTGCGCGCCAGGCCAAAGCTGCTCATGCCGTAGATCAGGCCGAAGTTGATGACCTTCGCGTAGCGGCGCTGCTCGCTGCTGACCTGGTCGGGCGGCAGGCCGAACACCTCGGCGGCGGTGGCGCGGTGCACATCCTGCCCCTCGTGGAAGGCGCGCAGCAGCGCTTCGTCTTCGCTCAGGTGCGCCATGATGCGCAGTTCGATCTGGCTGTAGTCGGCGCTGGCGATCAGGCAGCCCGGCGGCGCCACAAAGGCCTCGCGCACGCGCCGGCCCTCCGGGGTGCGGATGGGAATGTTCTGCAGGTTCGGATCGTTGCTGCTCAGCCGCCCGGTCACCGCCACCGCCTGCGCAAAGTGGGTGTGCACGCGGCCGGTGCGCGGATGCGCCAGCTGCGCCAGCTTGTCGGTGTAGGTGCCCTTGAGCTTGGACAGGCCGCGGTGCTCGAGGATCTTGGCCGGCAGCGGGTAGTCCTCTGCCAGCTTCTCCAGCACCTCCTCGTCGGTGCTGGGCGCGCCCGACGGCGTCTTCTTCACCACCGGCAGGCCGAGCTTGCCAAAGAAGATCTCGCCGATCTGCTTGGGGCTGCCCAGGTTGAAGGGCTGGCTGGCCAGCTCGTGCGCCTCGCGCTCGAGCGCCATGATGCGCTGGCCGAGGTCGTGGCTTTGCGCAGCCAGCGTGGCGGCGTCGATCAGCACGCCATTGCGCTCGATGCGGTATAGCGTCTCGGAGGCCTCGATCTCCAGCGCGTAGATGAAGCGCAGCTTGTCGTCGGCCTGGATGCGCGGCCACAGCACGCGGTGCACGTCCAGCGTCTGGTCGGCGTCTTCGCACGAGTATTCGGCCGCCCGCTCGATGGCAACCTGGCTGAACGGGATCTGGTGCGCGCCCTTGCCGCACAGGTCTTCGTAGTTGAGGCCGCTGCGACCGACGTGGCGCTCGGCCAGGCTCGACAGCGAATGCGGCTTGTGCACCTCCAGCACATAGCTTTGCAGCATGGTGTCGTGCGCGTAGCCCTGCACCTCGATGCCGTGGTTGGCGAACACATGCCGGTCGTACTTGACATGCTGGCCCAGCTTGGCGCGCGTGGCGTCTTCCAGCCACGGCTTCAGGCGCGCCAGCACCTCGTCCAGCGGAAGCTGCGCCGGTGCATCGGGGTAGTCGTGCTTCAGCGGAATGTAGGCCGCCTCGCCGGGCTGCACGCTCAGCGAAATGCCGACGATCTGCGCCTGCATCTCGTGCAGCGAGGTGGTCTCGGTATCCACCGCCACCAGCTCGGCGGCCTGCACCCGCGCCAGCCAGCGGTCCAGCGCTGCCCAGTCGCGCACGATCTCGTACTGGACCTGCGTGATGGCCGATGGCGTGGCCGGGGGCTCATCGAACAGGCTGGCGGTGGCCGATGCGGCTCGGGCGGGAGTGGCTGCGCCCGCTTCGCGTTCTGTGCCGCCCAGCGACGCCGCCAGCGACTTGAAGCCATAGCGCTCGCAGAAGGCGCGCAGGTCTTCGGCGCGCGGTTCACCCAGCGCCACCGCGTCCAGCGCGGGCAGGCCGGGTACATGGCCGTCGAGGTCGCAGTCGGTCTTGATCGTCAGCAATTGCCGCGCGGTGGGCAGCCAGCCAAGCGCCTTGCGCAGGTTCTCGCCAGCCACGCCCTTCACTTCGTCCGCACGCGCCACCAGCGCATCCAGCGAACCGTATTCCTGCAGCCATTTGGCCGCCGTCTTCGGGCCGACCTTCTCGACACCCGGCACGTTGTCCACCGCGTCGCCCACCAGCGTCTGGAAGTCGACCATCAGCGCGGGCGGCACGCCAAACTCTTCGGTCACGCCGGCGATGTCGCGCCGCTTGCCGTTCATCGTGTCGATCACGGTGATGTGTTCGTTGACCAGCTGGCTCAGGTCCTTGTCGCCGCTGGAAATCACCACCTCGATGCCCTGGCGCGCAGCCGCCTGCGCCAGCGTGCCGATCACGTCGTCGGCTTCCACTCCCGGCACATCCAGCACCGTCCAGCCCAGCAGTCGCACCACCTCGTGGATGGGCTCGATCTGGCTGCGCAGGTCATCGGGCATCGGCGAGCGCTGGGCCTTGTACTGGTCGTACAGCGCATCGCGGAAGGTTGGCCCCTTGGCATCGAACACGCAGGCGGCGAAGTCGGCGCGCACGTCCTTGCGCAGCTTCTGCATCATGTTGATCATGCCGCGAATGGCCCCGGTGGCGGGGCTGGCCGGGTCGCCAGGCACCGCACGCAGGTCGGGCATCGCGTGAAAGGCGCGGTAGAGGTAGCTCGAGCCGTCGACCAGCACCAGGGTGCGCGGCGGCGTGGACGAATCAGAAGAGGTCATGCGGGCGATGCGGTGCAGATCAAGGGATTGTGCATCGCGCCCACCTACAATTCAGGGATGCGACCGAGTGATGTTGTCCGCCCCGCCCTGCAGGCCCCTGCGCAGGTATCGACGCCTGCATCGACGCCGGCATCCGCGCTGGTGCCTGCGCTGGTTCCTGCGCTGGTTCCTGCGCTGGCGCTGCTGCTGTTCACGCTGCTGCCTTCGCTGGCCGCGGCGCAGGCTGCGCCCCGCACCGACGGCAGTGTCGAGCGCCGCATCGAGCGCATCCGCATCGACGACCGGGCGCTCACCGTCGAGGAACTGCGCCACGGCGGCGAGACGCAAAGCATCGTGGTCACGCCGCGCGAACTGCCGGCCTATGAAATCCAGACCAGCGACGGCGCGCGTTCGCGCCAGTTCGCGCGCGACGGCCTGAGCGAGGCCAAGGGCGCCCGGGTCTGGAACCTCATCCGCTTCTGACGCCATGGCGGTCTTCACGCAAGTCTCCGAGGAGGCCGCGCAGGCCCTGCTCGACCGCCTGAACCTCGGCACGCTGCAGTCGCTGCGCGGCATCGAGGGCGGCATCGAGAACACCAACTACTTCGCCACCAGCAGCGAGGGCGAGTTCGTGCTGACGCTGTTCGAGCGGCTGACGCACGAGCAGCTGCCGTTCTACCTGCACCTGATGAAGCACCTGGCGCAGCGCGGCATTCCGGTGCCCGACCCGGCGGCCGACGCACGCGGCGAGTTGCTGCACACGGTGTGCGGCAAGCCGGCCGCGCTGGTCAACCGCTTGCGCGGGCGCAGCGAACTGGCACCTGATGCGTCGCACTGCGCCGCGGTGGGTGCGATGCTGGCGCGCATGCACATCGCCGGGCGCGACTACGAGCGCCGCCAGCCCAACCTGCGTGGCCTGCCGTGGTGGAACGAGACCGTGCCGGTGGTGCTGCCCCATGTGGATGCGGCTCAGGCAGCGCTGCTGCAGTCCGAGCTCGCCTTCCAGAACCATCTTGCGCAGGGCGCAGCCTACGCCGCCTTGCCGCGCGGCGCGGTGCATGCCGACCTGTTCCGCGACAACGTGATGTTCGACAACGGTGAGCTGTCGGGCTTCTTCGATTTCTATTTCGCAGGCACCGACACCTGGCTGTTCGACGTGGCCGTGGCGCTGAACGACTGGTGCGTGGACCTGCCCAGCGGCCGCGCCGACATCGAGCGCACCCGCGCCTTCGTCAGCGCCTACACCGCGGTACGGCCGTTCTCGCGCGCCGAGCGCGATGTGCTGCCGGCGATGCTGCGTGCCGGCGCGCTGCGCTTCTGGATCTCGCGCCTGTGGGACTACCACCTGCCGCGCGAAGCCTCGATGCTCAAGCCGCACGACCCGACCCACTTTGAGCGGGTGCTGCGTGAGCGCGTGTCCCATCCGCTGCGCGCATCGGAGCTGCCATGCAACTGAAGCTGCTGCCCGCGAAGACCGGCATCCTGTGGGTGCGCCAGGGCATGCGCACCTTCTTCCGTCAGCCGCTGGCGCTGGCCGGGCTGTTCTTCATGTTCATGGCGGCGGTGTCGGTGGCCTCCATCGTGCCGGTGGTCGGCAGCATGGTTGCGCTGGCCTTGCTGCCTGCGGCCACGCTGGGGCTGATGGCGGCCACGCGCGAGGCCGAGCGTGGCCAGTTCCCGATGCCCTCGATTCTGGTGACCGCGTTTCGTGCGGGCCGGCAGCGCGGCCGCGCGATGCTGGTGCTGGGCGCGCTGTACGCGGCGGGTTTTCTGGTGATCATGGGCATCTCGGCGCTGGTCGATGGCGGCTCGTTCGCCAGGCTGTACCTGCTGGGCGGCCAGATCACCCGCGAGACGGTGACCGAAGGCAACTTCCAGGCGGCCATGTGGGTGGCGATGCTGCTGTACCTGCCGCTGGCGCTGCTGTTCTGGCATGCACCGGCGCTGGTGCACTGGCATGGCGTGGCACCCGCCAAAAGCCTGTTCTTCAGCCTGGTGGCCTGCGTGCGCAACCTGCGCGCCTACCTGGTGTACGGGCTGGTGTGGCTGGGGGTGTTCCTGGGCACCGGTCTGGTGGTGGCCACCGCCGCCACCTTGCTGGGCAGCCCGCAGGCCGCGGGGGCGGTGATGCTGCCGATGGCGCTGCTGCTGGCCGCGATGTTCTTCAGCTCGCTGTGGTTCACCTTCCGCGACACCTTCGGCGACGACGCCGAGCCGGCCGACAGCGACTTCACTGCACAGGCGTGAGCTTGGCCACGCTGAGCGCCAGCCACTTGATGCCGTGGCGGCCGAACTTGATCTGCGCGCGCGCATCGTCGCCGCTGCCTTCGAGGCTGATCACCGTTCCCTCGCCGAACTTGTTGTGAAACACCTGCATGCCGCTGCGCAGGCCGTGCGCTGGCGCGGCGCGCTGCGGCGGAACCGGCGGCTGGGCAAAGCGCTCGATCGCCGCCCCTGCTGCCGTACCCGTCCCCATGCCTGTGCCAGAGCCCGAACGCTGCCCCCACGCGTGACCTGACGCGCCGCTGCCCCAGCCCCCCATGCCCTGCGCGAAGCCGCCGCTCTTGGGCGTGATCCACTTCAGCGTCTCTTCGGGCAGTTCGTCAAAGAAGCGGCTGCGCAGGTTGTAGCGGGTCTGCCCGTGCAGCATGCGCGTTTGCGAATGGCTCAGGTACAGCCGCTTGCGTGCGCGGGTGATGGCCACATACATCAGCCGGCGCTCTTCTTCCAGGCCCTCGAAGTCGCTCATCGCGTTCTCGTGCGGGAACAGCCCCTCTTCCAGGCCGGTGATGAACACCGCATCGAACTCCAGCCCCTTGGCCGCGTGCACCGTCATCAGCTGCACCGCGTCCTGCCCAGCCTGCGCCTGGTTGTCGCCCGACTCCAGCGCGGCATGGGTGAGAAAAGCCGCCAGCGGCGACAGCGTCTCACCGGTTTCGGCGTCGGGCGCCGCCAGTTCAGGCAGCGGCTCATCAAGCGCGGGCTGATTCGGATCGAGGCCCTGGCTGGCCGGGCTTTGACTCAAGCCCGCCTCGCCGCCGGCGGCGCCGCCCGAGAGCTCATCGACTGGCAGCGCCACCGCGTCGCGGCCAAAGCCTTCCTGCGTGACGAAGCTCTCGGCCGCGTTGACCAGTTCTTCCAGGTTCTCGATGCGGTCCGCCCCTTCGCGCTCGGTGCGGTAGTGCTCGACCAGGCCGCTGTGCTGCAGCACCAGCTCGATGATCTCGCGCAGCGTCATGGCCTGGGTGCGCTCGCGCATCACGTCGATCAGCGCAACAAAGGCGCCGAGGTTCGCACCCGCCTTGCCGGTCACGGTGCTCACTGCGTCGTGAAGCGAACAGCCGGCCGCACGTGCGGCGTCCTGCAGCTGCTCGATGCTGCGCGCGCCGATGCCGCGCGGCGGAAAGTTCACCACCCGCAGGAAGCTGGTGTCGTCGTTGGGGTTCTCCAGCAGCCGCAGGTAGGCCAGCGCATGCTTGATCTCGGCACGCTCGAAGAAGCGCAGGCCGCCGTACACCCGGTAGGGCACGCCGGCATTGAACAGCGCGGTCTCGATCACGCGGCTTTGCGCGTTGCTTCGGTACAGAACCGCCATCTCGTGGCGCGCCAGGCCGGGCTCGGTGCCCTGGTCGCGCATCAGGTGGCGCATCTCCTCCACGATCCACTGCGCCTCGGCAAAGTCGCTGGTCGATTCGTACACCCGCACCGGCTCGCCCGGGCCCTGCTCGGTGCGCAGGTTCTTGCCCAGGCGGTGGCGGTTGTGGCTGATCAGCGCATTGGCCGAATCGAGGATGTGGCTGCAGCTGCGGTAGTTCTGCTCCAGCTTGATCTGGTGCTGCACCGCGAACTCGCTCACGAAGTCGGCCATGTTGCCCACCCGCGCGCCGCGAAAGGCGTAAATGCTCTGGTCATCGTCGCCCACCGCAAACACCGCATTCACCGGTTGCAGCCGGCCTTCGCTGTCCTGGCCGGCGAACATCTTGATCCACGCGTATTGCAGGCGGTTGGTGTCCTGGAACTCGTCGATCAGGATGTGGCGAAAGCGCCGCTGGTAGTGCATGCGCAGCGCTTCGTTGTCGCGCAGCAGCTCGTAGCTGCGCAGCATCAGCTCGCCGAAGTCCACCACGCCTTCGCGCTGGCACTGCTCTTCGTACAGCTGGTAGATCTCGACCTTGCGCCGCGTCTCCGCATCGCGCGTCTCGACCTGCGCGGGGCGCTGCCCGTCCTCCTTGCAGCCGGCGATGAACCATTGCACCTGCTTGGGCGGAAAGCGCTCTTCGTCCACGTTGTGCTGCTTCATCAGCCGCTTGATGGCGCTCAGCTGGTCTTGCGTGTCGAGAATCTGGAAGGACTGCGGCAGGCTGGCCAGCTTCCAGTGCGCGCGCAGGAAGCGGTTGCACAGGCCGTGAAAGGTGCCGATCCACATGCCGCGCACGTTCACCGGCAGCATCGCCGACAGGCGCGTCAGCATCTCCTTGGCCGCCTTGTTGGTGAAGGTCACCGCCATCACGCCACCGGGCGAGATGCGGCCGGCCTGCAGCAGCCAGGCAATGCGGGTGGTCAGCACCCGCGTCTTGCCCGAACCGGCGCCCGCCAGGATGAGTGCGTGCTCATCGGGCAGCGTGACGGCGGCCAGCTGCTCTGCGTTGAGGTGTCGCAGCAGCGGCGAATCGGCCGCCGACGCCGGCGTGAAATCTGGGAACATCGGCCGATTGTAGGAATCACATGCGCATGGCCCCTTCGCTTGCCTTCGTGCTGGACCGCCTGCGCCGCTGGCGCTGCGCCCTCGGCTGGGCCCTGTGGTGCGCGCTGACCCTGGCGCTGGCCTGGCCACAGCTGGCTTCGGCACAGACCGGCCGCACACCGCCGGCCGCCTCTGCGCGGGGCTTCGTTGCGTGCAGCAGCGACGCGCAGGCCGTGCCGCGCCGGCTGATCGAACGCTTCATCAGCGCCGACTGCGACGCCTGCTGGCAGCAAGCGCCGCCCTATGCCGCGGGTCAGGCACCCGCGCCCGCCGACGCGGTGATCGACTGGGTGTTGCCTGGCCGCCAGGGCGACGAGGCGCCGCTGTCGGCGGTGGCGCTGCGCGACGCGCTGTGGCGGCTGGAGGCACGCGGCATCGATGCCCGCACCGCCAGCGCCACGCCCTCGCAGGTGCTGCCGCCTGACCAGCGTCGCCTGGTCGATCCGCCGCGGCTGCGGGTGGCGCATGGCTCGGCGCTGCTGGGGCATGTGGGCGTGTCGGTGGAGATGTCACCGGCGCGCGGCGGGCCGTGGACGGTGTGGCTGGTGCTGACCGAGCAGGTACCTGCCGGCACCGACGGCACACCGGTGGCACGCGATCTGGTGCGCGGCAGCCTGCGGCTGGACTGGTCGGCTCGCGCCGCCCCGGGTGTGGCTGCCACGCCTGCGCCGTGGCGCGAGCGCCGGGTGATGCAGTTGCCCGAGGGCATCAACCCCGAGCGGCTGCGCCTGACCGCCTGGGCCGAGGACGCGCAGGGCCGCGTCGCCACGATGGCGCGCAGCGCCTGCCCGCGCAGCCGCTGAGGCGACCCGCGTACAATCAAGCACCGGCCCGCAGATGTCCTGCGGACCGGTTTTTTTTGGCCCGGATCATGGAAATCTTCGACTACGACAACATCCTGCTGCTGCCGCGCAAGTGCCGCGTGGAGAGCCGCTCCGAATGCGACGCGGGCGTGGAGCTAGGCGGTCGGCGCTTTCGCCTGCCGGTGGTGCCGGCGAACATGAAGACGGTGGTCGACGAGTCGATCTGCGTGTGGATGGCCAAGGCGGGGTACTTCTATGTAATGCACCGCTTCGATCTGGACAACGTGGCGTTCGTGCGCCGCATGCGCGAGATCGGCGTGTACGCATCCATCTCGCTGGGCGTGAAGAAGCCCGACTACGACACGGTGGACCGCCTGGCCGCCGAGGGCCTGGTACCCGAGTACATCACCATCGACATCGCGCACGGCCATGCCGACAGCGTGAAGAACATGATTGCCCACCTCAAGCAGAAGCTGCCCGCGTCCTTCGTGATCGCCGGCAACGTGGGCACGCCCGAGGCGATCATCGACCTGGAGAACTGGGGTGCCGACGCCACCAAGGTCGGCATCGGCCCGGGCAAGGTCTGTATCACGAAGATGAAGACCGGCTTTGGCACCGGCGGCTGGCAGTTGAGCGCGCTGAAGTGGTGCGCACGCGTGGCCACCAAGCCCATCATTGCCGACGGCGGCATCCGCGAGCATGGCGACATCGCCAAGAGCATCCGCTTTGGCGCCACGATGGTGATGATCGGCTCGATGCTGGCCGGCCACGAAGAGTCACCGGGCCAGACGGTCGAGGTGGACGGCAAGCTCTACAAGGAGTACTACGGCTCCGCGTCGGACTTCAACAAGGGCGAGTACAAGCACGTCGAGGGCAAGCGCATCCTCGAGCCGATCAAGGGCAAACTGGCCGACACCCTGCGCGAGATGGAAGAGGACGTGCAGTCATCCATCAGCTATGCCGGCGGCAAGAAGCTGATGGACATCCGCAAGGTCAACTACGTGATCCTGGGCGGCGACAACGCAGGCGAGCACCTGCTGATGTGACGCCGGCGCGCCGCGCCGTCACACCGCGCGGATCAGCTCGCGGCCCAGTTCGTACAGCCGGTGCCCGGGCTGCACCAGCGCCTCCAGCACGCTGAAGTGGTTCAGGCCCGACAGGGCCTCGCACACCGGCACCGCGCCGGCGCCCCAGCTGTCGCGAATCAGCTGGTTGTGGCGGATGAACTCCGGGCTTTCCAGCGCACCGGCCACGGTGTAGAGCACGCCGGTGGCGGGCGCCGGCATGCGTGCGGGGCTGGCGCGCAGGGCATCGCCCGGGGTCAGGCGCAGCGAATCGCGCAGGAAGGGTGTGTAGGCCAGCGGCTCCAGGTCGTACAGGCCCGAGATCGACAGCGCGTTCTTCACCAGATCCACCGGCAGCTCGCCGCGGTACGCGGGCCAGTCGCACGACAGCATCATCGCCGCGAGGTGCCCGCCGGCCGAGTGCCCCCACACGCTGATGCGCGACGGTTCGCCGCCGTAGTCGGCCGCGTGCTGCCACACCCAGGCCAGCGCGCGCACCATCTGCATCGTGATCTCGGGGATGGTGACCGCCGGGCACAGCGCGTAGTTGGGCACCACGAACAGCGCGCCCTGATCGACGAAGGGCGAAGCCAGGAACGAGTGGTCGGCCTTGTCGAGCGATCGCCAGTAGCCGCCGTGGATGAACACCACCACCGGCGTGCCGGCGCGCGCGGCACCCTCGCGGCGACGCGGCACGAACAGGTCCAGCGTCTCGTTGGGGCCGCTGCCGTAGGCCACATCCAGCCGCGCATCCAGCGCCTCGCAGGCATGGCCCGAGGCCTCGCGCCAGCGCGCGAAGTGCACCGCATGGTCGGGCACCAGGTCGCGGTTGTTGTACATGCGGTCCAGCCATTGCGGGTCCCAGGTCGGCATCGGAGCTCCTCGCGGTTCGGGGTGGGAAGAAAGCCGCCGATCTTGGCACGATCCGGCGGCCGCGCGGCGAATGCCCGCGTGCCGCCGGGCCGAATCAGCGTCTGGGCGTGGTTCCCTGGGCCGCCCGCCGCAGACCAAGGGTTAACCCGCATGACCGGTCGCCCGGTTTTATGTATTCTGTATACAGAACACAAACCTTCCTGCCGTGCACCTTCACATGAGCGGCCAGCTCGTCAAGCTTGAAACCGCGCCTGATCTGGTGGATCAGGTGTACCGCGCGCTGCTCGATGCGATCAGCGAGGGTTCGCTTGCGCCGGGGCAGCGGCTCACGCAGGAAGAAGTTGCCGAGCAGCTGTCGGTGTCGCGCCAGCCGGTGCTGCAGGCGCTGCGCCTGCTCAAGAAGGACGGCTTCGTGCTTGATGCACCGGGCCGCGGCGTGCAGGTGGCACCGCTGGACGTGGCGTGGATGCTCAAGGTCTACCAGGTGCGCGGTGCACTCGATGCGCTGGCCGCACGGCTGGCCGCGCAGCAGCGCACCCGCATCGAGCCGCGCCTGATCGAGCAGGGGCGCAAGGCCGCGCGCGGGCGCAATGTCAAGGCGATGATCGATGCCGACATTGCGTTTCATGACGCGATCTACGCCGCATCGGGCAACCCGCTGATCGCGCAGACCGCGCACCAGCACTGGCGCCACCTGCGCCGGGTGATGGGCGCGGTGCTGCAGCAGTCGCAGCAGCGCGATTCGGTGTGGGACGAGCATCAGGCGATTGCCGATGCGATTGCCGCCGGCGACGAAGCGCGTGCGGTGCAAATGATCGAGCAACACAGCGAGCATGCGGGCATCAACCTGGCGCGCGAGCTGGGCGAGGTGCTGGCGTCACGCCCGTGAATACACAACCCGACACACCCACCCCCTTCACTTTTGTCCGAGGAGATACCGATGAAACTCACCCCTGAACAAATCGAACAGTTCGACCGCGACGGCTACCTGTTCTTCCCCGGCCACTTCAGCCGCGACGAGACGAAGACGCTGACCGAAGCGGTGCCCGAGCTCTACAGCCGCCGCGAGGCCTACAACGTGCGCGAAAAAGGCAGCGACGCCGTGCGCACCAACTTTGCGGCGCACATGTACAGCAAGCCGTTCGCCACGCTGGCACGCCATCCGCGCATGATCGGCCCGGTGGAAGACGTGTTCGGCGAGAAGCTGTACATGCACCAGTTCAAGATCAACGGCAAGATGGCCTTCGAGGGCGACGTGTGGCAGTGGCATCAGGACTACGGCACCTGGCTCAACGACGACATGATGCCCACCGAGCGCGCGATGAACATCGCCATCTTCCTGGACGACGTCAACGAGTTCAACGGCCCGCTGATGTTCATTCCCGGCAGCCACAAGAAGGGCGTGGTCGAGGCCAAGCACGACCTCACCACCACCAGCTACCCGCTGTGGACGGTGGACAACGACCTGATCCGCACGCTGGTGGAGCGCGCCGGCGGCAAGGAAGGCGGCATCGTCAGCCCCAAGGGCCCCGCTGGCTCGATGCTGATGTTCCACAGCTGCCTGCTGCATGCGTCCAGCAGCAACCTGTCGCCGTGGAACCGCGTGAGCGTGTACCTGAGCCTGTGCGCGGTGTCCAACCACATCCGCCGCCACAAGCGCCCCGAGTACATCGCACACCGCGACTTCACGCCGATCGAAGCCCTGCCCGACGATTGCCTGCTGAAGGACTACCCGGTCGACCTGCCGTGGAAGGACGGCATGCCCGGCAGCGCGCTGGCCACCTCGCCCGACCCGATCGACTTTGCCAAGAAAGCGGCCTGAGCGATGAGCCTGCACCAGCAACTGCTCAAGCGCGCCGCCGAAGGCAAGCCGATCCGCGTCGGCCTGATCGGCGCCGGCAAGTTCGGCTCGATGTACCTGTCGCAGGTACCCACCACGCCGGGCATCCACCTGGTGGGCATTGCCGACCTGAACCCGGCCGCGGCACGCACCAACCTTGCGCGCGTGGGCTGGAAGCCCGAGCAGACCACCGCCACCTCGCTGGAAGACGCTCTCAAGAAGGGGCACACCCATGTGGGCGATGACTGGCGCGCGCTGGTCAAGCACCCGGCCATCGATGTGATCGTGGAATGCACCGGCCACCCGATTGCGGCGGTGGACCACTGCCTGGAGGCCTTTGCCCACGGCAAGCATGTGGTGAACGTGACGGTGGAGGCCGACGCGTTTTGTGG
>JBDLRH010000039.1:0-5954 GCA_039800165.1 Pseudomonadota bacterium
GCCTGGGCCTTGACCTCCTGCACGCAAATACAATCAGGCGCAACAGAATGCATCCAGGCCTCGACGCCCTTGGTGGTGGCCGAGCGGATGCCGTTGAGGTTGAGGGTGGTGAGCTTGAACAAGGGAACCGACATGAATCACGCCGCGGCCGGCATGGATGCACTAGCGCAGGAGTTCGTGGCCTTCGCGGTGCAGTCGGGCGTGCTGAAGTTCGGCGAGTTCAAGACCAAGGCCGGGCGCATGTCGCCCTACTTCTTCAACGCCGGGCTGTTTGACGACGGTGCCAAGCTCGGGCGGCTGGCCGAATTCTATGCACAGCGCATCCTGGCCAGCGGTGTCGACTTCGACATGGTGTTCGGCCCGGCCTACAAGGGCATCCCCCTGGCCGCAGCGGTGGTGGTGGAGCTGGCGCGGCGCGGGCGCAACGTGCCCTTTGCCTACAACCGCAAGGAAGCCAAGGACCACGGAGAAGGCGGCGTGCTGGTCGGTGCGCCGCTGAAGGGCCGGGTACTGATCATCGACGACGTGATGTCGGCCGGCACTGCCGCACGGGAATCCATTTCGATCATCCAGGGTGTGGGCGCCACGCCGCAGGGGGTGGCGATTGCTCTGGACCGCCAGGAAATGGCGACCGAGAATGGGGCTGATGTCCCGCACAGTGCCGTTCAGTACGTTCGCCGGCAGCTTGGCCTGCAGGTGTGCGCGATCGCGCGGCTCGATGACTTGCTGCAGTACCTGCAGACGCAGGCGGGCGACGAACTGCGCGCCCACCACCCGCGGGTGGCCGCCTACCGCGAGCGCTACGGCGTGAGCGACTGATACCAACCCCCATGCCGGCCCTCATGCCCCCCGCCCTGGCACTGGCCGTTCCGTCCGTGGTCACTGCAGCTGCACTGGCTGTGGGCTTGGCCTTGGCCTGGGGCAGCGCCGCACAGGCGCAGGTGCGCATTTACACCTGTGTTGACGCGCAGGGCCGCACCCTCACCTCTGACCGCCCGATTCCGGAATGCCTGGACCGCCCGCAGCGCGAACTGGGGCCCACCGGCACGGTGCGCCAGGTGATCCCGCCGGTACCCACGCCGCTGGAGCGTGCGGCCGAAGAGGAACGCGAGCGCAAACGCATCGAAGAAGAGCAGCGCACGGCCGAACAGCGCCGGCGCGAGCGCAGCTTGCTGCTGCGCTTTCCGGACGAAGCGTCGCACCAGCGGGCGCGCGACCTGGCCCTGCAGCAGATCGATGACTCCATCTCCGCCGGCGAAGCGGTGGTGCGCGACCTGGCCCAGCAGCGCCGCAAGCTCGACCAGGACGCCGAGTTCTACAAGAGCGACCCTTCGCGCATGCCCAACATGCTGCGGCTGCAGATCAAGGACAACCAGCAATTCACCGAAAGCCAGCGCCGGCTGCTGGATGCACAGCGCGCCGAGCGCGAACGCGTTCGCCTTCGCTTTGAGGAAGAGCTGGTGATGCTGCGCGGCCTGTGGGCCAGACAGGCTGCACCGGCCCCGCGCACGGCGCCTGCGCGCTGACGGGCAGCCGGTCGGCCTGGCTGAGGGCGCGGCCGATCTGCCGCGCCCTCAGGCCAGCCGGGCGCGTAGCAGGTCGTTGACCTGCTGCGGATTGGCCTTCCCCTTGCTCGCCTTCATCACCTGACCGACCAGCGCATTGAAGGCCTTGTCCTTGCCGGCCTTGTACTGCGCCACGTTGTCGGCATTGGCCGCGATCACCTCGTCGATGATCTTTTCGAGCGCGCCGCTGTCGTTCATCTGCTTGAGGCCCTTGGCCTCGATGAGCGCGTCCACACGCGCTGCCGCGTCGGCGGCGCCTGCAGGTGCTTGGCCCTCGCCGCTCCATAGCGCGTCGAACACCTGCTTGGCGGCGTTGTTGCTGACGGTGCCGTCGGCGATGCGGCTGATCAGCGCGGCCAGTTCGGCGGGCTGCACCGGCGCGGCGTCGACGTCCATCTCGCTGGCATTCAGGCGGCGCGAGAGCTCGCCCATGATCCAGTTGCTGGCGAGCTTGGGCTGGCCGCAGGCCCTGGCGGTCGCCTCGAAGTAGGCGCCGATGGCCTGGCTTTGCGTCAGCGTGGTGGCGTCGTATTCGGGCAGGCCGTAGTCAGCGACAAAGCGCGCGGCCATCGCACGCGGCAGCTCGGGCATCTGCGCACGCACCTGCTCCACCCACTCGGGCGCCACCACCAGCGGCGGCAGGTCGGGGTCGGGGAAGTAGCGGTAGTCGGCCGCGTCTTCCTTGGTGCGCATCGCGCGCGTCTCGCCGGTGTCGGGGTCGAACAGCACGGTGGCCTGCTGGATGGCGTGGCCGTCCTCGATCTGCTCGATCTGCCAGCGCACCTCATAGTCGATGGCCTGCTGCATGAACTTGAACGAGTTCAGGTTCTTGATCTCGCGGCGTGTGCCGAAGGGCTGACCCGGCTTGCGCACGCTCACGTTGGCGTCGCAGCGGAACGATCCTTCCTGCATGTTGCCGTCGCAGATGCCGATCCAGGTGACGATCTTGTGCAGCTCGCGCGCATAGGCCACCGCCTCGGCGCTTGAGCGCATGTCGGGCTCGGTGACGATCTCCAGCAGCGGTGTGCCGGCACGGTTGAGGTCGATGCCGCTTTGGCCCCCGCCGCCCAGTGACGAGTCTTCGTGCAGCGACTTGCCCGCGTCTTCCTCGAGGTGTGCGCGCACGAGGCGCACGGTCTTCTTCTCATCACCGAGATAAAACGAGACCTCGCCACCCTGCACCACCGGAATCTCGTACTGGCTGATCTGGTAGCCCTTGGGCAGGTCCGGGTAGAAATAGTTCTTGCGCGCGAAGATGCTCTTCGGCGCCACATGCGCGCCGATGGCCAGGCCAAAGCGGATGGCGCGCTCGACCGCGCCCCGGTTCATCACCGGCAGCGTGCCAGGCAGCGCCAGGTCGACCGCGCAAGCCTGCGTGTTGGGCTCGGCGCCGAAGGCGGTGCTGGCTCGGCTGAAGATCTTGCTGTGGGTGGACAGCTGGGCGTGCGTCTCGAAGCCGATCACGACCTCGTAGCCCTGGATGAGTTGGCTCGTCGTCATGTGCTGGTCCCCCTTCAGGCCGCGAACCCGCCCGGGGCGCGAAGGTGGAAGTCGGTCGCCTGCTGCAGGCGATGCGCCAGGTTCAGCAGCTTCGACTCGGCGAAGTAGTTGCCGACGAGTTGCAGGCCGACAGGCATGCCGTGTTGCCCGAAGCCCGCGGGCACGCTCATGCCCGGCAGGCCGGCCAGCGACGCCGGCAGGGTGAAGATGTCGGCGAGGTAGTTGGCCACCGGGTCGTCGGACTTCTCGCCGATCTTCCACGCCACCGTAGGCGCCACCGGCCCGGCGATCACGTCGCATTCGGTGAAGGCGCGCTGGAAGTCGTCGGCGATCATGCGGCGGATCTTCTGCGCCTGCAGGTAGTAGGCATCGTAGTAGCCGTGGCTCAGCACATAGGTGCCGATCATGATGCGGCGCTTGACCTCGTCGCCAAAGCCTTCGGCGCGGGTCTTCTTGTACATGTCCAGAAGGTCGCTGTAGTCCTTCGCGCGGTGGCCGAACTTCACGCCGTCGAAGCGGCTGAGGTTGGAGCTGGCCTCGGCCGGCGCAATGATGTAGTACACCGGAATCGACAGCTCGGTGCGCGGCAGCGAGATCTCGACCGTTGTGGCGCCGAGCTTGCGCAGTTCTGCCAGCGCGGCGTCGATGGCCATGCGCACGTCGTCCGACAGGCCCGGGCCGAAGAACTCCTTCGGCAGGCCGATGCGCAGGCCTTCGATGGAATCGTTCAACCCGCGCGAGAAATCTTCTGCCGGCACATCAAGCGAGGTGGAGTCGCGATCCGGGTCGGGGCCGCACATCGCGCTCAGCAGCAGCGCGCAGTCTTCGGCGCTGCGCGCCATCGGGCCGGCCTGGTCCAGGCTGGAGGCAAACGCGATCATTCCGTAGCGGCTGGCGCGGCCGTAGGTCGGCTTGATGCCGGTGATGCCGCAAAACGCCGCCGGCTGGCGGATCGAGCCGCCGGTGTCGGTGCCGGTGACCGCGGGCGCCAGGCGTGCGGCCACCGCCGCTGCGCTGCCGCCGGACGAGCCACCCGGAATGCGGCTGGTATCCCACGGGTTGCGCGCCGGGCCGTAGGCCGAGTTCTCGTTGCCCGAGCCCATCGCGAACTCGTCGCAGTTGAGCTTGCCCAAAGCGACCATGCCCGCGCCCGGATGGCCGTCGCCGCCCGCGCCCAGGCGCGTGACCACGGTGGCATCGAACGGCGAGCGGTAGCCCGCCAGCATCTTCGAGCCGGCGGTGCTGGCGAAGTGCCGGGTGACGAAGATGTCCTTGTGCGCCACCGGCACGCCGAGCAACGGCGCGCTGTCGCCCGCCGCGATGCGCGCGTCAGCGGCACGGGCCTGCGACAGCGTCACCTCGCGGTCGGTGGCCAGAAAGGCGCCCAGGCTTGCATGCGCCTCGATGCGGCCCAGGAAGTGGGTGGCCGCCTCCACCGACGAGACCTTGCGTGTGCGCAAGGCGGCGGCGAGTTCGGCGACGGACAAGGTGTGCAGCGGTCCGGCGGCGCTCATACGGTTCCCCCCACGTTCGCCCACTGCGTGTGGCTCTCTGCCCCCCAGGGGGCCTGCGCGCCTTGGAGCGGTCCGGCGGCGCTCATTCGCCCCCCCACGCTCGCCCACTGCGTGTGGCTCTCTGCCCCCCAGGGGGCCTGCGCGCCTTCGAGCGGTCCGGCGGCGCTCATTCGATCACCTTCGGCACGAGGAACAGGCCGCGCTCGACCGCGGGGGCGCTTTGCTGGTTGGCCTCGCGGGCGTCGGGCTCGCTCGCCGCGTCTTCGCGCAGGCGCAGCGCTACCGCCTGGATGGCGGCCACCGGGTGCGCCAGCGGCTCCAGGCCGGTGGTGTCGACCGCACGCATGCGCTCGACGATGTCGAAAAAGCCGTTGATCTGGCCCAGCATGCGCTGGGCCTCGTCGGCCTGCAGTTCCAGCCGCGCCAGGTTGGCAATGCGCTGGATGTCGTCGGGGGTCAGGGCCATGAAAAACACGGGCCCGCACAGGGCCTTGTGAACGCCGGTATCAGGGTGAAAAAACGGGCCGTGCGGCCCGGATTTCCGAGGGGGATCGGGTATTATCCCGCGTCTGCCGGAAGGCCCTGCGCCGCTGCGTGATGCCGGCCCCGGGCAGTCCGTGAAGCGCACCGCAGCCGCGCGGCGATGGCACCGCAGCGGCCCACGAAGGATTTTTCATGTTCGAAGCATTCCGTCGGTATTTCTCGACCGACCTCGCCATCGACCTCGGCACCGCCAACACCCTGATCTACGTCCGCGACAAGGGCATCGTGCTCGACGAGCCCTCGGTGGTCGCGATCCGCCATGAAGGCGGCCCGCAGGGCAAGAAGACGATCCAGGCGGTCGGCCACGAGGCCAAGGCGATGCTGGGCAAGGTGCCCGGCAACATCGAGGCCATCCGCCCGATGAAGGACGGCGTGATCGCCGACTTCACCGTCACCGAGCAGATGCTCAAGCAGTTCATCAAGATGGTGCACCCGCGCTCGCTGCTCAAGCCCAGCCCGCGCATCATCATCTGCGTGCCCTGCGGCTCGACCCAGGTCGAGCGCCGCGCGATCCGCGAGTCGGCACTGGGCGCCGGCGCCTCCGAGGTCTACCTGATTGAAGAGCCGATGGCCGCAGCCATCGGTGCCGGCCTTCCGGTGAGCGACGCCTCGGGCTCGATGGTGGTGGACATCGGCGGCGGCACCACCGAGGTGGGCGTGATCTCGCTGGGCGGCATGGTCTACAAGGGCAGCGTGCGGGTGGGCGGCGACAAGTTCGACGAGGCCATCATCAGCTATATCCGCCGCAACTACGGCATGCTCATCGGCGAGCCCACCGCCGAGGCGATCAAGAAGCACATCGGCTCGGCCTTCCCGGGCTCGGAAGTCAAGG
>JBDLRH010000040.1:0-12687 GCA_039800165.1 Pseudomonadota bacterium
CCCGCCGCGGGTCAGGGTTCGGATTCGAACTACAGCCCGAAGTCTATCGCCATCCTGGGCTGGTTTCCCTAGCACCGAGACCGCTGCATCACGGCCGCAGCCCTTCAACTTGGTACGGTTCGACAGGCCCAGGGGGTTGATAGATTTGCGCGAGCGACGCGACCACGGCGCCCCCTAAGCCATAGGAGCGCGAATCGTGAAGCCCCCAACCAATAGCACAAACAGGCATCGTCCTGAGCCAAGTCCAACAGCCATCATCGGAGGCATCCTCGCGCTGGGCGTGACGAGGGTGCTGGCTCGGGCCGAACGAGAACGCGACCAAGTGTCGCCCCCCGCGGCACAGGCATCAGCTGCACCTCGCTGCGGCAAGAAGCAGGTAACCGCATTGAAATGAAGCCTCAGGCGACGAACGCTGTTGCACGTCCGGTTCACCGTAGGGTTAGGCAGCACCCGGCGATGCCCAATAGACGGTATTCCCTTGTTGCTGCTATGAGGCAATTTCATTGCTCCATGCCGCTCGCTGGATGACAACACAGTACCCGTCTGCGTCTTGGAAGGTACGTCCAAGCGTCGACCAGTAGGGGTTGAAGGACTGCACTTCCAGGAACCCCGCCGACAGCATTGCCGCGCATCTTTGCACCCATGCTTCAGTGTCGGGGATATAGAAGACCAAGAGATCCTCCACGGTGGGTGCAGGTCTGACCGGATGACGATGGCAGAAGGTGAATTCGAGATGAAAGTCCGCGCCTGGGTTGCCGAGCATCACGCCGTCAAACCCTTCGTGGTTCTTGAAACCACCGACCTCTGACAAGCCCAAGCCGCTCTTGTACATGTGCGCGGTCCGGGCAAGATCAACGACAGGTCGAGCGACTCGAAGATGGACGGGCATGTTGAGCTGAGACTATTGTGTGCAGCCTAACGTGAAGCTAACCGGCGTGCGGCAGCGGGCGGCGGCCGGTCCAGAAAGAAATGGATCCCGGTCGACGAACGCTGTTGCACGTCCGGTCGAGCGTAGGGTTAGGCAGCACAGCAGGGGCTAGGGTTCGAAGGGCGTGCCCTGGTGGAAGCGCATCACCCAGCCGGTTGGGCTCCGGTACCAGATGGAGCTCCGTCGCGCGTACTCCATGACGCCGTCGTACTCCGCAGCCGAGTCGTATGTCAGCTGAACCGTGTGCGCATCGAGGACCCGAAAGCTCAGGTTGGCCAGCGGCAACCTGGCAGCGATTGGGCGCGAGTCGGTGCGAATCGCTTGGGCTCGGTTGTAGACCCGACCGGAACGACCGAACTCGAAGAAGTCTGAGGCGAACCGCTCTTCCTGGAACGTGAGATCGAAGCGAAAGGCCTGCTGCCACATTGACTCTTCGAGCCTCTGCAGCTCGGCCTGATCGGCCATCGAGAGCGTCGGCATGTCCATGGTGGTGGTCGTGCAGCCTAACGTGAAGCTAACCGGCGTGCGGCAGCGGGCGGCGGCCGGGCCAGAATGAAATGAGGCCCGGGCGACGAACGCCGTTGCACGTCCGGTTGAGAGAAGGGTTAGGCATCGCTCGGCGCGACAACTTCAAGCTTGAAGCGGTCCGGGTCTTCAAAGAACACAGCGTAGTAGTTCGGTCCACCGGCGAACGGATGGCGATCTTCGTACAGCAGGGTGCAGCCACTATCTTTGACCCACTTGGCGATCTGGTCAACTTGCGCTCGGGACTTGCCGCGAAAGGCCAGGTGGTTCAGGCCTATGCGCTTGCGGTGGTAGCCAGCGGCGAGATGCTCGGCGGAGGCTGGCAAGAGGCAGAAGTAGGTGTCGCTATCACCGCACACGTAGTTCATACCGCCTGACCAAGGCTCGGCGCCGTAGCCCAGCATGGCCATGAAGGGTGTCCAGAATGCACACGAGCGTTCAAGGTCACTGACGTAGAGCTCGACGTGGTGAAGCATCAACGTATTGAGGGCGGTGGGGTGGGGTGCGATGCCTAACGTTCGACATGAGCGGCGGGTTTGGGCTGGCGCAGCTAGCACAAAGACGTCCGCTCGATGAAGGTGTTAGGCCTCATTCTCTGCTGCCAAGTTGCGCTGCCATTCGCCACGCGAGATGACGTGCGTTGCGACTGTGGTGCCGTACCACGACTCGAGGCCTCGCTGCCGCATGCCAAGACGGTCCATCACCCGCCCCGAGTCCACGTTGTCCGGGTGCCTGACTGCGAGAAGTTCTTCAATAGGAAACCTGTCGAACGCAAAGGCAGCCATACAGCGAGCAGCCTCGCTGGCAAGGCCCTGGCGCCAGAAATCGGGATGGAGGCGCCATCCGATCTCGACGGGGTTGCCCTTCAGGCTTTCGAGATCCTCTGGAGGGGAAGCATCTCTGCGAAGGTACTGGATGCATCCTGCACCTGCGACGCGCTCGCTCTTGGTCTCAATGAGGGCCCACCAACTGGTTCCCCAGGCCGACCAGCACCGCTTGACACGTGCGATCACCGACGCAGTTTGTTCTCTGGTCTCGATCTGACCACCAACGTACCTCATCACCTCCGGGAGACTATTCATCGAGTGCAGTCCGTCAAGATGACGCTCGTCGAAGGGCTCCAGGCGAAGCCGCTGGGTGTGAAGCGTGGTGGAGTGGACTGGTGGCCGGTTGAGCGTAGGGTTAGGCTTCATCGGCATGAGTCTCGTTGGAAAGTAGAGGGAAGCCCTTGGGACGAAAGGAATCCACCTGTGTATTGCGGGTTGCTTGTCACTTCGAGACCGGCATACCCGGGCGCCTGAAATTTCCGCATGGCGTCTGGTGAAGGGAACTCCGCTTCGAGGAGCATCAGGCTGGCAAGAGGCCCCTCAAATTCATCAACTGCCAAGATCACATCCTCGGTGCCGACTAGTCGGTGCCTGCGCTTGCTGAGAATATCGCCCACCAGCACACCTTTGAGCAACGCGAACTCAGCCTCCTGGAGGTAGATCGAACTGATTAGTCGAGTACTGTCGTCAACGTCCACTTTCCGCGAAATTCGGAGCATTGGCGACTGACCGGACAGTGACCTCTCCTCCCTGAGCCGGAGGTTGCTGCCCTCGACATAAAGGTCGGAGATGCGCACAGTCTCACGCACGAGGTCTCTGGGGAGCGACGTGCAAACCCACCGACGCTCGAGTTCCACGAAGACGTATCGGAGCTTCGGAAACCCGAGTCTGGCCGCAGTGAGCGGGTCGACCGTGGCAGTGGCAGACATGAGAGCCTAACGTTATATGGGCGACACAACCGACAAGCCAACGCGGCCTAAATCGGACGCCGAATTGTTGGCGGAGAAGGTGGGCATTCCGGACATTTGCCTAGGTGAGCGAAGCGCACATTGCTTTCGCAAGACGGCACGGATTCCTCTAAATGGGCCGCCTAAACGCTGATGGTGACTCGTCATGCACCGCCCTCCCTGCTCTTGGCTTGCAGCAAGCTATCCCTCGAAGATTACTAGGACCGCCGACTTCACTTTGGAAAGCATTCGGGGGCCGCATCACCGCGCCACCCCCTAACCTTCTCCGCCGTCCTGTACGCCCCCAACCACAGCATCCCGAACAGCAGCGGTTCTATTGTCCCCAGGTTCATTGGTGGGAACTTGACCGGGTGTCCAGCCAATTGGACCAGCGAGGCAAAGACAGAACTCGAACTATCCGGTCGATCGGCTTGGTACGCCACGGATCTGAAAAACTCAATCAGATCAACGCCCTGCGCGAGCCGGTGTGAAGATTGGACAAGTTGCAGAAAACAACTTGGCGGAGAGGGTGGGATTCGAACCCACGGTACGTTTGCACGTACGCCTGATTTCGAGTCAGGTACATTCGACCACTCTGCCACCTCTCCTGAATGCGGTTCGCGTGGTGCGAAGCCGCGGATTCTAGCTCAAGCGGCAATGCGCTCCGCGCCACCCATGTACGGGCGCAGCGCCTCGGGCACCGTCACCGAGCCGTCGGCGTTCTGGTAGTTCTCCAGCACCGCGACCAGCGTGCGGCCCACCGCCAGACCCGACCCGTTGAGGGTGTGCACCAGCTCGTTCTTTCCCTGCGCGTTCTTGAAGCGCGCCTGCATGCGCCGCGCCTGGAAGCCTTCGCAGTTGGACACCGAGCTGATCTCGCGGTAGGTGTTCTGCGCGGGCAGCCACACCTCCAGGTCGTGGGTGCGCGTGGCGCCAAAGCCCATATCGCCGGTGCACAGCAGCATCACCCGGTACGGCAGGCCCAGCTTCTGCAGGATGGCCTCGGCGTGGCCGGTCATCTCGTCCAGTGCGGCGTAGCTGTGCTCGGGGTGGACGATCTGCACCATCTCGACCTTGTCGAACTGGTGCTGGCGGATCATGCCGCGCACATCGCGCCCGCCGCTGCCCGCCTCGGAGCGAAAGCACGGCGTGTGCGCGGTCAGCTTGATGGGCAGCTGCGATTCGGCCACCACCGTGTCGCGCACAAAGTTGGTCAGCGACACCTCAGAGGTGGGGATGAGGTACAGCGCGTGGTCGTCGCTGCCGGCCTCGCCCTCTTGCCCGCCCTTTTTGGCAGCAAACAGGTCGGCCTCGAACTTGGGCAGCTGGCCGGTGCCACGCAGCGTCTCGGCATTGACGACGTAGGGCGTGTAGCACTCGGTGTAGCCGTGCTGCTGCGTCTGCACGTCCAGCATGAACTGCGCCAGCGCCCGGTGCAGCCGCGCCATGCCGCCCTTCATCACGGTAAAGCGCGCGCCCGAGAGCTTGACGCCGGTTTCGAAGTCCAGGCCCAGCGGCTCGCCGATGTCCACATGGTCCTTGGCCGCAAAGTCGAACTGCCGCGGCGTGCCCCACTGGCGCAGCAGCACATTGCCGTGTTCGTCGCTGCCCACCGGCACGCTGTCGTGCGGCAGGTTGGGTACCGCCTGCAGCATGGCCGTCAGCTCGTGCTGGATCTGTTCAAGCCGCGCGGCCGACGACTCCAGCTCGCCCTTGAGCGCATTCACTTCCGCCATGGCCGCATCGGCCTCGGCATGCTGACCCTTGCCCTTGAGCGCGCCGATCTGCTTGCTGAGCGCGTTGCGCCGCGCCTGCAGCTCTTCGGTGCGGGTCTGGATGGTCTTGCGCTCGGACTCCAGCGCCTTGAAGGCGTTGACGTCCAGGTAGGGCTGGGGGTTCTTGCGCTTGAGCAGTGCGGCGATGACGCCGTCGAGGTCCTTGCGCAGCAGGGCAATGTCGATCATCGAGGGATTTTATTCAGGCCAGTACCGACGGATCGAAGTTGGCGCCGCAGATCACCAGGCACACGCGCTCATCCGCGCGCGGCACACAGGCGCCAGTCTGCAGTGCCGCCACGCCCAGCGCCGCGGCAGGCTCCACCGCCAGGCGCAGTTCCTTCCACAGCCACAGCTGCGCGGCGCGGATGGATTCGTCACTGAGCAGCAGCGCGTTGCGTACATGCCGTTGCGTGACCTGCCATGCAATCTGCCCGATGCGCCGCGCGCCCAGCGAATCGGCGGCCACGCCGCTCACATCCACATCCACCGGCTGGCCGGCCTCGCGTGCCTTGAACAGCGTGGGCGCATTTGCGGGCTCCAGCGCCACCACGCCTGAGCGGCCTTCAAACCAGGCCGCGATGCCGCCGATCAGCCCCCCGCCCCCCACGCTGACCAGCACACTGTCGGGCACGCCCGCTTGCGCTTCGATTTCGGCGGCCAGGGTGCCCGCGCCGGACACCACCTCGGGCTGGTCGTAGGCGTGGGTCATCAGCGCGCCGGTGTCGCGCTGGCGGGCCAGGCAGGCCTCGTAGGCTTCGGCGTACACCGCGCCGGTCACCACCACCCGCGCCCCCAGCGCACGCAGCTTGTCCTGCTTGGCCTGCGGGCTGACGGTAGGCACGAACACCTCGCACGGCACGCCCAGTGCGCGCGCCGCTGCCGCGGTGGCAATGCCCGCGTTACCGCCAGATGCCACGATCACGCCTGCAGGCGGAATCGGGTTGGCCAGCAGCCGGTGCATCATGCCGCGCGCCTTGAAGCTGCCACCCGTCTGCACATGCTCGAGCTTGAGCCAGATCTCGCCACCGGGCAGGCCCAGCACAGCCGCCGGCAGGCGCATCAGCGGCGTCTGCCGCAAAAACCCCTGCGGCGCGCGCTGCAGCGTGGCCAGCGCCGCCTGCACCGCGGCGCGGTCCACAGAAGGCGCTGCGCTCACGCCGCGTCCCCGACCTTCAGGCCCTTGGGCAGCGGGAACTTGGTGGTCTCGACGATGCCGTCCATCTTGCGCACCGACACCGCCCCCAGCGACTTGATGCGCTCGATCACCTGCTGCACCAGGATCTCTGGCGCCGAGGCACCGGCGGTCAGGCCGATGCGCGACTTGCCCACCACCCACTCGGCCTGCAGCTCTTCCGGCGAATCGACCATGTAGGCGTCCACGCCCAGCTTGCGTGCCAGCTCGGCCAGCCGGTTGCTATTGGAGCTGGTGGGGCTGCCCACCACGATCACCAGGTCCACCTGCGGCGACAGCAGCTTGATCGCATCTTGCCGGTTCTGCGTGGCGTAGCAGATGTCCTGCTTCTTCGGTTCGCGCACATTCGGAAAGCGCGCCTTGACGGCTGCGGCAATTTCGGCGGCATCGTCCACGCTCAGCGTGGTCTGCGTCACTACGGCAATCTTCTCGGTCTGGCGCAGCTTCACGCGCTGCACATCCGCGGTGTCTTCCACCAGGTGGATGCCCTCGTTCAGCTGGCCCATGGTGCCCTCCACCTCGGGGTGCCCCTTGTGGCCGATCATGATGAATTCGTAGCCCTCTTTGGCCAGCTTGGCCACCTCCACATGCACCTTGGTCACCAGCGGGCAGGTGGCGTCGAAGATGGTGAAGCCGCGCGCACGCGCTTCGTCCTGCACTGCCTTGCTGACGCCGTGCGCGCTGAACACCAGCGTGGCCCCGGGCGGCACGTCGGCCAGCTCTTCAATGAAGACGGCGCCCTTGGCCTTGAGGTCGTTGACCACATAGGTGTTGTGCACGATTTCGTGGCGCACATAGATCGGCGCGCCGAACTTGCGGATGGCGCGCTCGACGATCTCGATGGCGCGGTCCACGCCAGCGCAAAAGCCGCGCGGCTCGGCCAGCACGATCTCTTCTGGAATCTTCATCACGGTTGTCCTTGTGCGGCGCTCACAGCACGCCGATCACCAGCGCCTCGAAGGTGACTGGCTGGCCCGCCAGGGGGTGGTTGAAGTCGAACAGCACCGCACGCGCGCCGGGGCTGCCGGCCGCATGCCCGGCCTGGCCGACCTGCAGCACCGTGCCCGCGTACTGCCCCATGCCGTCAGGCGTGGGGAACTGCACCACGTCGCCCACCGCGTATTCCTCGTGCGGGTCGCCCAGCTCGTCGAGCAGCTGTCGCGCCACCCACTGCTGCAGTTGCGGGTTGCGCTCGCCAAAGGCCTCGCCTGCGGGCAGCTCGAACTGCACACGCGCGCCCTCCTGCACCCCGATCAGGCGCTGCTCGATGGCCGGCGACAGATCGCCCGCCCCCAGCGACAGCGTGGCCGGCTGGCCGCCGAAGGTGTTGATGATGTCGCCCGCCGGCCCCGCCAGGCGGTAGTGCAGCGTGAGAAAAGACGCCGCCTGCACCCGGGCAAGCTCAGTCGAGGCGTTGGCATTCATGGAAGGTCCCCATACACTGCCCCGATTGTAGGAAGCCCGCCAGAGGCTCCACGAACCCCGAGGGAGGAACCCATGCTGCAGCACCTGCCTGCCGAGGCCCGGCCCCGCGAAAAGCTGCTCGCGCGCGGCCCGGCCGCCCTGAGCGATGCCGAGCTGCTGGCACTGGTGCTGCGCACCGGCGTCACCGGCCAGCCGGTGCTGGCGCTGGCGCAGCAGCTCATCGATGACTTCGGCGGCCTGTCTGGCCTGCTGCACACCGACGCCAGCGACCTGAAGCGGGTGCGCGGCCTGGGCGGCAACGCCAAGCGCGCCGAGCTTCTGGCGGTGCTGGAGCTGGCGCGCCGCGCCATTGGCGAGCGGCTGCGCGAGCGCGCGGCCCTGGGCTCGCCAGACGCGGTCAAGCAGTACCTGCAGCTGCACCTGGGGCAGCGCACGCACGAGGTGTTTGCGGTGATGTTCCTCGACACGCAAAACCGCCTGATCGCGCTGGAAGAGCTGTTTCGCGGCACCCTCACCCAGACCAGCGTGTACCCGCGCGAGGTGGCGGTGCGCGCCCTGCACCACCATGCAGCGGCGGTGGTGCTGGCGCACAACCACCCCAGCGGCGCGGTGCAGCCCAGCCGTGCCGACGAGGCGCTCACGCAGTCGTTGAAGGCGGCGCTGGCGCTGCTGGACGTGCGGGTGCTGGACCACATCATCGTGGCGCCCGGGCAGGCCTTGTCCTTCGCCGAGCGCGGGCTGCTGTAGTGCCGCAGAATGCAGCGCATGAAGGTGCGGGCATGAAAGTCCAGTCGCTGCAAGACCTGAAGATCGTGCGCAAGGCGCTGGCCGAGCGGCGCGAGCGTGCCACTGCGCTCGAGGCAGCGCGGCGCGAGGCGGCACGGCGCGCTGAGGCCGAGGCCAACCTGTTCCGGCGCGCGGCGGGCACGGTGCAGCCGCTGAAGGCGCCCACGCGGGTGCTGATGCCGCCGGTGCCGGTGGCGCCGATTCCGGTGCAAAGCCAGATCGACGAGCAGCGCGTGCTGCACGAGTCGCTTTCCGACGAATTCGATGCCAGCACCCTGCTGGACGTGGACGACGCGCTGAGCTACCGCCGCAGCGGTGTGGGTACCGACGTCACGCGCAAGCTGCGCCGCGGCGACTGGGCCATCCAGCGCGAGATCGACCTGCACGGCCTGCGCCGCGACGACGCGCGCGAGGCGCTGGGTGCCTTCATCCGCGAGGCGCACAAGCACGGCATCCGCTGCGTGCGGGTGGTGCATGGCAAGGGCCTGGGCTCGCCGGGCAAGACGCCGGTGCTCAAGGGCCGGGTGCACAGCTGGCTGGTGCAGAAGAAGGAAGTGATCGCCTTCGTGCAGGCGCGGCCGGCCGAAGGCGGTGCCGGTGCGCTGGTGGTGCTGCTGCAGCCCACCTGAGGCCACATCCGAGCGCGCGCGCTCAGGCGCATGCGGGTGCGCTCAGCGCGCCACGTTGCGCATCCAGTCGGCTGTCTGGAAGAAGCTGCCCTTGAGGCGCTGGCGCAGGTCTTCGGGCACGCCGGTTTCGCCCATCGCCTGATCCATGCACGCCAGCCACTGATCGCGCTCGACCAGCCCGATGCGAAACGGCAGGTGCCGTGCGCGCAGCATGGGGTGGCCGAAGCGGTCGGTGTAGTGCGCAGGGCCGCCAAGCCAGCCGCACAAGAACCAGAAGAGCTTGTCGCGCGCGTCGTCCAGCGTGTTGCCGTGCGCTGCACGCAGTTCGCGGTACTGCGGCTCGAGGTCCATCAGGTCGTAGAAGCGGTCGACCAGCGAGCGCACGGCCGCTTCGCCGCCGATCCACTCGAATGGCGTGCCCGGCGCGCTCATTCAGCAGCCCTGCGCAGCGACTCGAGCACCGGGCGGCGCAGCACCTCGCGCAGGCCCCACCACCCGGCCGCCAGCGCCAGCGCAGCGCCTGCGGCTGCACCGGCCAAAAGCACCCAGGGCGAGGCGGTCCACTCGAATTCGAAGGCATAGCGCGCCAGCGCCCAGCCCACCACTGCCGCCACCGCGCTGGCCAGTGCACCGGCCAGCAGGCCCACACCGGCCAGTTCGGCACGCTGCATCTGGCGCAGCAGCGACGACTGCGCGCCCATTGCACGCATGATGGCGTATTCGCGGGCGCGCTCTTCGCGCGTGGCGGTGACCGCCGCAAACAGCACCACCAGGCCAGCGGCCAGGGTGAAGCCGAACAGGAACTCGATGGCGCGGATCACCTTGGCCAGCACGCCCTGCACCTGATTGAGCGTGGCGGTCATGTCCACCTGCGTGATGTTGGGAAAGGCTTGCACCAGCCGGCTGTCAAAGCTGCGCTGCCCCGGCACCGGCTGCGGCGCGCGAAAGGCGCTCATGTAGGTCATCGGCACGCCTTCGAGCCGGTCCACCGGATACATGATGAAGAAGTTGGCGCGCAGCGAACCCCAGTCCACCTTGCGCAGCGAAGTGATGCGCGACTCATGCATCACGCCGGCAATGTCAAAGCGGACCGTGTCGCCAAGCTTCAGGCCCAGCGTGGTGGCAATGCCCTCTTCCACGCTCACGCCGCCGGCTTCGCCTGCCACCCAGCGCCCGGCCACCACCTGGTTGTGCGCCGGTTGCTGCGCGCTGTGCGACAGGTTGAATTCGCGGTCCACCATGCGGCGTGCGCGATCGTCGGCAAAGTCTTCGGGCGACATCGAGCGGCCGTTCACCGCCACCAGCCGGCCGCGGATCATCGGGTACCAGTCGTAGCGCGCAACACCCGCATCGCGCAGCGTGCGCTGGAAGGCGTCGCCCTGCTCGGGCATCACGTTGATGACAAAGCGGTTGGGCGCATCGGCCGGTGTTGCCTTCTGCCAGCTGGCGATCAGGTCGGTGCGCAGCAGCACCAGCAGCACCAGCGCCAGCAGGCCCACCGCCAGCGAACTGACCTGCACCACCGCATAGCCGGGGCGCGCCGACAGCTGCCGGGTGGCCAGCACCAGCCAGCGCGGGGCCGAGCTTTCACGCACCACCACGCGCAGCAGCCGTACGGCCACCAGGCTGAGCCCGGCAAACAGCGCCACCGCCACCGCGAAGCCACCCACCGCAATCAGGCCCAGCCGCACATCGGCGCTGGTGGCCAGCAGCAGCGCGGCAAAGCCGGCCATGCCCAGCGCCAGCACGCCGGCCGACGCCGGCCGCAGCGCGCCGAGGTCGCGGCGGATCACCCGCAGCGGCGGCACCTGCGCGAGTTGCAGCACCGGCGGGATGCCGAAGGCCAGCAGCAAGGTCAGGCCCATGCCCAGGCCCAGCCCCGCGGGCCACAGCCCGGCGGCCGGCAGCGCTGCATCCACCAGGCCCGACAGAAGCAGGACGAACACATGGTGCATGGCCCAGCCCGCGGCCACGCCCATCACGCTGGCCACCAGCCCGACGATTGCAAATTCGGTGGTGTAGGCCAGCGCCATGTGCCGCTGGCTCTGGCCCAGCACCCGCAGCATCGCGCAGTCATCCAGGTGCCGCGCCGCAAAGCCGCGTGCGGCCAGAGCCACCGCCACCGCCGACAGCAGCGCCGACAGCAGCGCTACCAGATTGAGGAACTTGCTGGCACGGTCCAGCGTCTGGCGCATCTCGGGGCGGCCCGATTCCATGGACTCGAGCCGCACACCGCGCACCTCGGGCTCGCGCAGCCAGGCTTCGGCCCAGCGCACGAAGTCGCGCACCTGCGCATCGTTGCCCGCCACTGCATAGCGGTAAGTCACGCGGCTGGCCGGCTGCACCAGGCCGGTGGCGGCCAGATCGGATTCGCCGATCATCACGCGCGGCGAAAAGCTGCTGAAGCCCGCACCGCGGTCGGGCTCGGTGACGATGACCCGCGCGATGCGCAGCCGCGCGTCGCCCAGCAGCAGCGCGTCGCCCACCGCCAGCTGCAGCGCATCGAGCAGCGAGGCGTCCACCCACACCTCGCCCGCGCGCGGGATGTCGCGCACCGCCGCGGCCTGCTCGGGCTGCAGGCCAGGCGCGTCGGCCACGCGCAGGCGCCCGCGCAACGGGTAGCCGTCTTGCACCGCCTTGAGCGCCACCAGCCGCGCGGCGCCCCCTTGCGCGTCATCCGCGCGCGCCATCGTGGGGAAGGTGATGCTCAGCGCAGACTGCAGGCCCAGTGCCTTTGCCTGGCGCAGCACCACGTCGGGCGTGCGCTGGTCGCTGGCCACCACCGCATCGCCACCCAGCAGTTGCCGCGCATCACGCGCCAGCCCCGCCTGCAGGCGGTCGGCAAAGAAGCCCACCGAGGTGAGCGCCGCCACCGCAAGCGTGACCGCCACCCACAGCAGCCGCAGTTCGCCGGCGCGCAGGTCGCGCCACAGCGAGCGCCAGCCGGTGGCAACAAAGTGGGAAGGCGTGGCGGTCATGGTGGGCTTGCCGGAAGGGCCGCCAGTGTGCCCGAGCGGCTGCACCGGCGCCTTGCGCCGGGCCCATGCCCCGCAAGGCCGTAAGAGTACCGTCAGCGTCGCAACCATCTGCAACTTGACTTGGTGATTTCCCTAGGCAAAAAGCGCGAGTTGACGCAAGTCAACACGTCCGTGTGTGCGCACAATGCAAACGGGGCAGAGTGGTTGCCCTGCATTAAAGGAGTACTGCCAATGGACATGAACCGTAGGCATTTCTTCCAGGTGAGCGGTGCCGGCTTGGTGGGTTCGAGCCTTGCTGCACTCGGCTTCTCACCGACGGAAGCACTTGCGCAGACGCGCAACTTCAAGCTCTCCCGTACGACCGAGACCCGCAGCACCTGCCCCTACTGCTCGGTGAGCTGCGGCGTGATCATGTACACGATGGGCGACACGGCGAAGAACAACAAGCCGGCCCTGGTGCATGTGGAGGGCGACCCGGATCACCCGGTCAACCGCGGCACGCTGTGCCCCAAGGGGGCGGGCCTGGCCGACATGATCAACAGCCCGCGCCGCGTGAAGTACCCCGAGGTGCGCGAGCCGGGCTCCAAGGAATGGAAGCGCATCAGCTGGGATGAGGCGCTGACGCGGATCGCCAAGCACATGAAGGCAGACCGCGACAAGAACTTCATCGCC
>JBDLRH010000041.1:0-8543 GCA_039800165.1 Pseudomonadota bacterium
CTGGCCAACCAGGGCATCACCATGATCTGCGTGACCCACGAGATGGGTTTTGCGCGCCAGGTGGCCGACCGCGTGATCTTCATGGACCAGGGCCAGATCGTCGAGCAGAACACCGCGCACGAGTTCTTCGCCAACCCGAAGAACGAACGCACGCGCGACTTCCTGTCCAAGATCCTGGCGCACTGACCCGCGCCCGGGCCCATGACCGCGCCTGAGGCTGACTGGCGCTCGCCTGACGGGGCCGCGCTGCCGCGCCCCCTGGGCAACAGCTACTGGCTGTGGCCGGGGCGTCTGCTGGCCGGCGAACACCCGGGCTATTGCGGCGCTGACGCGCTGCCCGGGCGCCTGCGTGCGCTGGCAGACATCGGTATCGCCTGCTTCGTGGACCTGAGCGCCCCGGGCGACCCGGTGCCGGGCTACGAGCCGTTGTCGGCGCGGCGCGTCGCCCATCCGATCACCGACTTCGGGGTGCCGAGCGTCGAGGCCATGAGGGCGATCCAGGCCGACATTGCACAGGCGCTGCGCAGCGGCCAGCGGGTGTACCTGCACTGCCGCGCCGGCATCGGGCGCACCGGCACGGTCGCTGCCGTGTGGCTGGTGGAGCAGGGGCTGGCGCCTGATCAGGCGCTGGACTTGCTGCGGCAGAAGTGGCAGTCTGTGGACAAACATGCCGAAGAACCCCACAGCCCGGAAACCGAAGCCCAGCGCGCCTTCGTTCGCGCGTGGCGGCGACCTCCGCGGGGCTGATGCCTTGCCCACCCTGCACCTGATCGGCGCCCCCTGCGACGCTGGCGCCAGCGCGCGCGGCGCGTCCATGGGCCCCGAGGCGCTGCGGGTGGCGGGCCTGGTGGAGGCGTTGGTGGCGCGCGGCCATCCGGTGGTGGACCGCGGCAACCTGCAAGGCCCGACTGCACCCTTCGAGGAAAGCGCAGACGACCACCCCGACTACCGCCACCTCGGCGCGGTGTCGCAGTGGAACTGCCTGGTGTTCGACGCGGTGGCTGATGTGCTGTCGCAGCCCGGGCCGGCGCAGCACCTGCCGCTGCTGCTGGGCGGCGATCATTCGATGGCGATCGGCTCGATGGCGGCGGTGGCGGCGCACTGCCGAAGGCGCGGCAAGACGCTGCGCGTGCTGTGGCTGGATGCGCATGCCGACTTCAACACGCCACGCTTGAGCCCCAGCGGCAACCTGCACGGCATGCCGCTGGCCTGCCTGTGCGGCCTGGGCCCCAAGCCGCTGACGCACATCGGAGGCACCGCGCCGGCGCTGGACGCTGCCAGCGTGCGCATGATCGGCATCCGCTCGGTCGACCCGGGCGAGCGACGCCTGGTGCACGACCACGGCCTGCAGGTCTACGACATGCGCCACATCGACGAAGCCGGCATGCGCGCCACCCTGGCCGAGGCGCTGCTGGGCGTGGACGAAAACACCCACCTGCATGTGAGCCTGGACGTGGACTTCCTCGACCCGCCGATCGCCCCCGGCGTGGCCACTGCGGTGCCGGGCGGCCCGACCTACCGCGAAGCGCAGCTGTGCATGGAGATGATCGCCGACACCGGTGCGCTGGCCAGCCTGGACATCGTCGAGCTCAACCCCGCCTGCGACGAGCGCAACAAGACCGCGCTGCTGATGGTGGACCTGATCGAGAGCCTGTTCGGCAAGAGCACCCTGCTCAAGGGCTGAGACAATTGCGGCATGAGCCGCACAGACCTCTCCGAACTCACGATCACCCGCCCCGACGACTGGCACCTGCATGTGCGCGACGGCGCGCCGCTGGCCACCGTGGTGCCGCACACCGCACGCCAGTTCGGCCGCGCGATCATCATGCCCAACCTCAAGCCGCCGGTGACCACCGCCGCGCAGGCCGTGGCCTACCGAGACCGCATCCGCGCTGCGGTACCGCAAGGCGTGAGCTTCGAGCCGCTTATGACGCTGTACCTCACCGACAACCTGCCGCCCGACGAAATCAGGCGGGCCAAAGATGCCGGCGTGGTGGCCTGCAAGCTCTACCCCGCAGGCGCCACCACCAACAGCGACGCCGGCGTGACCGACATCCGCAAGACCTACAAGACGCTCGAGGCGATGCAGCGCGAGGGCATCCTGCTGCTGGTGCACGGCGAGGTGACCAGCCCCGACATCGACCTGTTCGACCGCGAGGCGGTGTTCATCGAGCAGCAGATGATTCCGCTGCGGCGCGACTTCCCCGAGCTGAAGATCGTCTTCGAGCACATCACCACGCAGGACGCGGCGCACTACGTTCGCGACGCCGACCGCTTTACCGCGGCCACCATCACCGCGCACCACCTGCTGTACAACCGCAACGCGATCTTCATCGGCGGCGTGCGTCCGCACTACTACTGCCTGCCGGTGCTCAAGCGCGAGACGCACCGTGTGGCGCTGGTGCAAGCGGCCACCAGCGGCAGCCCGAAGTTCTTCCTCGGCACCGACAGCGCGCCGCATCCGGCGCACCTGAAAGAGCATGCGAGTGGCTGCGCGGGTTGCTACACCGCGCATGCGGCGCTCGAGATGTACGCCGAGGCCTTCGATGCGGTGGGGGCGCTCGACAAGCTCGAAGGCTTTGCCAGCTTCTTCGGCGCCGACTTCTATGGCCTGCCGCGCAACCGCGGCACGGTGACGCTGCGCCGCGAGGCCTGGACGCCACCCGAATCGTTCGCATTCGGCGAGGCGCTGCTCAAGCCGCTGCGCGCGGGCGAGGCGCTGCCCTGGAAGATGGTGTGAACCTGCCGGTGGCGGGGCTGCATTCGCCGGCCCATGCCGTGCCAGGCATCGACTGGCGTGCGCCCTGGTGGGACGGCCTGCGCGAGAACGGCCAGCGCGTGATGCAGGCGTGGCAGGGGGCACCGCAGGGCGTGCCGCTGCATGAAGCGCTGAATGGGGTATTGGATGCGGCGTGTACCGCGCAACCGGCGCCGCAGATCCGGTTCGTGCCGCAGTCGGCCTTGCCCGAAGGCTGTGCCTACGAGGCACACCTGTGGCAGCAGCGCGAATGCCCCACCCGAGAGAACCTGCACGACTTCCTCAACGGCCTGATGTGGCTGCACTGGCCGCAGGCCAAGCGCCGCATCAACGAGCTGCAGGCGGCCGAGATTGCGCGCCACGGCATCGGCCCGGTGCGCGGCGCGGTGCGCGATGCGCTGACGCTGCTGGATGAAAACGGCGTGCTGCTGCAGGCGCCCGAGGCGGTGCGCGCCGAGCTGCTGCAGGCCCTGCGTGCGCGCCGGTGGCAGCGGCTGTTTGTCGACCTGAGGCCGCTGTGGCAGCAGGCGCGCCTGTGGATCGTCGGCCACGCGCTGCTGGAAAAGCTGGTGCAGCCACGCAAGGACATCACGGCGCACCTGTGGTGGGATGTGGCCTGCGATGCCGCCACCGACGATGCGGCAGGCACGCTGGACGCGGCCCTCGCGCACAGCCTGACCCCGCAGCGGCTGGCGCGCAAGCCCTTCTTGCCGCTGCCGGTGCTGGGCGTGCCGCACTGGTGGGCGGCCAACGCCGAGCCCGGCTTTTACGACGACGCGGCCGTGTTCCGGCCGGCGCGCGCCGCCCCGGCCTGACCCGGCGCGGCAATACCCGCAAAAACCGTGTGCATACCCGCCCCGGGCATTGAATTCCGGGGGGGCGCCCCTACCATTCGCGCACGGGGCGCTGGTTGCGGCCCGATATGAAGGAATCCATGAAACGCATCATCCTGTTCGTGCTCACCAACCTGGCGGTGGTGGTGGTGCTGGGCATCGTCGCAAGCCTGCTGGGCGTCAACCGCTTCCTCACGGCCAACGGCCTGGACCTCGGCGCGCTGCTGGGCTTCGCGCTGATCATGGGCTTTGGCGGCGCGTTCGTTTCGCTTCTGATCAGCAAGCCGGTGGCCAAGTGGAGCGCCGGCGTGCAGATCATCGACGGCAGCGGCTCGGCCGACGAGCGCTGGATCGTCGAGACGGTGCGCAAGTTCGCCGACCAGGCCGGCATCGGCATGCCCGAGGTCGGCATCTTCCAGGGCGAGCCTAACGCCTTTGCCACGGGCGCGTTCAAGAACAGCGCGCTGGTGGCGGTGTCCACCGGCTTGCTGCAGAACATGACGCGAGACGAGGTCGAGGCCGTCATCGGTCACGAGGTGGCGCACATTGCCAACGGCGACATGGTCACCATGGCGCTGATCCAGGGCGTGATGAACACCTTTGTGGTGTTCCTCAGCCGCGTGATCGGCTACGCGGTCGACAGCTTCCTGCGCAAGGGCGACAGCGAGAACTCGGGCCCCGGCATCGGCTACTGGGTCACCACCATCGTGCTCGACATCGTGCTGGGCTTCCTGGCCGCCATCGTCGTGGCCTGGTTCAGCCGCCAGCGCGAGTTCCGCGCCGACGCGGGTGCCGCGCAGCTGATGGGCCGCAAGCAGCCGATGGTGAACGCGCTGGCACGCCTGGGCGGCCTGCAGCCTGGCGCCCTGCCGCAAAGCATGGCCGCCATGGGCATCGCCGGCGGCATCGGCAAGCTGTTCAGCACCCATCCGCCGATCGAAGAGCGCATCGCTGCGCTGCAGAGCGCGTAATCGAGCTGACGCGCAACGAAAGCCGCCTGCGGGCGGCTTTTTTGCGTCGCCCGCACGCACGTACAATCTGTTGCATTGAGGTCGCAGCATTTGCCGCGGCCTTTTTTGTTCGCTTTCGTGTCCGATTCCCCACCCACCCTCGCGCGGCTGATCGCCGAATTCGTGCGCCGGCATGGACGCGCTTATCTGGGCGCGGGCCTGATGCTGGCGGGCGTTGCCGTGCTGACGGTGCTGATCCCGCGGCAGGTCGGTCGCGTGATCGACGGGCTGGTCGACGGCTCGCTGGCTGGTGGCGCCGTGTGGCTGCAGGTGCTGCTGATCGTGGCCATGGGCGTTGCGATCTACTTCCTGCGTGTGGGCTGGCGCCTGGTGCTGTTCTCGGCGGCCTTCCGACTGGGCGTGGAGCTGCGCACGCGCCTGTACCGCCGCCTTGCCGAGCAGGGCCCCGCCTTCTACCAGCGCCAGCGCACCGGCGACCTGATGGCGCGCGCCACCAACGATGTGGACGCCGTCGAGATGGCCGCCGGCGAGGCGTTCCTGGCCGGCTTTGACGGCACGCTGACCCTGGTGCTGGTGGTGGCGATGATGACGCTGGGCATCGACTGGCGCCTCGCGCTGGTGGCACTGCTGCCGTTTCCGCTGATGGCCTTGGCGTTCTGGTTCATCTCGCGCCGCGTGCACGACGCCTGGGCCGATTCGCTGGCGCGCTTCTCAGCACTCAACGAACACGTGCAGGAAACGGTGGCCGGGGTGCGCACGCTGCGCGCGCTGGGCCTCGAGCGGCGCACCGAGGCCGAATTCGCTGCGCGTGCCGGCGCCGCTGCCGACGCGGGCTTCACCGCACAGCGCTGGGAGTCGGCCTACGAGCCCTCGGTGGGCCTGACGCTCACCGCCGCCACCGCGCTCACGCTGGCACTGGGCGGCTGGCTGGTGTGGCAGCGCGAGGTGACGGTGGGCCAGCTCACCGCCTTCACCATGTACCTGGGCCAGCTGATCTGGCCGATGTTTGCCGCGGGCTGGGTGCTCTCGCTGATCGAGCGCGGTCGTGCAGCGTGGACGCGGCTGGTCGCGGTGCTGGAGGTCCCGCTCAGCGTGTCGGATTCGGGCGGTATCGCCCAGCCACCGCAGGGCGCGCTGTGCTTCGACCGGGTGAGCTTTTCGTATCCACGGGTGGGCGAGGGCGCGCAGGCGGTGGTGCCGGCGCTGTCAGAGGTCAGCTTCACGCTGCAGCCCGGCCAGACGCTGGGCATCGTCGGGCCGACCGGCGCGGGCAAGACCACCTTGCTGGCCTTGCTGCAGCGGCAGGTGGCGCCCGATGGCGGCAGCGTGCGCTGGGGCGATGAGCCACTTGACCGTTACCGGCTCGCTGCGCTGCGGGCCGCCATCGCATGGGTGCCGCAAGAGGCCTTCCTGTTCTCGGCCAGCATTGCCGAGAACATCGCGCTGGCACGGCCGCAGGCCAGCCGGGCCGAGGTCGAGGCGGTGGCGCGGCTGGCGGCGCTGCACGAGGACATCCTGCGATTCCCCAATGGCTACGACACCCGCGTGGGCGAGAAAGGCGTGACGCTGTCCGGTGGCCAGCGCCAGCGTGTGGCGATCGCACGCGCGCTGCTGGCGCAGGGCGAACAGGCGGCCCATGTCGAGCCGCTGCTGTTGCTGGACGATGCGCTGAGTGCGGTGGACACCGGCACCGAGACCCGCATCCTCGAATGCCTGCGCGGCACGCTGGCTGGCGACGGCGTGCGCCGCAGCGCGATCATCGTCAGCCACCGCCTGAGTGCCGTGGTTGATGCAGACCAGATCCTCGTGCTGCGCGAGGGCCGCGTGACCGAGCGGGGCACGCATGCGCAGCTGCTCGCCCTGGGTGGCTGGTACGCCACCCAGTGGCGCTACCAGCAGCTGCAGGCCAGCCTGGACGCGGACTGACAAAGCGCCACGCCATGTCTGCCGACAACGCCACGATCCATCCCGACCTGCAGCGCACCGCGCCCGGTGAGCGCCGCCGGGCGCTGGCGCTGCTGTGGCGCGCTGCGCGGCCAGACCGTCGCCAGCTGCTCATCGCAACGCTGTTCCTCGCGCTGGCCGGTGTGCTGGAAGCCATCGGACCGATCCTGGGCAAGTACCTGATCGACTCGCACCTGGTACCGGTCGTTGCCGCCGGCCGCACGCCGGACGCAGCCAGCGCCGGCTGGCTGATCGCGGGCATGCTCGCCTGCGGCTGGGCCGCCACGCTGATCCGCTACTTCCAGCTGGTGCGGCTGGCGGGGCTGGCGATGCGCTCGGTGCGCCGGCTGCGCGAGTGGGTCTACGGCCATGTGCTTGGCCTGCCGATGAGCTTCTTCGACCGGGCGATCACCGGTCAGCTGGTCAGCCGCATCACCAACGATACCGAGGCGGTGAAGGACCTCTACACCAAGGTGCTGTTCGAGGTGCTGTACGGCGCCACCGTGTTGCTGGGCGTGATCATTGCGATGCTCTGGCTCGACTGGCGGCTGTTGCTGGTGCTGTTGCTGCTCGTGCCGGCCGCGGTGGCGATCGTCTGGGGCTACCAGCGGCTGTCGGCAGCGGCGGTCACGCGCTCGCGCGAGTTGCGCAGCGACATCAATGCGCAGTCGGCCGAGGGCATTGCCGGCATGGCGGTGCTGCAGGCCAGCGGGGCGCAGCAGCGTTTTGCAGAGCGCTTTGCCGCCACCAACGAGGCGCACTACCGCTCGCGCATGGGCGAAATCCGCGCCAATGCGTGGCTGTTGCGCCCGGCGCTTGACCTGGTGGAGATCGTGCTGATCGCCACGGTGATTGGCGCCGTGGGCCTGGGGTACGTCTCAGGCGTCGAGGCGGGCCTGCTGTACGCCTTCATTTCGTACATGCAGCGCGTCACCGAGCCGCTGATCCAGGTGACCATGCAGTTCTCGATGCTGCAGCAGGCCATGATTGCCGCCAGCCGTGTCGATACCCTGCTGGCCGAACCGCGCGGGCCGGGGACGGTGGCGGGCCCCATGATCGGTGACGGCAGCGTGACGCTGCACGATGTCCGCTTCGGCTACGACCCGCACCAGCCGGTACTGCACGACATCGCGCTGCGCTTTGAGGCCGGCGGCTTCTACGGCATCGTCGGCCACACCGGCAGCGGCAAGAGCACGCTGCTGTCGCTGTTGCTGCGCTTCTACGCGCCCCAGGCCGGCCGCATCGAGATCGGCGGGGTGGCGCTGCGGGACATCGGCGACGATGAATTCCGCCGCCAGGTGGGCGTGGTGCCGCAGGAGCCGTTCCTGCTGGCGGCCAGCGCACGCGAGAACATCGACATGGGCCGCGGCCTTGATGCTTCCGCCGTCGAGGCGGCTGCGCGTGCAGCGCGCGTCCACGACGTGATCATGCGGCTGGAGCAAGGGTACGACACGCCGCTGGGCGAAGGCGGCGCGCGGCTCAGTTCGGGGCAGAAGCAGCTGATCGCACTGGCGCGCACGCTGGCAGGCAAGCCGCGCATCCTGTTCCTGGACGAGGCCACCAGCCGCATCGACAGCGAGACCGAACGCGAGGTGGCGGCGGCGCTGGATGCGCTGCGCGGCCGCGTCACGGTGATCGCGATTGCGCACCGGCTGTCCACCATCCGCGACGCGGACCGCATCGTCGTGCTGAACCACGGGCATGTGGCCGAGCAGGGCACGCACGACGCGCTGATGGCGCACGAAGGCGGCATCTATCAGCGGCTGTACTTGCTTCAGCAGATCGGCGAATAAGCAGGTGCGGTGACGGCCGGCCTGGCCGCGCCGCGCCAGCACTTGCGCTCGTGTTGCGGCTGGGCTCGCCCTGAATGCTCAGACCGCTGCGACAGTTGCACCCGCGGTGCGCGTGTTCGCCACCGCCACTGCCTCGGCCACCTTGATCCCGTCCACCCCCGCCGACAGGATGCCACCCGCATAACCCGCGCCTTCGCCGGCCGGATACAGGCCGCGCAGGTTCAGGCTCTGGTAGTCGTCCCCC
>JBDLRH010000042.1:0-72829 GCA_039800165.1 Pseudomonadota bacterium
GACGGGGCTGGGTCGCTGGACTCAGGACGATTTCTGGCGCGCATTGCACAACGGCCGCTCCAAGAACGGTCGGCTGCTGAATCCCGCTTTCCCCTACGAAAACTTCAGCCACATCACGCGCGAAGACAGCGATGCGCTGTTCGCATTTCTGCAAAGCCTCGCGCCGATTCACCAGGAATCACCGCCATCAGGCCTGCGCTTTCCCGCGAACACACAGTGGGCCTTGGCGGTATGGCGCGCGCTCTACTTCAAGCCCGTGGATCCGGCCGAGCAGCCCTTGCCCACCGGCGAGTACCTCACGCGTGGTCTGGCGCACTGTTCTGCCTGCCACGCCACACGCAATGCGCTGGGCGCGCAAAACGCCACCCATGACTTCTCGGGCCAGATCATGCCCAATGGACGCGCCTACGCGCCGCCTCTGCCCGCCGCGGGTCGCGCCGGTATGGGCCCGTGGACCGTCGATGACCTGGTGGCCTACCTGAAGACCGGTCACTCACGCCAAGGAGCAGCGCTGGGCTCAATGGCCGAGGTGGTAGCCGGAAGCACGCAGTGGGTTCCCGAGGATCAGCTGAAGTCGATTGCCGGCTACATCCTGTCCCGCCCTAGCCAAGAATCCCAGCGGATAGGGATCATCGGCGCTTCGCCGGGCGCGGCAACCATGGCGCCCAACACAGTGCCGAGCACGGCGTCGATCAAACGCCCCGCGCCGACCCCGGTCCTCAAGCTCGGTGAACAGGTCTACACCGATCACTGCGCCACCTGCCACGGCGCACAGGGCGAAGGCATCCTAGGCCTGTATCCCCCGATGGCCGGCAACCCGCGCGTGGCCCGAAGCCCCGCCACCAACCTCATCCGCATCATCTTGGAAGGCGGCTTCGGCCCCGCCACCGAGGGTCACCCGAGGCCCTTCGGTATGCCGCCCTTTGCGCATGTGCTCCAGTCCGAAGAGGTCGCCGCGGTGGCCACCTACATGCGCCACACATGGAACGCCACCCCGGCCGAGGTCACCCCGCTGGAGGTGCTCAAGCACCGGTGAATCGATGGGTGACCGGCGACCGCTCCAGGCCCGCCGGCCACCCGCCATCAACTGCGCTGGGCCAGTGGCACCACGTTGCGGGGCTTGGAGCCCACGAACAACTGGCGCGGACGGCCGATCTTGTACTCGGGGTCGCCGATCATCTCGTCCAACTGCGCAATCCAGCCCACCGTGCGGGCCAGGGCGAAGATGGCGGTGAACAGCGGCACGGGAATGCCGATGGCGCGCTGCACGATGCCCGAGTAGAAGTCGACGTTCGGATACAGCTTGCGGGCCACGAAGTACTCGTCTTCGAGCGCGATCTTCTCCAGCGCCATGGCCAGCTTGAACAGTGGGTCATTCTCTAGGCCCAGAGCGCCCAGCACCTCGTGGCAGGTCTCGCGCATCAGTTTGGCGCGCGGGTCGTAGTTCTTGTACACGCGGTGGCCGAAACCCATCAGCTTGACGCTGGAGTTCTTGTCCTTGACCTGCTTGATGAACTCGCCAATCTTCTCCACGCCACCCTGGCGCTGGATATCGCCCAGCATGTTCAGGCAGGCCTCATTGGCGCCACCATGCGCCGGGCCCCACAGGCAGGCCACGCCCGCCGCAATCGCCGCAAACGGATTGGTGCCCGAAGAGCCGCACAGCCGCACCGTGGAGGTCGAGGCGTTCTGCTCATGGTCGGCGTGCAGGATGAAGATGCGGTCCATTGCGCGCACCAGCACGTCGTTGGGCTCGTAATCCTCGCAAGGCGTGGCGAACATCATCCGCATGAAGTTCGCGGTGTAGCTCAGCGAGTTCTTCGGATAGATGTAGGGCTGACCGATGCCGTACTTGTACGACATGGCCACCAGCGTGGGCATCTTGGCGATCAGGCGGATGGCCGCAATGGCGCGGTGCTCCGGGTTATGCACATCGGTGCTGTCGTGATAGAAGGCTGACAGGGCCCCCACCAGGCCGGTCATCACCGCCATTGGGTGCGCATCGCGGCGGAAACCCCGCAGGAAGAACTGCATCTGCTCGTTGACCATCGTGTGCATGGTCACAAGCTTGTCGAAATCCTTCTTCTGCGTCGGATTGGGCAGCTCACCCTTGAGCAGCAGGTAGCACACCTCCATGAAGTCGCAGTTCTGCGCCAGCTGTTCAATCGGATAGCCGCGGTACAACAGCTCACCCTTGTCACCATCGATGTAGGTGATCGTCGAATTGCACGAGGCCGTGCTCAGGAATCCGGGGTCATAGGTGAACTTGCCCGTCTGGCCGTAGAGCTTTCGGATGTCGATCACATCGGGGCCAACCGAGCCCTTGTAGATCGGCAGATCCATGCTGGGGCTGCCGTCGGAGAACGACAGGGTCGCTTTCACATCAGAGGGAGTCATCTCATCTTCCTTTCGCTTGTGTCCTCATGCGGGCCTGCGCATCAGCGCCAGCACCTCCGCCACTTCCTCGGTCGCCCATTCGCCTTCTGGTTCTCTGCGGCGCAGCAGCAGATCCAGCAAATCGTTGTCGGCCAGGTCCATCAACTTCATCAGCGCATCGGCCTGCCCATGCGTGAGGGACTCCTCGTGCCGCCTGAAGAACCGCTCGATGAAGAGGTCGTTCTCCAGCAGGCCGCGCCGGCAGCGCCATTTGATCTGGTTCACCGCCGCCGCTCCCAGCCGCTCGTGGGCCCTTGTTCCGGGCGTCATGGGAGCAGTCTCGGCGACCATGCTTGCTCAGGGCTGAATATCGGGGGCTATCAGGGCAAAGATGTGACGATCGGTACCGTTGTCAGACCGCCCGGCGCACCATCAGTTCCTTGATCTTGCCGATGGCCTTGGTCGGATTCAAACCCTTGGGACATACGTCCACGCAGTTCATGATCGTGTGGCAGCGGAAGAGGCGATAGGGGTCTTCCAGGTTGTCCAAGCGCTCGCCGGTGGCCTGGTCGCGGCTGTCGGCGATGAAGCGGTAAGCCTGCAAGAGACCAGCCGGGCCCACGAACTTGTCTGGGTTCCACCAGAAGCTCGGACAACTGGTGGAACACGAGGCGCACAGGATGCACTCGTACAGGCCATTGAGCTCCTCCCGCTCCTCCGGCGACTGCAGACGCTCCTTCTCCGGAGGGATCGTGTCGTTGACCAGATAAGGCTTGATCGAGTGGTACTGCTTGAAGAACTGCGTCATGTCCACGATCAGGTCGCGGATGACGGGCAGCCCCGGCAGCGGCTTGAGCACCACGGTACCCGGCAGGCTGCGCATATTGGTCAGACAAGCCAAGCCGTTCTTGCCATTGATGTTCATGGCGTCCGATCCGCACACACCCTCGCGGCATGAACGGCGAAAACTCAGCGTGGGGTCCACCGCCTTGAGCTTCATCAGAGCGTCCAACAGCATGCGCTCGGAACCGTCGAGTTCCACCTCGAGCGTCTGCATGTAAGGCTTGGCGTCGGTATCGGGGTCGTAGCGGTAAATCTGGAAGCTGCGCTTGGTCATGGGTACCTCTCACTCTCATCTAAACGGTTGGTGACAGAGCTCGCTTTGCTCGGTCTGTCCCGCAATATCGTCAGAATGTCCTGACCTTGGGCGGAATGCTCTGTGCCGTCAGCGGCTTCAGGTTCACCGGCTTGTAATCGAGTCGGTTGCCATCGCTGAACCACAGGGTGTGCTTCATCCACTCCCGGTCGTTGCGACCATTGGGGAACTCGGGGCAGTCGCCGTAGTCGTTCACCGTGTGGGCCCCGCGGCTTTCCTTGCGGGCAGCGGCAGACACCATCGTGGCGTTGGCCGACTCGATGAGGTTCTCCACCTCCAGCGCCTCGATGCGCGCGGTGTTGAAGACCTTGGACTTGTCCTTCAGGCCAATCGACTTGGCCCGCTCGGTAATGGCCGTCATCTTGGCCACGCCCTCGTCCATGCTCGCCTGGGTGCGGAACACGCCAGCATGCTGCTGCATGGTCTTGCGGATGTCGTTGGCCACATCCTGCGCGTACTCGCCGTCGGTGGCCGTATCCAGGCGTGCCAGACGCGACAGGGAACGGTCGGCCGCATCGGCCGGCAAGTTCTTGTGGTTGCGCGACTTGCTCGTGAACTCGACGATGTGGTTGCCCGCAGCACGGCCAAACACCAGAAGGTCCAACAGGGAATTCGTGCCCAGACGGTTGGCGCCGTGCACGCTTACGCAGGCGCACTCACCCACCGCATACAGACCGTTGATGATCTTTTGCGAACCGTCGGCTGCAGGGACCACCACCTGACCATGGATGTTCGTGGGAATTCCACCCATCTGATAGTGGATCGTGGGCACCACGGGAATCGGCTCCTTGGTGATGTCCACGTTGGCGAAGTTGTGTCCGATCTCATAAACCGAGGGCAGCCGCTTCATGATGGTCTCGGCGCCCAGGTGCGTCATGTCGAGCACCACATAGTCCTTGTTGGGCCCGCAACCGCGGCCTTCCTTGATTTCCTGGTCCATGCAGCGCGAGACGAAGTCACGCGGCGCCAGATCCTTCAGGGTGGGCGCGTAGCGCTCCATGAAGCGCTCGCCGTTGCTGTTGCGCAGGATGGCGCCCTCGCCACGACAGCCTTCGGTCAGCAGCACACCTGCGCCGGCCACGCCGGTGGGGTGGAACTGCCAGAACTCCATGTCTTCCAGGGGAATGCCGGCACGGGCGGCCATCCCCAGGCCGTCTCCGGTGTTGATGAATGCGTTGGTGGACGCCGCGAAGATCCGGCCCGCACCGCCGGTGGCCAGAAGCACCGTCTTGCCCTCGAGGATGTGCACATCGCCGGTTTCCATCTCCAGCGCGGTCACGCCCACCACGTCACCGTCGGCATCGCGAATCAAGTCGAGTGCCATCCACTCGACGAAGAACTGCGTGCGTGCCTTGACGTTCTGCTGGTACAGCGTGTGCAGCATGGCGTGGCCAGTGCGGTCTGCAGCCGCGCAGGCGCGCTGAACCGGCTTTTCGCCGTAGTTGGCCGTGTGACCACCAAAGGGTCGCTGGTAGATGGTGCCGTCCGGGTTACGGTCGAACGGCATGCCAAAGTGCTCGAGTTCGTACACGACCTTGGGTGCCTCTCGGCACATGAACTCTATGGCATCCTGGTCACCCAGCCAATCCGAACCCTTGACGGTGTCGAAGAAGTGGTAGTGCCAGTTGTCCTCGCTCATGTTGCCCAGCGACGCACCGATGCCGCCCTGTGCGGCCACTGTGTGCGAACGGGTCGGAAACACCTTGGACAGCACCGCCACATTCAAACCCGCGCGCGCCAGCTGCAGCGACGCCCGCATCCCGGAGCCACCCGCCCCGATGATCACCACGTCGAACTTGCGCTTGGGCAAGGAACTTCCTACTGCCATGATCAAAGCCTCCAGAGAACCTGAACCGCCCAACCCGTGCAGCCCACGAGCCACACGATCGTGAACACCTGCAGCAACAGCCGCGTGCCCACCGGCTTGACGTAATCCATCCAGATGTCGCGCACACCCACCCAAGCGTGCCAGCCCAGGGCCACGATGACAACGAAGGTCAGGACCTTCATCCACTGCGCGGAAAAGATAGCTGCCCAACGGTCATAGCCCAGCGGTCCACCGAACAGCACCTGCACCAGCAGGACGATCGTGAACAGGGCCATCAGACCCGCCGTCACGCGCTGGCTAAGCCAGTCGCGCATGCCATAGTGCGCGCCCACGACGATGCGCTTGGATCCGTAGTTCTGTTGCATGCCCAATCCCCTCAGAACAGACCGAACAACTTCGCGCCAAGCGCCGCGGTCAGCACCACGCTGGAGACCAGCGTGACGATCGCCGAGGAATGACCCTGCTCCTTGGTCACGCTGTGGGTCATGTCCATCCACAGGTGGCGCACACCGGCGATGAAGTGGTGCAGGTAAGCCCAAATCAGGGCCAAGGCCACCAGCTTCACAAACCACCCTGGGACGAATCCGATGCCCACGCCGAAGGCGGCCGTGAACTGTTCGTAGCTGATCTCAGACGTCAAGCTCACATCCAGCAGCCACACGATGAAGGGCAGCAGCAAGAACATGAGCGCACCACTGACGCGGTGCAGGATAGACACAATGCCCGCCGGCGGCAGCCGGTACTTCAGGATTTGCGTGACGTGGATGTTGCGATAGGTGGGACGCGGTTTGAGGGCCTCGGCCATCGGTTTACTCCTCAACTTCAGGCAACCGCCCGCCGGTAGGGCCGGTTGTTTCGAATCGAACGGGTCATTCTATTGCGGCGCAGCATACGCTCGACTGACGGTTCGGGGGCTTCGCGCGAGCCCATCAGTTGAGCTCGTTGCGGTAATGGTGGGCCTCGGTACGGTACAGGCCACGGCGCAGCTCCACCGGCTTGTCGTCGTACGAATAGGACAAGCGCTCCACGCTGAGAAGCGGAGCACCCTCGGCCACCTCCAGCCACTGGGCCGCGGCCGCATCGGCCACCACGGCGCGCAGCTTCTCACTTGCGCGAATCATGTGCACGCCGAACTCGGTTTCGAACATGGCGTACATCGGCCCCCGATACTGCGTCAGTCGCTCGGCGCTCAAGCCCTTGAACAGGCCGCCGGGCAGCCAGATTTCGTCGAGCACCACCGGGTGCCCCTGTGCCGACAGGGTGCGCCGGATCTGGACGGCCGACTCACCACCCTTCATGTCCAGCGCGCGCGCCACATCGGCCGGTGCACGCACGCGGCGGCAGTCCAGCACACGGCGGCTCATGCGGCCAGCCACGCCGGCCGCCTCAAGGGAATCGGGCACCAGACGCAGGAAACGGTACTGGGTCAGCTGCTCGGAATGGGTGGCCACGAAGGTGCCCTTGCCCTGGCGCCGGACCAGGCGGTTCTCGGTGGCCAGTTCGTCGATCGCCTTGCGCACCGTACCCTGGCTGACCTTGTAGCGCACCGCCAGCTCCATCTCGCTGGGAATGACCTCGCCGGGCCGCCATTCGCCCGATTGGAGGCTGCGGGTGATCAGGGCCTTGATCTGCTGATAAAGGGGGCTGAACGCCGGAGCGGCATCACCCGCGTCGTCGCGCATCGTGTTGGCAGAACCCATGCAAGGATTGCATCACACACCGCCACTTGGCGTCCACCTCTGTGTCTTATATAAGACATAAGATACGGGGTTTCCCTCCCTGTCAGCGGGTTTCTGACCTAAACTGGCGCCACCCGCGTATCAATCCCTGGAGTCCTCATGAGCAAGAAGCCCGTTCGCGTGGCCGTCACCGGCGCTGCCGGACAAATCGGTTACGCCCTGCTGTTCCGCATTGCCTCTGGCGAGATGCTGGGCAAGGACCAGCCCGTCATTCTGCAGTTGTTGGAGATTGCGGACGAAAAGGCCCAGAACGCGCTCAAGGGCGTGATCATGGAACTGGAAGACTGCGCCTTCCCGCTGCTGGCTGGTGTAGAGGCCCACTCCGACCCGCTGAACGCGTTCAAGGACACCGACTACGCCCTGCTGGTGGGCGCACGCCCGCGCGGCCCCGGCATGGAGCGCGCCGACCTGTTGGCCGCAAACGCCCAGATCTTCACCGCACAGGGCAAGGCCCTGGACAAGGTGTCCAGCCGCAACGTCAAGGTGCTGGTGGTGGGCAACCCGGCCAACACCAACGCCTACATTGCCATGAAGAGCGCGCCCAGCCTGCCGGCAAAGAACTTCACCGCCATGCTGCGCCTGGACCACAACCGTGCCGCCAGTCAGATTGCCGCCAAGATGGGCATCGCCGTGGGCGACATCGAGAAGTTGGCCGTCTGGGGGAACCACTCACCCACGATGTACGCCGACTACCGCTTCGCCACCGTCAATGGCAAGTCGGTCAAGGACAGCATCAACGACCACGACTGGAACGCCAACGTGTTCCTGCCGACCGTGGGCAAGCGAGGCGCGGCCATCATCGCTGCGCGCGGCCTGTCATCGGCCGCCTCGGCGGCCAACGCCGCCATCGACCACATGCGCGACTGGGCCTTGGGCACCAACGGCCGTTGGGTCACCATGGGCGTGCCCTCCAAGGGCGAGTACGGCATCCCCAAGGAAGTCATGTTCGGCTACCCCGTCACCTGCGAGGGCGGCGAATACAAGATCGTCGAGGGCTTGCCCATCGACGCCTTCAGCCAAGAGTGCATCAACAAGACCCTGGCTGAACTGCAGGGCGAGCAGGACGGGGTCAAGCACCTGCTGTGACCCGGCCGTGCGCCGTACTACAGTTGGGCCTGAACCAACAGGGCCGGCGTCCCTCGGGTCGCCGGCCCTTATTTTTTAGGTGTTGTCGTGCCCACTGCGTTCCCCCGGTCTGCCCACCCGGCCACCCTGTTGTTCGAGGAAGGCGAGCCTGCCAGCAGCCTGCCGGTGTGCGACCACTACAGCGGCGTCGAGAACCGCATGCGCAAGAGCCTGACACTGCAGGCCGAGCTGGGCCCAATCTTTGACGTCACCCTGGACAACGAGGACGGCGCGCCCGTTGGTGCCGAGGTCGAACACGCGCACCTGATCGCCGAACTGCTGGCCGGATCGGACAACCGCTGGGGCCGAGTCGGTGTGCGGCTTCTGGATGTCACGCACGAACGGTTTGAAGACGTGGTGCGCGTGGTGTTGTCGGCTGCGCGGCGCCCCGCCTACCTGATGATTCCCAAGCCACGCGGGGCGGCCGATATCCAACAGGCTGCGAACAGCATCGACGCGCTGGGCGGCGTCGACGTCCCGCTGCATGCGCTGGTCGAGACCCATGGCGCCTTGCGCGAGGTGTTCGAGCTGGCCGCGCACCCGCGCGTCGAGTCACTGTCCTTCGGATTGATGGACTTCGTCAGCGCCCATCGCGGCGCCATTCCCCAATCGGCCATGGGGGTGGAGGGCCAATTCACACATCCCCTGGTGCACCGAGCCAAGCTCGAGATCAGTGCCGCCTGCCATGCGCATGGCAAGGTGCCCTCGCACTGCGTGGTCACGGAGTTCAAGAACCTTCAGGCGCTCGGCGCAGCCGTCCAGCGTGCCCGGATGGAGTTGGGCTACGCGCGAATGTGGAGCATTCACCCCGATCAGATCCGGCCCATCGTGCAGGCCTTCACCCCGACGGTCGACGAGGTTGAGCAGGCGCTGGAGATTCTGCTGGCTGCGCAAGCGGCGGACTGGGCACCGGTACGACACCGGGACACCCTGCACGACCGCGCCAGCTACCGCTACTTCTGGCAAGTGCTGCAGCGGGCACAGGCCAACCCTGAGCGGGCACACACCATCCCCGCCGATGTCAGGGCGCGCTGGTTTGACGGAGCCCGTACATGAGGCCGGCGCTCCAGCTCGGAGCTGCCTTCAGCCGAACGATCGCCGTGGTCGCCACGGCCATCGCCATGACCACGCCCATGGTGCCGGCGGTGCTGGCGCCTCAGACCGCACAGGCCGCGCTGGCCGCGCCAGCCAAGCCGAGTGCCAGCATGGCATCGACCACGGCGGCGGCGAACCCCGGCAAGGCCGCTACCGCCGGCGACAAGGCGCGCGCAGCCGCACGCAAGGCCACGGTAGCCGCCGGCGCCGCCGCCGCGGCAGCTGCCACCACCCTGGCGCTGGCCAGCGACGAGCAGCGCCACGCTTATACCCTGGCGCATCTGGGTGAGTACCAATGCGAGTTCAAGCGGATGATCCGGGTGCTGGCACACCCGCGACAGGAAGGCTATGTGGACCTGCACTTCGACAAGCAGGTGGTCACGGCTCGGCCGGTGCTCTCCAGCACCGGTGCCGTCCGGCTGGAAGACGTCAAGGGTCGATACCTGATGGTGCAGATCGCCTTCAAGAGCATGCTGATGGACACCAAGATCGGCCAACGCGTGGCCGACGAGTGTCTGCATGACGCCCACCACGAAGCCCGACGCGCGGCCGCCGAAGCTCCGCCGGCCGAAGGCTTGGGCATCACCGTCCCGGGCCCCACAAATTAGTAGCCCAAGTCTTATATAAGACATAAAATAACAGAGTAAACCCAGAACCGGAGTTGTCACATGCTGCAAGCCTACCGAGCCCATGTCGCCGAACGCGCCGCCCTCGGCATCCCCCCCCTGCCCCTGGACGCCAAGCAGGTTGCCGCGCTGATCGAACTGATCAAGGCACCGCCGGCCGGCGAGGAGGCTTACCTGATGAACCTGCTGACCCATCGCGTACCGCCGGGCGTGGACGACGCCGCCAAGGTCAAGGCCTCCTTCCTGGCCGCCGTGGCCCATGGGGACGAAAAGGTGGCGCTGATCAACCGCGCTAAGGCCACCGAACTGCTGGGCACCATGGTGGGTGGCTACAACGTGCACCCGCTGATCGAACTGCTGGACGACGCTGATGCCGCCGTGGCCAACACGGCCGCGGAGGGCCTGAAGAAGACCCTGCTGATGTTCGATTACTTCAACGACGTGGCCGAGAAGGCCAAGGCAGGCAACCCACGGGCCAAGGCCGTTGTGCAGAGCTGGGCCGATGCCGAATGGTTCACCGGCCGGCCTGAAGTTCCCAAGAGGATCACCGTCACCGTGTTCAAGGTGCCCGGTGAAACCAACACCGACGACCTCTCCCCCGCGCCCGATGCCTGGAGTCGGCCCGACATTCCGCTGCATTACCTGGCCATGCTCAAGAACACGCGGCCCGACGCGGCGTTCAAGCCTGAGGAAGACGGCAAGCGCGGTCCGATGCAGTTCATCGAGGACCTGAAGAAGAAGGGCAACCTGGTGGCTTATGTGGGCGACGTGGTGGGCACCGGCTCTTCGCGCAAGAGCGCCACCAACAGCGTGATCTGGGCCACCGGTCAGGACATTCCCTTCGTGCCCAACAAGCGCTTTGGCGGCGTGACCCTGGGCGGAAAGATCGCCCCCATCTTCTTCAACACGCAGGAAGATTCGGGCGCCCTGCCCATCGAAGTGGATGTGAGCAAGCTCGAGATGGGTGACGTCATCGAGGTACTGCCCTACGAGGGCAAGATTCTCCGGGACGGAACGCTGGTCACCGAGTTCCAGCTCAAGAGCGACGTGCTCCTTGACGAGGTGCGGGCCGGCGGCCGCATCAACCTGATCATCGGCCGCTCGCTGACCGCCAAGGCCCGCGAGCTACTGGGCCTTCCCGCCTCCACCGCCTTCCGCCTGCCCCAGGCGCCCAAGGACAGCGGCAAGGGGTTCACCCTGGCGCAGAAGATGGTGGGCCGCGCCTGCGGTCTGCCGGTGGTGAACGGCAACCAGCAGGGCATCCGACCGGGCACCTATTGTGAGCCGCGCATGACCACCGTGGGTTCGCAAGACACCACGGGCCCGATGACCCGCGATGAGCTCAAGGACCTGGCCTGTCTGGGCTTCAGTGCCGACATGGTGATGCAAAGCTTCTGCCACACCGCCGCCTACCCCAAGGCAGTGGACGTGAAGACGCACCGCGAACTTCCACAGTTCATCAGCAACCGCGGTGGCGTGGCCCTTCGGCCGGGCGATGGCGTGATTCACTCATGGCTGAACCGTCTGCTGCTGCCCGACACCGTGGGCACCGGCGGCGATTCGCACACACGCTTCCCCATCGGCATCTCCTTCCCCGCCGGATCCGGCCTGGTGGCCTTCGGCGCAGCCACGGGTGTGATGCCGCTGGACATGCCCGAAAGCGTGCTGGTTCGCTTCAAGGGCCAGATGCAGCCGGGCGTGACGCTGCGCGACCTGGTGCACGCGATTCCGCTGTACGCCATCAAGGCCGGGCTGCTGACGGTGGCCAAGCAGGGCAAGAAGAACATCTTCAGCGGCCGCGTGCTCGAAATCGAGGGCCTGCCCGACCTGAAGGTGGAACAGGCGTTCGAGTTGTCCGACGCCAGCGCCGAGCGCAGCGCCGCCGGCTGCACCATCAAGCTCAATCCCGAGCCGATCAAGGAGTACCTCACCAGCAACATCGTGCTGATGAAGAACATGATCGCCAACGGCTACGAGGACAAGCGCGCGCTCGAGCGCCGCATCAAGGCAGTCGAGGCCTGGCTGGCCAAGCCCGAGCTGCTGGAAGCCGACAAGGACGCCGAGTACGCCGCGGTCATCGAGATCGATCTCAACGAGATCAAGGAGCCGATCGTCTGCTGCCCGAACGACCCGGACGATGCCAAGTTCATGAGCGAGGTGGCCGGCACCAAGATCGACGAGGCCTTCATCGGCTCGTGCATGACCAACATCGGCCACTTCCGGGCCGCCGCCAAGGTGCTGGGCGGCGCGCGCGACATCCCGGTCAAGCTGTGGGTGGCACCGCCGACCAAGATGGACGAAAGCGAGCTCATCAAGGAAGGCCACTACGCGACCTTCGGCACGGCCGGTGCCCGCACCGAAATGCCGGGCTGCAGCCTGTGCATGGGCAACCAGGCGCAGGTGAAGGAAGGCGCGACGGTGATATCCACCAGCACCCGCAACTTCCCCAACCGCCTGGGCAAGAACACCAACGTGTTCCTCGGCTCGGCGGAGCTGGCTGCGGTGTGTTCCAAGCTGGGCCGCATCCCCACGGTGGCCGAGTATCAGGAAGCGGTGGGCATCATCAACAAGGATGCCGCCAGCATCTACCGCTACATGAATTTCGACCAGATCGACGAGTACAAGGAACTCGCCGACACGGTGAAGGTCTGAGCGGCGCGAAGGGCGCCCGGCAAGTCAGGGCGCAGCGGCCGGCAGGTACTGCGCGACCTGCCCGGCGAACTGCTTCACGTCGATCGGCTTGCTGATGTAGCCGTCGCAGCCCGCTTCGCGCATGCGGGCTTCGTCGCCCTTCATCGCATAGGCGGTGAAGGCGATGATGACGATGCCGCGCGTGGCCTCGTCGGCCTTGAGGCGGCGGGTCAGCTCCAGCCCGTCCATGCCGGGCATCTGGATGTCCATCAGGATCAGCGTGGGCTTGAAGGCGGTGATGCGTGGCAGCGCCTCGTCGGCGCTTTCGGCGGTCTCCACAGTGTGGCCGGCCTCGTCCAGCACAAAGCGCACCAGCTCGGTGTTCAGCGCGTTGTCGTCGACGATCAGGATGCGTGCCGGGTTCATGCGGCTGCCTCCTGCAGGCCACCCGGCAGCGTGACCTGGACGCGGTGCACCCGCGGCAGCACCAGATGGAACACGCTGCCTGCGCCGACCTCGCTGCGCACGCCGACCGAGCCACCCTGCGCCTGCACCAGCCGCCGCGTGAGCGCCAGGCCCAGCCCGGTGCCCTGGTGCTTCTTGCTCAGGCTCGCGTCGAGCTGCTGGAATTCGACGAACAGGCGCGCAATGTCTTCGGGCGCGATGCCGATGCCGGTGTCTTCCACCTCGAAGCGGAAGCTGTCGCTGCCCTCGGTCAGGGCACGCACCTGGATGCGGCCGCCTTCGGGCGTGAACTTCACCGCGTTGGACAGGTAGTTGTAGAGCACCTGCTTGAAGCGTGCCGGATCGAGCTCCACCGTGCCCAGGGCGGCGTCGATCTGCACCTCCACCTTCAGGGCCTTGCGCTCGATCAGGGTGCGCATGGTGTTGATCACGTCCTGCACCACCCGCGACAGGTCCATCGGCTCCGGCGCAAACTCGAACTTGCCTGCCTCGACCTTGGACAGGTCGAGCACATCGTTGATCAGCTGCAGCAGGTGGCGCCCGCTGTCGGCGATGTGGCCCACGAACTCCTGGTGCTTGGGCGAATCGGCGGGCACGGCGCCCGCGTGCAGCAGATCGGCAAAGCCGATGATCGCGTTGAGCGGGGTGCGCAGTTCGTGCGACATGTTGGCCAGGAACAGGCTCTTGATGCGGCTGGCTTCCATGATCTGCCGGTTCTCGGCTTCGAGCTGCGTGGCCTTCTGGCGCGCCGCGGCGGCCTGCCGCTGCTCGGTGACGTTGCGCGCGATCTTCGAGCCGCCGACCACCCGGCCCTGCGCATCGCGGATGGGCGAGATCGTGACCGACACATCGATCAGCCGGCCGTCCTTGGTGCGGCGCACCGTGTCGAAGTGCGGCACCTTGCGGCCATCGGCCAGGCTGGCCAGGATGTGCATCTCTTCGTCGGCGCGCTCGGGCGGAATCAGGATGAGGGCCGACTGACCGATCGCCTCGTCGGCGGTGTAGCCAAAGATCTCCTGCGCGCCGCGGTTCCAGCTGGTGATACGGCCTTCCAGCGTCTTGGAGATGATCGCGTCGTCCGACGACTCGACGATGGCTGCCAGCCGGTCGAGTTCGGTCTCGGCGTTGCGCAGCTCGGTCAGGTCGCGGATCAGCAGCGTGATGCCCAGCAGGCGACCGTCTTCCGCACGGGTGGGCGTGGCCTGCACCTCGACCTGCGCGGCCTGGCCAGTGCGGTCGAGCAGCGTCACCCGGTACGGCTCGGCGTTGCCGTGGGCCCGGGCCATCTGGCGGAACCAGGCCTCGGCTTGCGCCAGGCTCGAAGCATCCGGCTGCAGCACCTCGTTGATCGGCCGGCCGCGGGCGCTGTCCTGTGTCCAGCCGGACATGCGCTCGGCCACGTTGTTCATGCGGGTGATGCGTCCCCAGGCGTCGGTGCTGACAAAGCCCGCGCCGATGCTGTTGAGCGCTACCGACAGGCTCTGCTCGGTGTCCAGCAGATGTTCCTCGGCCGTCTTGCGCTTGCGTACCTCGGCCTCCAGCGAGCTGACCGCCGACTGCAGCTGCGACACCGAGGGGATGCGCAGTGCCTTGGGGATCAGCGGCCACAGCGCCACCGCGGTGATCAGCGAGACCCCGGCGGTCAGCACCTTCACCGCTGCCTCGGCGGCATAGTCGGGCTGCCAGATCGTCCAGATATTCATCACATGCGTCAGGCCGCAGGCGGCGATGAAGCCGCAAAACAGCATGGCGGTGCCGCGATGGGTGAAGTCCACGCGCCGGCGCAAAAAGTGGCTGATGGCCAGCGGGATCGAGAAATACGACAGCGCGATCACCGCGTTGGCGCCCACCATCGCCCACAGCAGGCCGGGGCTCCAGGTAAAGCAGTAGCCGTGCGGCAGGAAGCCGTTGCGCGCAAAAAGCTGGATGAGTGAATCCACGACATCTCCCTGAAAAACGGGCCCGGTGGTCCGGACCTCGTCGCCGCGGATTATCCAACGCGGCGCGGGATAGGGGGCCTTGCATGCAACATCGGACAATTCCGCCATGACATTGAGCGCCCCGGCGACACCCCCCGCCCCGCACAGCCATGCGCCGCAGGCTGCCCGGCTGCGCGTGCTGGTGGCCGGCGGCGGCATCGGCGGACTGGCCGCCGCCCTGGCCTGCGCCCGCAGCGGCTGCGCGGTGCAGGTGCACGAGCAGGCGGCCGCCTTCACCGAGGTGGGCGCCGGGGTGCAGCTCGGGCCGAACGTGACGCGCCGGCTTCAGGCGTGGGGCCTGGGCGAGGCCCTCGCGCGCGCATCGGCGCAGCCGCAGCGGCTGGTGGTGCGCAGTGCGCTGCACGGCGGCGTGCTCGCGCAGCGTGCGCTGGGTGACGCGATGCAGCGGGCCTACGGTGCCCCTTACCTCACGGTGCACCGCGCAGCGCTGCACCAGCTGCTGCGGCAGGCGGTGCAGGCCCATCCTGGGGTGGGCTTGAGCACCGGCAGCGCGGTACACGACCTCGGGCAACACCCCGCAGACATCGCCATCGCGGCCGATGGCCTGTGGGGCGCGCTGCGCCGTGCGGTGGTGGACAGCGACACCGCGCCCGTACCCACCGGCCACCTGGCGTACCGCGCGCTGATGCCGCAACAGGCCTTGCCCGAGCCCCTGCGCAGCGACGACGTGACGGTGTGGCTGGGCCCGCGCCTGCATGCGGTGCGCTACCCGGTGCGTGACCCGTCCAGCGGCGAACTCGACACCAACTTGGTGCTGGTGCTTCATGCGCAGGATGTGGATGCCGCGGCGCTGCCTGCCGCCGAGGCCAGCCGCTGGGACCACGCCGTGCGCGAGGGCGAGTGGCAGCGCGCGGTGGCAGCCGCCCATGCCGGCCTGCGCCAGGTGCTCGATGCCATGCCGCGCTGGCAGCGCTGGGCGCTGCACGACCGTGCGCCGCTGCATTCGGCCGCGCAGATGGCGCGCGGGCGCGTGGCCTTGCTGGGTGATGCGGCGCATCCGATGCGGCCCTATCTGGCGCAGGGCGCGGGCATGGCCATCGAGGACGCGTACGAACTCGAGCGCTGCCTGCGCCTGAGCGGGCTGACCCCCGAGCAGCAGCTGCAGCGCTACGCGCAGGCACGATGGGCCCGCAATGCGCAGGTGCAGGCGCGCTCGTTGCGCAACGGCCGCATCTTTCATGCGACCGGTGTGGTGCGCCTCGGGCGCGACCTGGGTTTGCGTCTGCTGGGCGAGCGGCTGCTGGACCAGCCGTGGCTGTACCGCGGCTGAGGCTGCGGCTTGCTGCTCGAGCCTTACAGGTCGGTGCGCAGTTTCCAGATCTCGGGGAACAGCACCACATCGAGCATCTTGCGCAGGTAGCTCACGCCACCGGTGCCGCCGGTGCCGCGCTTGAAGCCAATGATGCGCTCCACTGTGGTCAGGTGGCGGAAGCGCCACAGGCGGAAGGCATCTTCGAGGTCGGTGAGTTCTTCGCCCAGCTGGTACAGGTCCCAGTGGTGCCTGGGGTTGCGGTAGACCACCAGCCAGGCCTGCTCGACTGCGTCGCTCATCTCGTAGGGCTGGCTCCAGTCGCGCCCGGTGTGGCTTGCGGGCATGGGCAGGCCGCGGCGCGCCAGCAGGCGCAGGCACTCGTCGTACAGCGAAGGTGCGCGCCACGCGGCATCGACGATGGCCGACAGATCCGGCCGGTGCGCGTGGGGCTTGAGCATGGCCGCGTTCTTGTTGCCCATCGCGAATTCGATGCAGCGGTACTGCCAGCTCTGAAAGCCGCTGGACTGCTCCAGATACGGCCGGATCGCGCTGTACTCGGGCGGCGTCATCGTGGCCAGCACATCCCATGCATGCACCAGCTGCTCCATGATCTTCGAGACCCGTGCCAGCATCTTGAAGGCATCGGGCAGCTCGTCGCGTGCAATGCAGGCGCATGCCGCACGCAGCTCGTGCAGCATCAGCTTCATCCACAGCTCGCTGGTCTGGTGCTGCACGATGAACAGCATCTCGTTGTGGTCGGGCGACAGCGGTTGCTGCGCGTTCAGGATGCGGTCGAGCTGCAGGTAGTCGCCATAGCTCATCGAGGCGCTGAAGTCGAGCTGCGCGCCTTCGTCGTGCACGGTGGACTCGGCGCCTGCGCCGCGCTTCGGGTCGGCCCCGGCAGGCGCATCGCCCGACGGATGAAAAGGGCAGCCGCTCATCAGGTCACCGCATGACGCTGGTTGAAGACCGCGGCCTGCCACTCGCCGCTCTCAAGCACCTGCCGCAGGTGCTCGGCCGCGTTCCACACATCCTCGAAGCGCAAGTACAGCGGCGTGAAGCCAAAGCGCAGGATGTTCGGGTGCGCGGCACCGTCACCGGCGCGGAAGTCGCCGACCACGCCGCGCGCAATCAGCGCCTGCACGATGGCATAAGCACCTGATTCACCGCCTTCCTTGCGGGACAGGCACACCTGCGACCCGCGCCGCGAATGTTCGCGCGGCGTGACGAGCGCAAGCCCCTGGCCTGCGCAACGCTGCTCCACCAGCGCGATGAACAGGTCGGTGAGCGCCAGCGACTTGGCGCGCAATGCCGTCATGCCGCCCAGCGGCTCGGCGGCCAGCACCGTGTCCACGCCGCAGTCGAGTGCGGCCATGCTCAGCACCGGCTGCGTGCCGCACAGATAGCGCGCGATGCCCGGCGCGGGTTGGTAGTCGGGCGTGAAGGCAAAGGGCGCAGCGTGGCCCCACCAGCCCGCCAGCGGTTGCCAGAAGCGGTCGGCCAGTTGCGGATGCACCCACACGAAGGCGGGCGCGCCCGGCCCGCCGTTCAGGTACTTGTAGCCGCAGCCCACCGCGTAGTCGGCCCCCGCGCCCAGCAGATCGACCGGCACCGCGCCCGCGCTGTGCGCCAGGTCCCAGATCACGCGGATACCCTTTGCGTGCGCGGCGGCGGTGAGGGCGGCCATGTCGTGCATCGCGCCGGTGCGGTAGTTCACATGGGTCAGCATCAGCACCGCCACGTCGTCGGTCAGGGCGCCTGCAATCTCATGCGGTTCCACCAGCTGCAGCGTGCATCTGCGTTCGCGGCACAGCGCCTCGGCGATGTAGAGGTCGGTGGGGAAGTTGCTGCGCTCGGACAGCACCACGCGGCGCGCGGGGGCGTCTTGGTGCTGCAGGTGCAGGGCGGCGCTCAGCACCTTGAACAGGTTGACCGAGGTGCTGTCGGTGGCCACCACCTGGCCTGCGCCGGCGCCGATCAGCCGCGCGACCTTGTCGCCCACGCGCTGCGGCATCTCGAACCAGCCGGCGCTGTTCCAGCTGCGGATCAGGTCCTGCCCCCATTCGCGCTGCACCACGTCGGCCACGCGCGCGGCCACGCTGCGCGGCAGCACGCCAAGCGAATTGCCGTCCAGGTAGATCAGGCCATCGGGAATGTTGAACTGATCGCGCAGGGCGCGCAGCGGGTCCTGCGCATCGAGCGCGCGGCAGTGGTCCAGGGTGATGGGGGAGGTCATGGATGCAGGGTGTCAGAGTTCGCGCAGCACCGCGCGCACCGGCGATGCGTCGGCATGCAGCCACTTCAGCGGCAGCGCGATCAGTTCGTAGTCGCCCTCGGGCACGTCGTCGAGCAGCAGGTTCTCCAGCACGCGCAGCCCGCGCTGGCGCAGCACCCGGTGGCTGTCCAGCGTCTTGCTGTCGGCGGGGTCCACGCTGGCGCTGTCGATGCCGACCAGCTGCACGCCGCGGTCGGCCAGCCGCGCGATGGTGTCGGGTGCGAAGGCGGGCAGGGCCGCGTCCCAGCGGTCCACCGGCATGCGCGGGTAGGTGCGCACCAGCACGCGCGGCGGCAGGGGCGCCGGGTTTGCGTCGATGGCGTGTGCGATGTGCGGCCACTGCACCAGCGGGCCGCAGCCGATCGCATGGATCACGCGGCAGTGCCCGAGGTAGGGCGCGAGGCTCAGCGCGCCGCTGGCTGCGCCGTCAGGGTCGTAGTGCAGCGGCGCGTCGGCATGGGTACCCACATGCGGCGACAGCGTGACGGCGCTGACGTTGACCGGGCAGCCCGGTGCGATCTGTGCGGCCCAGCGCTGGCTGAAGGGGGTGTCGCCAGGGAACACCGGGCTTGACGCATCCACCGGCGCCGAGATGTCCCACAGCCGCCGGACGCGTGGGCCGGCGGCATCAGGGGCGTGGAGTCGGTTGGTGCTCATCGGGCGCAGAAAGTAGCACCGCCCGAGACACCGTGGTGTCGGTTATTTCCAACAAGCGCGTCAGTTCGCGAGCGGCGGCAGTCCGTGACGCATGCGCGCCTTCTCGCAGCCGTGGCTGCCGGGCTCCAGTTCACGGCAGGGGTTGGGTCGCCACTCGTAGATGCCGCAGCCGACCTGCTGGCCGATCTGGCCGGTGAGCGCTGCGCAGCGCGGGGTGGCATGGTCGGTGCCGCGCATGCGGCAGGTGCTGCCGGTCACTTCCACCGCCAGGCCGTCAGGCACATCGCCGCCCAGGGACTGCAGCTCCTGCGCCGCAAAGTCCACCCGAAACGCCGCGCAGCAGGCGCCGCAACCCGTGCAGACGTTGGCCGACACGGATCAGGCCACGCGGCCGAGCAGCAGGTACTCCATCAGGGCCTTCTGCGCGTGCATGCGGTTCTCGGCCTCGTCCCACACCACGCTCTGCGGCCCGTCGATGACCTCGGCCGCCACCTCCTCGCCGCGATGCGCAGGCAGGCAGTGCATGAAGAGGGCGTCGGGCCTGGCCACCTTCATCATCCCCTCGTCCACGCACCAGTCGGCAAAGGCCTTGCGGCGGGCCTCGTTTTCGGCCTCGTAGCCCATGCTGGTCCACACATCGGTGGTGACGAGGTCTGCGCCACGGCAGGCGTCCTGCGGGTCCTTGAAGACCTTGTAGCTGTCGGCGCTGCGCAGGCCGGCCACGGCCTGGTCCACCTCGTAGCCGCTGGGGGTGCTGATGTGCACCGTGAAGCCGAGGATCTCGGCCGCCTGCAGCCAGGTGTTGGCCATGTTGTTGCCGTCGCCCACCCAGGCCACCACCTTGCCGCGGATGTCGCCGCGGTGCTCGATGAAGGTGAAGATGTCGGCCAGGATCTGGCAGGGGTGGAACTCGTTGGTCAGGCCGTTGATGACCGGCACCCGCGAATGCGCGGCAAAGCGCTCGATCTTGTCCTGCCCGTAGGTGCGGATCATCACGAGGTCGACCATGCGGCTGATGACCTTGGCGCTGTCTTCGATCGGCTCGGCGCGGCCGAGCTGGCTGTCGCCGGTGGTCAGGTGCACCACGCTGCCGCCGAGCTGGTACATGCCTGCCTCGAAGCTCACGCGGGTGCGCGTGGAGGCCTTCTCGAAAATCATCGCCAGCGTGCGGTCGGCCAGCGGCTGGTACTTCTCGTAGGCCTTGAACTTGCGCTTGATGACCGCGGCGCGCTCGAACAGGTACGCGTATTCGGCGGCGCTGAAGTCGCTGAACTGCAGGTAGTGACGCACCGGGGGTGCGCCTGCCGGCAGCGCCTGGGCGGGGGCAGTCATGCTGCTTCCGCCAGGAAGGCCCGCACCTGCGGCACCAGCAGCGCCATGATCTCGTCGGCTTCGGCTTCGCTCAGGATCAGCGGCGGCACGATGCGGATCACCGTGTCGGCGGTCACGCTGATCAAGAGGCCCGCCTCGGCGCAGCGGGCCACCAGCACGCCGCACGGCCGCTCAAGCTCCACGCCGAGCATCAGGCCATGGCCGCGCACTTCCTTCACGCCACGCAGGCCGCCGAACTCGCGCTCCAGCGCCGCCTTCAGGTGCGCACCCACGCGCGCGGCGTTGGCCAGCAGGCCGTCTTCTTCCATGATGCGGATGGTCTCGACGCCGGCACGCATGGCCAGCGGGTTGCCGCCGAAGGTGGTGCCGTGGTTGCCCGGCTGGAAGATGTTCGCCGCCTTCGGGCCTGCCACCACCGCGCCGATCGGCACGCCCGAGCCCAGTCCCTTGGCCAGCGGCATCACGTCGGGCAGGATGCCCGCCCACTGGTGCGCAAACCACTTGCCGGTGCGGCCCATGCCGCACTGCACCTCGTCGATCATGAACAGCCAGTCGCGTTCGTCGCACAGCGCACGCACGTCGCGCAGGTAGTCCATGTGCATCGGGTTCACGCCACCTTCGCCCTGGATGGCCTCCATGAACACCGCCACCACGTTCGGGTTGCCCTCGGTGGCCCTCTTCAGCGCCGCGATGTCGTTCACCGGCACGCGGATGAAGCCCTCGACCAGCGGGCCGAAGCCGGCCTGCACCTTGGCGTTGCCGGTGGCGCTCAGCGTGGCGATGCTGCGGCCGTGGAAGGCCTTGTCGTACACCACGACCTCGGGGCGCGCGATGCCCTTGTCGTGCCCGAACTTGCGCGCCAGCTTCAGCGCCGCCTCGTTGGCCTCCAGCCCGGTGGAGCAGAAGAACACGTTGGTCATGCCCGACAGCGCCACCAGCTTGGCGGCCAGCTTCTCGCCGTTGGGCACGTGGTAGTAGTTGGACGAGTGGATCAGCTTGGCCACCTGGTCCTGCAGTGCGGGCACCAGCTTGGGGTGGGCGTGGCCCAGCGTGTTGACCGCGATGCCCGCCAGCGCATCCAGGTAGCACTTGCCGTTCACGTCCCACACGCGAACGCCCTTGCCATGCGACAGCGCAATCGGCACACGGCCGTAGGTGTTCATCTGGTGGGGCGATGCGGCTTCGATGAAGGCGGGCATGCAGGTTTCTCCGTCGTGTCCAAAAGAATCGGCCCAACGTGTGGGCCGCTGGGCGCTGATTTTAGGCACATCGCCTTGACGCCGATATGCACGGGGACGAGCGCCCCGGCGGTGGCGGCCGCCTTGTCGGACCCGCTGGCGCCCTGCCTTGAGTCTTATATAAGATATAGTACTTACCCGAATGCACGAAGCCCGGTCCGGCCTGCCTGGGCCGCCCCTGATCGCCGGGCCGGCCACTCCTTCGCACCCCGATGGTCGCCCCTGACGCCAAGCAAGTCTTCATCCTCGGCGTGACCCGCGCGGGCAAGACCTTTCGTCCCAGCGACTGGGCCGAGCGCCTGGCCGGGGTGATGAGCCCGTTTCGCCCGGGCGGCGCGCAGCCCGGCAGCCACCTGAGCTATTCGCCCTGGTGCATTCCCACGGTGGTCGATGGCGTGAAGTGCGTGGTGGCGCACCGCGACCTGCGCGATGCCGAGCCGATGGCCTGGGACTTCGTGATGAATTTCGCCCGCGACAACGACCTGCAGACGCTCGAGGCCTGCCTGTTGCCGGAGCCACCGCCCGGGTCCGCTCCGAAGGCCTGAGCACAGCGCAGGCAAGCCGTGTGCATCGCCCACAAAAAAACCGCCCGAAGGCGGTTTTTTGCTTTTCGCTGGCAGCGCACCCGATTCAAACGGCAGGCCGGTTCACTGTGGAGCCGGCCCGGGCGGGCGCCTGAAGATTCAGGCTGCGGCGGCCAAGGCCTTGACCTTGGCAGACAGGCGGCTCTTGTCGCGAGCGGCCTTGTTCTTGTGGAAGATGCCCTTGTCGGCCACCGTGTCCACGATGCTTTGCGCCTTGGCGAAGAGTTCGGAGGCCTTGGTCTTGTCGCCGGCGGCGACAGCCTTCTCCACGTTCTTCACCGCGGTGCGGTATTTGGAGCGCAGGGACGAGTTGGCTGCGTTGAGCTTGACGTCCTGACGTGCGCGTTTGCGGCCCGACGCAAGGCGCGGGTTCTTTTTCTTGGGTTTTCCAGATGCCATGGGGGATCCTTAGCGTGTTTGAGGATGTTGCGAGCGAAAAGCCCTCTATTGTAGCCGAGCCGGCCGGGCCCGCCGCCCGCCCCGGGGCGCCCACTACACTGCGGCCGTGAGCCTGATCCGCGCTGCGTCCACCGTTTCGCTGCTGACCCTGCTGTCGCGCATCACCGGGCTGGCGCGCGAACTGCTCATGGCGTCGGCCTTCGGCGCCAGCGCCCTGACCGACGCCTTCAACGTCGCCTTCCGCATCCCCAACCTGCTGCGCCGGCTGTTTGCCGAAGGCGCCTTCAGCCAGGCCTTTGTGCCGGTGCTGGCCGCCGCGCGCGAGCAGCAGGGCGACGCTGCCACCCGGGTGCTGATCGACCGGGTGGCCACCTTGCTGCTGTGGGCGCTGCTGGCCACCTGCGTGATCGGCGTGGCCGCCGCGCCGGCGCTGGTGTGGCTGCTGGCCAGCGGCCTGAAGCAAGGCCCGCAGGGCTTCGAGGCCGCGGTGCTGATGACGCGCTTCATGTTCCCCTACATCGCCTTCATGTCGCTGGTGGCGCTGTCGGCGGGCATCCTGAACACCTGGCGCAAGTTTGCGGTGCCGGCCGCCACGCCGGTGCTGCTGAATGTGGCGATGATCGTTGCAGCCTGGCTGGGTGCGCCGGCCTTCGCCGCGCGCGGCATCGAGCCGATCTATGCCATGGCCGCCGGCGTGATGGCCGGTGGCGTGCTGCAGCTGGCCATCCAGGTGCCTGCGCTGCTGCGCCTGGGCCTGCTGCCGCGCCTGGGCGTAACGCCCGGCGCGCTGCGAGAGGCGCTGGCCGACGCCGGTGTGCGCCGCATCGCCACGCTGATGCTGCCCGCGCTGCTGGGCGTGGGCGTGGCGCAGGTCTCGCTCGTGATCAACACGCAGATCGCGTCGTGGCTGGCGCCCGGCAGCGTGAGCTGGCTGAGCTACGCCGACCGGTTGATGGAATTTCCGACCGCGCTGCTGGGCGTGGCGCTGGGGGTGGTGCTGATGCCGCAGCTGGCGTCGGCGCGTGCGCAGGGCGACGACGCGCGTTACTCGGCCATGCTCGACTGGGGCCTGCGCCTGGTGCTGCTGCTGGCGCTGCCCACCTCGGCGGCGCTGCTGCTGTGCGCGCCGCCGCTGGTGGCCACGCTCTACCACTACGGCGCCTTCACCGACCGCGACGTGCTGCAGGTGTCGATCGCGCTGTCGGGATACGGCGTGGGCCTGCTCGGGCTGATCGCGATCAAGGTGCTGGCACCGGGCTACTACGCCAGCCAGGACATCCGCACGCCGGTGAAGATTGCGGTGGTGGTGCTGGTGGTCACGCAGCTGCTGAATGTGGCGCTGGTGCCGCTGCTGCAGCATGCGGGCCTGGCGCTGTCCATCGGGCTGGGCGCGCTGCTCAATGCCCTGTGGCTGCTGGTAGGCCTGCTGCGCCGCGGCCACTACCGGCCCGCGCCGGGCTGGGGCCGCTTTGCGCTGCAGGTGCTGGTGGCCAGTGCGGTGCTGGCGCTGGCGCTGGCCTGGGCGCGCGGCGCGCTCGACTGGACGGCACTGCGCGCGTCGCCCTGGCAGCGGGTGGGCTGGCTGCTGGCGCTGCTGGCCGGTGCCGGCGTGCTGTACTTTGGCGTGCTGGCGGCGCTGGGCTTGCGCTGGCGGCAAATGCGGCAGATGCTTGCCCGCTGAGGAGCCCCTGCCTTGACCGCCTGGACGCCGCAGACCCCCACGCCGCTGGCCTACTTTGCCTCGCTGGTGCAGGACGACGAGCACATTCCGCTGCTCGAGGCGGCGGCCTGCGTGGCGCAGGACGAATACCCCGAGCTCGATGTGCAGCAGGTGCTGGGCGATCTGGACCAGCTGCTCGCGCGCCTCAAGCGCCGGCTGGCGGCCGATGCGGGCACGATGCAGCGCCTGCGCATGCTCAACCAGTTCTTCTTCGGCGACATGGGCTTTGGCGGCAACGTCAACGACTACTACAACCCGGACAACAGCTACCTCAATGCGGTGCTGCGCACGCGCCGCGGCATCCCGATCACGCTGGCGGTGCTGTGGCTGGAGCTCGCGCAGGGCCTCAGGCTGCGGGCGCATGGCGTGAACTTCCCCGGGCACTTTCTCGTCAAGGTGGCGCTGCCAGGTGGTCAGGCGGTGCTCGACCCGTTTTCGGGCGAGTCGCTCTCGCGCGAACAGCTCATCGAGCGGCTCGAGCCGTTCCAGCCGCCGGGTGCCAGCGGTGCCGATGCCGACATCCCGCTGGGCCTGTACCTGCAGCCGGCGCCGGCGCGCGACGTGCTGGCGCGCATGCTGCGCAACCTCAAGGAAATCCACGCCCGACAGCGCGATCCGCTGCGGCTGGTGGCGGTGCTCGACCGGCTGGTGGTGCTGCTGCCCGATCACTGGGGCGAGCGCCGCGACCGCGGCATGGCTTGGGCCTCGGCCGGTGATGCCGAGCGGGCGGTAGCCGACCTGCAGGCTTACCTGGACCACGCCGCCGATGCCAGCGACGCGCCGGTGGTGGCCGAGCGGCTGGCCAGCCTGAAGCGCGAGCTCAGCGGCCGCGGGGCCTGAGCGTCACCGGCCGCGGTGCGCTGGCATCACTGGCCAGCGGGCTGCAGTGATTCGGCTGCGGCGCGCTCGCGCTGCCAGCGGTCCAGCCGCGCATCCATCACCCGGCGCCACAGCGGCGGCACCCAGGCCAGCGGCAGCATGGCTGGATAGCCCGCCGGCAGCTGGGGCGCGTCGTCGCGCGTCACCAGGGCCTGCCACGGCTGGTTCATTCGCGCATGGTGGTCGCTGTGGCGCTGCAGGTTGAACAGCAGCGCGTTGGACAGCGCCCAGTTGGCGTTCCACGAATGCGCGGGCTGCACCCGCTCGTAGCCCGCTGCGGCCGGCGCGCGGCGCAGTCCGTAGTGCTCGACGTAGTTCACGCTTTCCAGCAAGAACGCCGCGCAGATCGCCTGCACCACCCACAGCACGCCCGCCTGCACGCCAAAGCCCGCCACCAGGGCGCCCAGCAGCACGAGCGACAGCAGGTTGCTCGTCAGCACCTCGTTGCGCCAGTGCAGCGCACCCAGGCCGCGGTGGCGCAGGCGCATCGCCTCGAGCGTCCACGCGTGCCGCCAGGTGCCCGCGACCGATCGCAGCACGAAGTGCCACACGCCCATGCCGCGCGGTGCAGAGGCCGGGTCGGCCGCGGTGGCCACACGCACATGGTGGCCGCGGATGTGCTCCACCTGGAACTGCCCGTAGCCCACCATGCACAGCAGCACCCGCGCGCAGGCGCGGTCGAGCTGGCTGGCGCGGTGCCCCATCTCATGGGCCAGCGTGATGCCCAGCCCGCCGGTGACGGTGCCCACCGCGACCGACAGCGCCAGCAGGTCGCCGGTGGAGAGGTGCGGTGCCTGTGCGCTGGCCCACAGCAGCAGCGTGATCTGCAGCGGCACCTGTGCGCGAGGCAGCCAGCGCGCAGCCACATCAGGCACGGTGGGGAGAGCGGCGCGCGGCGCGCCGATCAACGCATCGGCCAGCGGAATCAGCACGAAGGTGACCACCACCGTCATCCACGCCATGCCGGCGTTCTGCCAGAAGATGGGCTGCCAGGCGTACAGCACCAGCAGCAGGGCTGACCACAGCGCCAGCCCCCACCTCAGCCCGAACGAATGCAGCATGCCCATGCCCGCATTGGAGGGCGGTGATGCGCCGCGCGCAAGCGGGCTTTTCCGGGGGTCAGCTCACCTGCACGGCCGGGCCGTCGCCGCGCGGCGCGATGCGGCCGATGGCGTGCACCGTCTCGCCCAGCGCGCGCAGCGTGGCCGCACAGGCGTCGGCCTGCGCCGGGCGCACCACCACCACCATGCCGATGCCGTTGTTGAAGGTGCGGTTCATCTCGTGGTCGCTGATGCCGGCGGTGGCCTGCAGCCAGGCGAACAGCTCGCTTTGCGGCCAGCTGCCCTTGACCAGGTGCGCCGCCATGCCCTCTGGCAGCACGCGCGGAATGTTCTCGAGCAGGCCGCCGCCAGTGATGTGCGCCAGCGCCTGGATGCCGCCGGCATCGGCCGGGTGCTGCGCCAGAGCCGCCAGCACCGGCTTGACGTACAGCCGCGTGGGCGCCATCACCGCCTGGCGGAACGATTGCCCGTCCAGCGTGGCAGGCAGCTGCGCGCCGGCGCGCTCGATGCACTTGCGCACCAGCGAAAAACCGTTGGAGTGCACGCCGCTGGACGCGAGCCCCAGCACCACGTCGCCGGCCTGCACGCCCTGGCCGCCCAGGATCTTCGATTTCTCGACCGCGCCCACGCAAAAGCCGGCCAGGTCGTATTCGCCCGGTGGGTACATGCCGGGCATCTCGGCGGTTTCGCCACCGATCAGCGCACAGCCCGATTCCTCGCAGCCGCGCGCGATGCCGCCGACCACCGCCGCGGCGGTGTCCACATCAAGCTTGCCGCAGGCAAAGTAGTCGAGGAAGAACAGCGGCTCGGCGCCCTGCACCAGCACGTCGTTGACGCTCATCGCCACCAGGTCGATGCCCACCGTGTCGTGGATGCCCCACTCGAAGGCCAGCTTGAGCTTGGTGCCCACGCCGTCGGTGCCCGACACCAGCACCGGTTCCTTGTAGCGCTTGGGCACCTCGAACAGCGCGCCAAAGCCGCCGATGCCGGCCAGCACGCCCTCGCGCAGGGTGCGGCGCGCCAGCGGCTTGATGCGCTCGACCAGCGCGTCGCCGGCTTCGATGTCAACGCCGGCATCCTTGTAGGACAGGGGGGTGGTGCTCATGGCGGGCCGGCGCGGCGCCGGTCTCGGTTGGGGTGGGTCGGGGGCGATGCGAACACGCAGGGCGCCTGCCGGGGGCGGCGCACTAGAATTCAGGCCTCGATTTTACGGCGTGGCCTGCCCGCACAGGCCCGAGCCCGGGTGGCTTGGGCGCGGCTCCGGTCCCAAAGCGCATGCCCGTGTCCCCACTGCAAAAACGCGCCGCCACCTGGCTGGGCATTGCCGTTGCCGCGGCGGTGCTGCTGTGGCTGCTGGCGCCGGTGCTCACGCCCTTTGTGGTGGCTGCGGTGCTGGCCTATGCGCTCGCGCCGCTGGTCGACCGGCTCGACCGCGCCCACGGCGGCATGCTGCCGCGCCTGGTGGCGGTGCTGGTGGCCGAGGTGCTGGTCATCGCCGCGGTGCTGGGCGTGGTGCTGCTGATCGTGCCGATCGTGGCGCAGGAACTGCCGCGGCTGCGCCAGCAGGTGCCTGCGCTGTTCGAGGCGCTCAAGACCGGCCTGCAGCCGCTGGCCGCGCAGTGGGGTCTGAACCTGGCCCTTGACCTGGACAGCCTGCGCACGCGGCTGCTGGACTACCTGAACGCCAACTGGCAGGACAGCCTGATGTCGCTGCTGGCGTCGGTCAAGCTCGGCGGCAGCTTCGCGCTGGCGCTGATCGGCAACGCGCTGCTGATTCCGGTGGCGCTGTTCTACCTGCTGCTGGATTGGGACGGCATGCTCGACCGCCTGCGCGGCCTGATCCCGCCGCGCCTGCGCGCCAGCGTCGAATCCTTCACCACCGAATGCGACCATGTGCTTGGCCAGTACCTGCGCGGCCAGCTGCTGGTGATGCTGGCGATGGCGGTGTTCTTCAGCATCGGGCTGTCGCTGTTCGGGCTGGATGTGGCGCTGCCGGTGGGTGTGTTCACCGGCCTCGCGATGTTCGTGCCCTACCTTGGCTTTGGCGCGGGGCTGCTGCTGGCAACGCTGGCCGGCCTGCTGCAGTTCGCATCGGTCAAGGCGCTGCTGATGGTGGCGGTGGTGTTCGGCCTCGGGCAGCTGCTGGAGAGCCTGGTGCTCACGCCACGACTGGTGGGCCAGCGCATCGGGCTGCATCCGCTGGCGGTGATCTTCGCGCTGCTGGCCTTTGGCCAGCTGTTCGGTTTGGTCGGGGTGCTGGTGGCGCTGCCGGCCAGTGCGGTGCTGCTGGTGGCGCTGCGCCGCGGGCGGGCCGAGTACCTGGACAGCCGGCTGTACCGGGACAGCTGAAGCGCATGCGTCAGATCGCGCTGGACATCGGGCTTGCGGCCGCGCCCACGCTCGAGGGCTTCTTTGCCGGGCCGAATGCGGCAGCGCTGGAGCACCTGCGGTTGTGGGTGGGCAGCACGCTGCGCTCGCCGGTGCCCACCTACCTGTGGGGCGAAGGCGGCGGCGGCAAGACGCACCTGCTCAAGGCGGTGCGCCACGCGCTGCAGCAGCAGGGCGCGCGCTGCGGCTGGCTTGACGCGCAGACGATGCGACCGCCCGAATTCGACGACACCTGGGCCGCAGTGCTGATGGACGAGGTGCACCTGTACACCGCCGAGCAGCAGCATGTGGCCTTCAACTGGTTCGTGAACGCGCAGACGCATCAGCGCGGCGTGCTGGCCGCCGGTGCCCTGCCGCCGGCCGACCTGCGGCTGCGCGAGGACCTGCGCACCCGGCTGGGCTGGGGCCATGTGTTCGAACTGCGGCTGCTGGGCGAAGACGAGCGCCGCGCGGTGCTGCGGCAGGCGGCGCAGTCGCGCGGCGTGGTGCTGGCCGATGACGTGATCGACTACATGCTCAGCCGCTTCTCGCGCGACCTCGGAAGCCTGATGCAGCTGCTCGAGCAGCTTGACCTGTATGCGCTGCAGACGCAGCGCGCGATCACGATTCCGCTGATCCGATCGATGCTGGAGAACACCTGATGAGCCGCACCGCCGGCGCCGCTGCCGACCGCCCGCGCGTGGCGCTGTTCGACCTGGACCATACGCTGCTGCCGATCGACTCAGACTACTCGTGGGGCGTGTTCACCACCCACATCGGCTGGACCGATCCGGTGGTCTTCAGGCAGCGCAACGACGAGTTTTACGCCCACTACAAGGCCGGCACGCTCGACATCCACGAATACGTGCGTTTTGCGGTCGAGGCGGTGCGCATCCACGGGCCGCAGAAGGCGCAGGCTGCGCACGAACGCTTCATGCGCGAGGTGGTACACCCGGCGCTGCATCCTTCAGCCCACGAACTGGTGGCAGCCCACCGCACGCGCGGCGAGCACACCGTGATCGTGACCGCCACCAACGAGTTCGTGACGCGGCCGATCGCGGCGCTGTTCGAAGTGCAGGAGCTGATTGCGGTGGAGCTCGAGCGCGGCAGCGACGGCTGGATTACCGGCGAGATCCGCGGCGTGCCGTCGGCGCGCGAGGGCAAGGTCACCCGCACAGAGCAGTGGCTGGCCGCACGCGGCTGGGCCTGGGGCGATGTGCACAGCACCTTCTACAGCGACTCGATCAACGACCTGCCGCTGCTCGAGCGGGTGAACGAGCCGGTGGCCACCAACCCCGACGAGCGCCTGCGTGCGGTCGCGCAGCAGCGCGGCTGGCGCATACTGGACCTGTTCGACAAGCAATAAATGATCAAGAAATTCATCGACAAGCTGCTGGGCAAGGAGGCTTCACGCAAGCCGCGCTTCGGCAAGCGAACCGAGGTCGGCCCCGAGGTGCACGGCATCGACGCGTCGCTGGTGGACGAGCGCGCGGCCAATGTGGTGCGCACCCTGCAGCAGGCGGGCTTTGAGGCCTACATCGTGGGCGGCGCGGTGCGCGACCTGCTGCTGGGCCTGCGGCCCAAGGACTTTGACGTGGCCACCGATGCCACGCCCGAGCAGGTCAAGGGCCTGTTCCGGCGCGCCTTCATCATCGGCCGGCGCTTTCGCATCGTGCATGTGGTGTTCGGCCGCGGGCGCGAGCATGAGGTGATCGAGGTCTCCACCTTCCGCGCTTATCTGGACGCGAGCGCGGCCGAGCAGGTCAGCGGCAACGAGAAGACCAGCAAGAGCGAACTCGCCGGCATGCAGCATGCGGTGGATGCCAGCGGCCGGGTGCTGCGCGACAACGTCTGGGGCCCGCAGGAAGAAGATGCCACGCGACGCGACTTCACCATCAATGCGATGTACTACGACCCGCAGACCCAGCGGGTGGTGGACTACCACGGCGGCATCGCCGACGCGAAGAGCCGCACCATCCGCATGATCGGCGACGCGGCCGCGCGCTACCGCGAAGACCCGGTGCGCATCATCCGTGCGGCGCGCTTTGCGGCCAAGCTATCGGCGCTGGGCTTCACGCTGGAGCGCAAGACGGCGTCGGCGCTCAAGCCGGCCCTGCCGCTGCTGGCCGAAGTGCCGCAAAGCCGCCTGTTCGACGAGATGCTCAAGCTGCTGCAGACCGGCCATGCGCTGGCCAGCGTGGCGCAGCTCAAGGCGCTGGGGCTGCAGGGCATCTATCCGCTGCTGGACCTGGTGATTGCGCGTGCCGACCAGCCGTTCGTGAATGCGGCGCTGCAGGACACCGATCGCCGCGTGGGCGAGGGCAAGCCGGTGGCGCCGAGCTTCCTGCTCGCGTGCGTGCTGTGGTCTGACGTGCGCGAGGGCTGGGCGCAGCGCCAGGCGCGGCGCCTGCCGCCGTTTCCGGCGCTGCAGGAGGCGATCGACGAGGTGTTCGATGCGCGCATTGGCGATGTGTCGGGCCGCGGCAAGCTGGGCGCCGACATGCGCGAGATCTGGATGATGCAGCCGCGCTTTGACAAGCGCACCGGCAGCGGCCCCTTCAGCCTGGTGGAGCAGCCGCGCTTTCGCGCCGGCTTTGACTTCATGCGGCTGCGCGCCGATGTGGGCGAGGTGGATGTGGTGCTGGCCGACTGGTGGCAGGAGTTCAGCATTGCCAGCGACAGTGAGCGCGAGGACCTGCTGGCGCAGGTGCGCGAAGAGATGCAGCGCGCGGGCAAGGGCGGCCCCAGGCGGGTGAAGGCGGTGCGTGCGCCGGCCGATGACGCCGCGCGTGCGACGCCTGCCGATGGCGCTGCCGATGTGGCGGCATCCGCGTCTCCGCTCGGCGAGGAAGGCGCGGACGGTGACGCCGCCCCGGCGCGCAAGCGCCGCCGGCGCCGGCGCAAGCCCTCGGGCGGCGGTGGGGCGGGCGCGGGTGATGCAGCAGGTGACGGCCCGTCGGGTGGTCCGTCGGGGCGCGGGCCGTCCGACGCGGGCTGAACCTCACGCCAGGCCTTGAAGCCGCTGCGCATGGTGCAGGCCTTCGTCGGCATCGGTGCCAACCTGGGCGACGCGCAGGCGGCGGTGCGGCAGGCGCTGCGCGACATCGCAGCGCTGCCGGGCACGCGGCTGGTGCAGGCGTCTTCGCTATGGCGCAGCGAACCGGTCGACGCCAGCGGGCCAGACTTCATCAATGCGGTTGCCGAGGTCGAGACCGCACTCGACGCGCACGCGCTGCTGGATCAGCTGCAGGCGCTGGAGACGCGCGCCGGGCGCGAGCGACCGTGGCCGAATGCGCCGCGCACGCTGGATCTGGACCTGCTGTTCCATGGCGATGCGTGCATCGACACCGCCACGCTCACGCTGCCCCATCCGCGCTGGACGCAGCGCGCGTTTGTGCTGCGGCCGCTCGCCGAGGTTGCGCCGCAGCGGGTGAGCGCGCAGCAGTTGCAGGCGGTCGCCGCCCAGCGCATCGAGCGGCTGGGCTGAAGATGCGTCAGCGCATCAGCGCCTCAACCCATCAGCGCGGCGGTACCTCGCGCAGCTGCTGGACCTGCAGTTCGGTGACTGGTGGCGCGTTGTTGCCCCACTGGGTGCGGATGTGCGTCAGCACTGCAGCCAGTTCGGTATCGCTGAAGTTCAGCACATAGGGCGGCATGCCCAGGGGCCGTGGCTGCCCTGCGGTTGCAGGCGCAAAGCCACCGTACAGCACCACTTGCAGCAGGTTGGACGGATCGTGCAGCGTGACCGCGCGGTTGCCTGCCAGGCGCGGGTAGCCCACCGCGCCGTTAGGCGACGACGCCCCTTGCCCGCGCTCGCCATGGCATTGCGCGCAATGTTCCTCGTAGCGCTTGGCGCCCAGCGAGCGCAGGGCGGGCGTCACCGCATTGGCGGCGGCAGACGGTGATACCGGTGACCCGGCAGATGTCGGCGATGCATGGCGCGGCAGCTCGCGCAGGTAGGCGGCCATCGCACGCAGGTCGGCTTCGCCCAGGTGCTGCGTGCCGTGCAGCACCGCCTCGGCCATCGGGCCAAGCACCGATGCGTGCGGGTTGCGGCCGGTGTGCAGCAGCGCCACCGTGTCGTCGATGCTCCAGCCCTGCGCACCGCCTTCGCGCACATCGGCCAGCGACGGTGCATACCAGCGCTGTGCATCCATGCGCCCGCCACGCAGGGCGGGTGCGTCTTGCAGGGCGCCCCAGCGGTTGCGCGGCGCATGGCATTCGGCGCAATGACCCAGCGTGCGCACCAGATACGCGCCGCGGTTCCATTCGGCGCTGCGCCGTGAATCGGCCTCGACGCGCTGCGGCTCGAAGTACAGCGCCCGCCAGGCCCACAGCGCTGCCTGCGTGCTGTAGGGCCAGCGCAGCGCATGCGGCCGGTTGGCCTGCCGTACCGGCTGCAGGCTCATCAGGTAGGCATGCAGCGCATCGGAGTCGGCGCGGGTGATGCCGCTGTAGCTGGTGTACGGAAACGCGGGGTAGAGCAGGCGCCCGTCGCGCGAGCGGCCCTCGCGCATGGCGCGCCAGAAGTCATCGGCGCTCCAGCGGCCGATGCCGGTGTCGGCGTCGGGGGTGAGGTTGCCCGCATGCACCGTGCCAAAGGGCGTTTCGATGCCGCGTCCTCCTGCCCAGGGCGCACCGCCGCGCGCGGTGTGGCAGGCCATGCAGTTGCCCGCACGCGCCAGATACGCCCCGCGTTCGACGAGCGAGGCGCCCGGCCCGCGGGCGGATGGCGCAGCAGGCGGTGCGGACACAGCGGGGGTGGCTGGCGCGGGGCGCGTTGTTTCCTTCAGCACGCTGCCGCAGCGCATCGGTGGCGGCTCGGGCAGGCGATCGGCCGCGCGCGAGGGCTTGGGCACCGGCTGCGCCGCCAGCCAGCTGGCCACCGCATTCAGGTCGGCCAGGGGGAGCCGCTGCACGATCTGCGCCATGCAGTCGGGGGCGTGCGCCTTGCGCTGGCCGGTCTGCCATGCGCCGAGCTGGCTGTTGAGGTAGTCGCGCGGCAGGCCCAGCAGCGCTGGCGTGGCCGGCTGTGCGCCCATCAGCGCCTTGCCGTGGCAGGCGGCGCAGGCAGGCACCTGCCGTGTGGCATCGCCGCGCAAGGCCAGCTGTTCGCCGCGCTGCAAGGTGCGCGCATCCACGCCGCTGGCCGGTGAGGGCGGCGAGTAGGGCAGGTCCAGCGCGGCGAAGTGCTGCGCGATCTCCATCAGGTAGTCATCGCCCAGCGGCTCGAGCAGCCGCGCCATCAGGCCGTAGTGGCGCTGCCCGTCGCGAAAGTTCAGCAGCTGGTGGTACAGGTAGCCCGCAGGCTTGCCGGCGATGCGCGGGTAGTAGCCATCGGGCCCGGCACGGCCCTGCTCGCCGTGGCACGCGGTGCAGGCCAGCATGCGCTGAGCCATGGTGTCCTCGACACGGGCTGGCGCTGCCGCGGCCAGCGCGGCCCACGCCAGGCACAGTGCGGCCAGCGCGCGTTGCAGCACCCCCTTCATCGCGGGCTCAGGCAAAGAACGCTTCGAACCCGTCCAGTGGCTCGAAGCGGCCGTTCACATAGCGCAGCCGCGTCGGGCCGGGCAGGGCGCGCGCGGTCAGCGGATGCGCCGCATCGCCCGGGTAGCAGACATGGCGGATGCCGTCGATGTCCACGGCCTCGGGCTGGATGACTGGCGGTGTGCGCGTCAGGGCCTCGGCCAGCACGCTGGCGGTGCCGGTGTGATGCGCGAGGTGCGCCAGGCTCATGATCTGCGGCGGCGCCAGCGGCAGTTCGTCGCGCCAGTAGCGCTCGAGCGCGGCGCGCGGCGTGATCCACAGGCTTTCGGTGGCTTCGCGGCCGTCGTGCACCGCGGTCTGGCCGGCGGGCGCCACCGCCACGAAGAAGCGGGTGTCAAAGCGCTTTTGCATCAGCGACGGTCGCTTGGGCGTGATCCAGCGCGACCACGGATGCACCGCGGCGGTGTGCAGCGTCAGGCCCAGCAGGCCCAGGATCTCCTGCAGGGCATGGCCCTCGCGCAGCAGCGATGTTGCCCGTTGCGCGTCGACCGCGGCACCGCCTGCGTGCGAGGCCAGCAGCACGCCGCATTCCTCGAAAGCCTCGCGCAGCGCAGCCACATATAGCGCCACCGCGGTATCCACCGCGATGTCGGCCTCGCCCATGTGGCGGTGCAGGGTGTCGGGCGCCTGGTCGAGGTGGCGCTCTGCATCGATCTCGGCATCGTCGCGGTCGACCTTGCCACCGGGAAACACATACGCGCCGCCCAGCACATCCGACTGCCCGTGGCGCTTCATCAGGAACACCTCCAGCCCGGCATCGGCGTCGCGCAGCAGCACCACGGTGGATGCGTCGCGGATCGGCGCGCTGGACTCTTCGAGGTTGAGGGTCAGGGTCATGGGCAGATGGCAGAGTGTGGTGCGATCAGTTTGGTGCGGCTGGCGGCACAATCCACGCGGCGGCACGCGCTCATGTGCGGTGGCGTGCCGCAGGGCCGATCAATGGCAGCGAGGTTAGCAGCCTGTCGCGTGGCGCACGATCACGCACCGGACAGCGCCGCGCACGCAGCCGGCGAAACGGACCCAACAGACGAAACGAACGAAGCGAACGAAACGCAAGAGGACCGACCCCATGACAACCCCCATCGACTTCACGGGCCGCGTGGCCATCGTCACTGGCGCAGGCGGCGGCCTGGGCAAGCAGCATGCGCTGGCACTCGCCCGGCGCGGCGCCAGGGTGGTGATCAACGACCTGGGCGGCGCGGTGGACGGCAGCGGCGGCTCGGTCAGCGCAGCGCAGGCGGTGGTGGACGAGATCCGCGCGGCCGGCGGCGAGGCGATCGCCAACGGCGCATCGGTCACCGACTTTGCCGCGGTGCAGGCGATGGTGCAGCAGGCGATGGACACGTGGGGGCGTGTGGACGTGCTCGTCAACAACGCCGGCATCCTGCGCGACAAGAGCTTCGGCAAGATGGAGCTGGCTGATTTCCGCCTGGTGATGGACGTTCACCTGATGGGCGCGGTGCATTGCACCAAGGCGGTGTGGCCGATCATGACCGCGCAGAAGTACGGCCGCATCGTGATGACCACCTCGTCCAGCGGCCTGTACGGCAACTTCGGCCAGGCCAATTACGGTGCGGCCAAGATGGCGCTGGTCGGGCTGATGCAGACGCTGTCGATCGAAGGCGCAAAGCACGACATCCGCGTGAACTGCCTCGCGCCGACGGCGGCCACCCGCATGACCGAGGGCCTGATGCCCGACGAGGTGCTGCGCGCACTGGACCCCGCGGCGGTGGTGCCGGCGATGCTGGTGATGGCCAGCGAGCATGCGCCCAACCGCACCGTGCTGTGCGCAGGCGCCGGCAGCTTTGAGGCGGCGCAGGTCACGCTCACGCGCGGCGTGCACCTGGGCACCGGCGAGCAGGTGCCCGAAGCGCTGCTGGCGCGCCTGGCCGAGGTGACGGCACGCGAAGGCGACCAGGTGCCGCAGTCGGGCAGCGCGCAGGGCGCCAACGAGGTGCAGCTGGCGCTGGCCGCGCGCAAGTAGCCCTACCACAACGACGCCATTCGTGCACGGGGCGGCCGTGTTACCTTCGCCGCCCCCATCCGGCAAGTGCAGCGCACGAACATGACTTCTTTGCCCCAACGACTGGCCGCGCTTGGCGACGAGCGCCTGCGCGGCGTGCGGCGTGGCATCGAGAAGGAAAGCCTGCGCGTGCTGCCGGGCAGCGGTCTGGCGCTGACGCCGCATCCGCAGGCGCTGGGCTCGGCGCTCACCCATCCGCGCATCACCACCGACTACAGCGAATCGCAGCTCGAACTGATCACCGGCGTGCACGCCAGCCCGGCGGCCTGCCTGGACGAGCTGACCGAGATCCACCAGTTCAGCGCGCGCGTGCTGCGCGAGGGCGGCGACGAGATGATGTGGGTCTCGAGCATGCCCTGCGGCCTGCCGACCGACGAGACGATCCCGCTGGCGCGCTACGGCAGCTCGAACATCGGCCGCGCCAAGAGCGTCTACCGCATGGGGCTGGGCCACCGGTACGGGCGGCGCATGCAGACGATCTCGGGCATCCACTACAACTGGTCGCTGCCAGGGCTCAACGACGACGACTACTTCGCGCTGATCCGCAACTTTCGCCGCCACGCCTTCTTGCCGATGCTGCTGCTGGGTGCCTCGCCGGCGGTGTGCGGCAGCTTCGTGGCCGGGCGCGACCACGAACTGCAGCCGATGGGCACCGGCTCGCTGCACATGCCGCATGGCACCTCGCTGCGCATGGGGCGGCTGGGCTACCAGAGCGATGCGCAGGCGTCCCTGGCGGTCAGCTACAACGGCCTGGAGGGCTATGCCGCGTCGCTGCACGATGCGCTGACGCGGCCGTACCCGGCCTACGAAGCGGTGGGCGTGCGCAACCCGGGCGGCGACTACAACCAGCTGGCCACCACGCTGCTGCAGATCGAAAACGAGTTCTACGGCACGATTCGCCCCAAGCGCACCATCTTCCAGGGCGAGCGCCCGCTGCATGCGCTGCGCGAACGCGGGGTGGAGTATGTCGAGGTGCGGCTGCTCGACCTTGACCCGTTCGAGCCGATCGGCATCCGTGCTGAAAGCCTGCACCTGCTGGATGTGTTCTTGCTGCACTGCCTGCTGGCCGACAGCCCGCCGGACTCGCCGGCCGAGATTGCCGAGATCAAGCGCAACCAGCATCTGACCGCTGCGCGCGGTCGCGAGCCGGGCCTGCAGCTCGACCGCCACGGCCAGCCGGTGGAGCTGATGCAGTGGGCCGACGAGTTGCTGGCCGCCTGCGAGCCGATTGCGCAGCGGCTTGACCAGGGGGTGGACGGCACCCCGCACGCCGCTGCCGTACAGCAGGCGCGCCGGCGCCTGGGCGCGCCGCACGAACTGCCCTCGGCGCGGGTGCTCGATGCGGTGCAAGGCGAGCATGCCGGCTCGTTCGTGAGCTTCACCCGCGCGCGCTCGTTCACGGCGCGCGACCATCTGCTGGCCCTGCCGTGGAGCGATGCGCAGCAGGCCCGCTATGTGGCCATGGGCGAGCAGTCGTGGGCCGACCAGCGTGCGATCGAGGCGGCCGACACCCTGCCTTTCGAGCAGTTCCGCCAGATGTACATCTCGGAGCAGCGCCTCGGCCACCCGGGCATGGCGCGGGCGCGCAGCGCCTGAGGCGCTTCACTCCCGTTCCAGTCCGTCCACGCCCGACCCGGGCCGATCCGGACCCGCACGGTCCGGCCACCCTGCAACTCAGGCGCAGCCCCCGGGGAGCGGCCTGGACGGCGGCGACAGTGGCCCGGTGAAGTGCTGACGCAGGCTGGCGATGTACTGGTCAACCATCCGCGCGAATTCCGCCTCGACCCGCGGCGCCACCAGCTTCGTCGTGAAGGCCGGCAGCGGCAACGCCATCCGGGCGCGGATGGCCAGCGCAAGATCGGTGGCAGCGTCGCGCGCGCTGAGCTGCCAGTGCCCGCACACCTCGGTGGCGCCCGCGCGGCCCGTGCCGCCCGCTGGCGTCCAGCGTACCGTGCCGCAGTCGGCGTCGGCCACGTAGAGGCAGTCGTAGGTGATCTGCATCAGCACCGGTGGCGCGCCCACCTTCTGCATCTGCCAGCGGTAGACGCCGCCGCCCAGGTCCACCAGGCGCTCGAGCTGCGGAAAGTGGCGCGCCGAGGCCGGCACATCGCTCAGCAACGCAAACACCTGCGCCAGCGGTGCCTGCACCGAGAAGCAGCGCGTGAGGTCGATCGAGATGCGGACGGTCATGGGGTGGTGCGGGCTGGTGCGGGCGTGTCCGGGCGGTGACTGGAAGGCGGCAGGGCCTGCGGCGTAAAATGTAGGCCATCGCATTGCTGTGCAGTGCGCTTCGTACCGAAGCATGGCGGGCCCGCCGGCCCGGCTGCCACGGCCCTTCGGCGAAGCGGTGCTTTGGGCACCCGCGCCATCACCCCTGCAAAACCGTGCCCGGTCACGCGCCGGGCCCCGATGTCAGACATGGCCAAGGAAGAACTCATCGAAATGCGCGGCAAGGTCAGCGAAGTGCTGCCGGACTCGCGCTACCGCGTCAAGCTCGAGAACGGTCACGAGCTGATTGCCTACACCGGCGGCAAGGTCCGCAAGAACCACATCCGCATCATTGCCGGCGACAGCGTGTCGCTCGAGCTCTCGCCCTACGACCTGACCAAGGGCCGCATCATGTTCCGCCACCTGCCCGGACGCGGGCCGGCCAGCGCGGGCTGATCCCTTCCTTCCCGCGATGGCCCCTGCCATCGACGGCGCGCGGCGCTCGATAGCGCTGCTGTCGCTGGCCACCTTCTCCAGCATGGTGGCGCAGCGCCTGTGCGACCCGATGCTGCCGCAGCTGTCGCAGCATTTCTCGGCCACGCTGGCCGACGCGGCGCGCGTTGTTTCCATGTTCGCGGTGGTCTACGGCGCCACCCAGCTGCTGTGGGGCCCGCTGGGCGACCGGCTGGGCAAGTTCCGTGTGGTGGCCTGGACCACGCTGGCCTGTGCGGTGGGCAGCGTGCTGTGTGCGCTGGCCCTGTCGCTCGACGCGCTGGTGGCCGCGCGCATGCTGGTGGCGCTGGCCGCCGCCGCGATCATTCCACTGTCATTGGCCTGGGTCGGCGACACCGTGCCCTATGCGCAGCGCCAGGAGCTGCTGGCGCGCCTGGGCCTGGGCACCACGCTGGGTATCGTGGCCGGCCAGGTGGCCGGTGGCCTGATCACCGACGCGCTGGGCTGGCGCTGGGCGTTCGTCTTCCTCACGCTGCTGTTCGGCGCCAGTGGCGCGCTGCTGCTGGTAGACGGGCGGCGCAGCGGCGCCATGCAACTGCCGGCAGCCGCGCAAGGCGCCAGCGGCGCACAGCGCGCCGGCACCTGGGTGCAGGTGCGGCAGATCCTGTCGGCACCCTGGCCGCGGGTGGTGGTGCTGGTGGCGCTGATCGAAGGCGCCACCGGTTTCGGCGTGCTGGCGATCTGGCCGACGCACCTGAACCTGCATCACGGCCTGTCGCTGGGCGCGTCGGGCTCCATCGTTGCGCTGTACGGGCTGGGGGCGGTGAGCTACATGCTGAGCGCGCGGCACCTGATTCCGCGCCTGGGCGAGCGGGGCCTGACGCTGGTGGGCACCTTCACCATGGGTGCCTGCGCGGTGCTGTTCGCGCTGACGCCGCACTGGGTGCTGACGCTGCCGGCGGCCTTCGTGGCGGGCTTCGGCTTCTTCATGTTCCACAACACCATGCAGGCCAACGCCACGCAGATGGCGCCGCACGCACGCGGCACCGGCGTGTCGATGTTCGCTGCGGCGCTGTTCATGGGCCAGTCGCTGGGCGTGCTGGGCGCCACGCAGCTCGCGCAGCGTTTCGACACCGGCCCGGTGATCGCGCTGGGTGGTGTGGGCGTGGCCGCGCTGGGCAGCTTTTTCGCGTGGCGGCTGCGCTCGCGCGAAGCGCAGGCGCACTGAAGCCGCCTGGCGCAGGGCAGCAACGCCGGGCGGTGTCGGAAGCGGCCTCGGGCCCGGGTGCGGTCTCGGTTGCGGCCTCGGGTGTGGCCTCGGGTGCTGGCCCGCCCAAGTGTCTGAGGATCTAAGTGAGGATCTAAGGGCGCTGGATGTGCGTGGCGGCGGCCACCTGCTGCAGCGCGCGCCGGCGCAGCGCACCGGCCAGCAGCACGCCGGCGCCGATGCCGACGGCACCCAGCACACCCAGCGCCAGCACCCGGTAGGCCGGGTCGAGCGCCAGCACCAGCGCAGCGCCGGCGCTGATCAGCCCCACGCCCAGCAGCACGCAGGCCAGCGCCAGGGCCAGCAGCGCGTCGAGCCACTGCTGCGCCTGCTGCCGGGCCCGCAGCCCCTGTACGGCGGCGCGCCAGTGCATCAGGTCCAGCGCAAGCAGCAGCACCGGCTGCAGCAGGTCGAGCCAGTGGCCCCGCGTGCGCCGGGTGTCGTCACCCGCGGGCGCAGACATGCCTGGTGTGGTCAGCGGCGCGTGAGCAGCCAGCCCACCAGCAGCCCGGCGCCGGTGGCCAGGCCCACCGACTTCCACGGGTTGTCGTGCACGAAATGGTTGGTGGCGTCGCGGGCGGCGCGCACCTGCGCGGCGGACTCGGACTGCCAGCGCTGCATCGACTCACGCAGCTCGTGCATGCGCGAGGCCATGTGCTCGCGCGCCTCGTTCGCGCTCTGGCCGACCTCGATCGATCCGCTTTGCAGCAGCGCCTCGGCGTCGTTCATCAGCACGCGCAAATCGCGCATCAGGCGGTCTTTGTGGGAAGCAGTGGCATCGAGCATGGAATCCTCCTTCAAGTGGGGATCGCAGCGTACCGGCGCAGTGAGCGACGTGCGATGAGGGCGCTCAAACCGGGCGACTTCACTGACCGCGCCGTGGTTCGGGCTTGTCCGTGCGCTGTGCCTCGTGCTGCCACGGCAGCGCCAGCAGCCGGCGCCAGTCGTGTGTGCATGCAGGGTGGGCCTCGCCCTCAGGCGCGCAGCCCTCCAGCGTGAGCCCGCTGTGCACCTCGATTGGCCGGCCGTCCTCCGGATGCGCAAATCCGATCGACCACGCATGCAGCCACAGCCGCTGCAGGCCCAGCCGCTCGGCCCACCAGCGGTTCAGCGGCCCCTTGCCGTGGGTGGCGTCTCCGATGATGGGATGCGCCGCATGCTTGAGGTGGCGCCGGATCTGGTGCCGCCGGCCGGTCAGCGGCTGCGCTTGCACCAGCGCGATGCGGGTATCGGCAAAGCGCGTGTCAAACGCCTCGGGCCAGGCCAGCGTGGCCCGCCGGTGCAGCACAGTGGACGCGGGTTGCACAGCCGCGGTGGGTGGTGCGTCGTCGGCCCGCAGCGGATGGTCGATGCGGTGCGGCTGCGCATCCCATTCAGGCCAGCCGCGCACCAGTGCGAGGTAACGCTTGTGAATGCGCCCCTCCATGAAAGCCTGGCCGAGCTGCCGCGCAGCGTCTGCGTCCAGCGCCAACAGCAACACGCCGCAGGTGCCCTTGTCCAGGCGATGCACGGGATAGACGGGCTGGCCGATCTGGTCACGCAGCGTCTGCACCATCCAGCGGGTTTCATGCGCATCGAGCGCGCTGCGGTGCACCAGCCAGCCGGCGGGCTTGTACACCGTCACCACGCGCGCATCACGCCACAGGATGCGCAGCGGCTGCAGCGCCGCGGGTGCGGCCGCAGCCAGGGCCGCTGGCGCCATGGCTTACTTGCCCCAGCTGTCCTTGAGCCCGGTGATGCGGTTGAACACCGGCTGGCCGCGGCGGTGGTCGGTGCGGTCGCTCACGAAATAGCCGTGGCGCTCGAACTGAAAGCGCGTGTCGGCCGCGCAGGCCGCGAGCGACGGCTCCACATACGCCGACACCACCTTCAGGCTGTCGGGGTTCAGCACATCGAGGAAGTTGCGGCCACCGGCATCGGGCTGCGCCTCGGTGAACAGACGGTCGTACAGGCGCACCTCGGCGCGCACGCCGTCGCTCACGCCCACCCAGGTGATGGCGGCCTTGGCCTTCACGCTGTCGGCGCCCGGGGTGCCGCTCTTGGTGCCGGGGATCACTTTCGCATGCACCTCGGTCACCACGCCGCTGGCATCGCGCGCGCAGCCGGTGCATTCGATGACGTAGCCGCCCTTCAGCCGCACCAGGTTGCCGGGGAACAATCGTTTGTAGCCCTTGGGCGGCACTTCCTCGAAATCTTCGCGCTCGATCCAGACCTCGCGGCCGATCTGGAACACGCGGTCGGGTGGCGGCGCCTGTCCCTCGGCCACGGCAGACGGGGGCAGTGCGGGCAGGGTGCAGCCCTCGACATGCGCATCCGAGCCGAACACTTCGCCCCAGTTGGTCAGCACCAGTTTCACAGGGTCGAGCACCGCCATCGCTCGGTGGGCCTTGTTCTCCAGGTCTTCGCGCAGGCAGCCTTCGAGCACGCCGTAGTCGATCCAGCTGTAGTCCTTGCTCACGCCGATGCGCTCGGCAAACAGCTGGATGGCTTCGGGCGTGTAGCCGCGCCGGCGCAGGCCGACGATGGTAGGCATGCGCGGGTCGTCCCAGCCGCGCACATGGCCGTCGCTCACCAGCTGCGCCAGCTTGCGCTTGCTGGTGATCACATAGGTCAGGTTCAGCCGCGCAAATTCATGCTGCCGCGGCTGCGGCGTGTTGATCAGGCCGCCTTCGCGCAGCCGGTCCAGCAGCCAGTCATAGAAGGGGCGCTGGTCTTCGAATTCCAGCGTGCAGATGCTGTGGGTGATGTTTTCCAGCGCGTCCTCGATCGGGTGCGCGAAGGTGTACATCGGGTAGATGCACCAGCGGCTGCCTGTGTTGTGGTGCTCGGCATGCTTGATGCGGTAGATGGCCGGGTCGCGCAGGTTGATGTTGGGCGAGGCCATGTCGATCTTCGCGCGCAGCACCATCGCGCCGTCGGCGTGCTTGCCGTCACGCATCTCGCGAAAGCGCGCCAGGTTCTCGGCCGGTGTGCGGTCGCGGTAGGGGCTGTCGGTGCCGGGCGTGGTGAAGTCGCCGCGGTTGGCGCGCATCTGCTCGGGTGTCTGCTCGTCCACATAGGCCAGGCCCTGTTCGATCAGGTGCTCGGCCGCGCGGTACATGAAGTCGAAGTAGTCGCTCGCGTAGTACAGGTGCGAGCGGCCGTGGGCCTCCCAGCCGAAGCCCAGCCACTGCACCGCGTCCAGGATGGAATCGACGTACTCCTGCTCTTCCTTCTCGGGGTTGGTGTCGTCAAAGCGCATGTGGCACACGCCGCCGTGGTCGCGCGCGAGGCCAAAGTTCAGGCAGATGCTCTTGGCGTGGCCCACATGTAGGTAGCCGTTGGGCTCGGGCGGAAAGCGGGTGCGGATCTTCGCCGGGTCGCTTTGCCCGGCCTGGTGATGCGCCGCATCGCCCGGCGTGCCACCCCAGCGGCGTTGGGCATAGGTGCCTGCGGCCAGATCGTGCTCGATGATCTGGCGCAGAAAGTGGCTGGGGCGGGCGGTGTCCTTCTTCTCGGCGCTGTGGTCGGTGAGGGCGGGCGCGTTCATCCGCGGGATTGTAGGTGGCGCCCCACAGGCGTCCGGCCAAAAAAAGACCCGCGGGGTTTCCCACCGCGGGCCACGTCCTTCACAGTGAGACCGCGTGAAGAACCTTCCCTCGCCGAAGCCGGCGCATGCCCCTCCCCGGGACAGATGCCTGTGTGACAGCAAGCTTTCTTGATACGGTGAATCGGCAGGACTGGATTCAGGTTGAGGCCGGATTTTTGTAACAGCGCGAGGGGCGGTCTTTGCGGAGGCTTGACAGGGGCTGCCTAGAATGACCCGCATGAAGCACACGATGCGTTGGCTGCTGGCCGCCGTGCTGGCCGGAGGGGTCGCTGCCGGCGGCTGGTGGTGGTGGCAGGCGGCGCAGCGCGCCGATGCGGTGCAGTACCGCACTGCCAAGATCGAGCGCGGGCCGCTGCAGGCCACGGTGTCGGCCAGCGGCGCGGTCAATCCGGTGACGCAGGTGGCGGTGAGCACCCAGGTGTCGGGCCAGGTGCGCGATCTGTTCGTGGACTTCAACTCCGAAGTGCGTGCCGGGCAATTGATCGCGCAAATCGACCCCGAAACCTTCGAGTACCGGGTGCGCCAGGCGCAGGCCGATGTGGATGCTGCCCGCGCGGCGGTGCTGACCGCGCAGGCCAACACCGCAGCCGCCCGTGCCGCCCTGTCGCGCGCAAGGGTCGACCTCACCGAGGCGCAGCGCGACCTGGAGCGCAAGCAAAGCCTGGCCGACCGGCAGTTCATCGCGCAAAGCGAGGCCGACCGGGCCCGCGCGCTGGTGAACACCGCCGGCGAGAACGTGAAGTCGGCCGAGGCGCAGGTGGGCGTGACCGAGGCGCAGGTGCAAAGCGCACGCGCCAACGTGGCCCAGCGCGAGGCGCAGCTGGCCTCGGCCCGGGTGGACCTGGCGCGCACCCGCATCACGTCGCCCGTCAATGGCATCGTGATCAAGCGTGCGGTCGAGCGCGGCCAGACGGTGGCGGCCAGCCTGCAGGCACCCGAGCTGTTCGTGATTGCGCAGAACCTGCAGGACATGCAGGTGGATGCCAGCATCGACGAGAGCGATGTGGGCCGCATCCGCGTGGGGCAGAAAGCGACCTTCACCGTCGACGCGTTCCCCGGCCAGAACTTCGAGGGCACGGTCAACCAGGTGCGCAAGGCGGCGCAGAACGTGGCCAACGTGATCACCTACGTTGCGGTGATCCGCTTTTCCAACACCGCCGAGCGGCTGCTGCCGGGCATGACCGCTAACGTGCGGGTGGTGACCGACCAGCGCGAGAGCGTGCTGAAGGTACCCAACGCCGCGCTGCGGGTGCGCATCGCAGGCGTGGAGCCGGCGGCAGCACCCGCATCGGGCGCGTCGTCGCCCGTGCCACCCGCCTCAGCGCCTGCGATGCCAGCCGCGCCTTCGAGCGGCACCAGCTTCTGGCAGCCGCGCGGTCTGATCAGCGACGCGCTGGCGCAGCCTGCCGCGGGTGGGGGAGCGGGTGGTGGTGGCATGGCCGCGCTGCGCGAGCGGCTGGTGAGCGAGCTGGCGCTGAGCGCCGAGCAGCAGGCCCAGTTCGATGCGATCGCTGCGGATCTGCGGCCGCGCTTCATGGCGCTGCGCGACGTGGCGGAGGGCGAGCGCGCTGCGGCGCGCGAAAAGCTGTCGGCAGAGATGCGCAGCCGCATCACCGCGATGCTGACGACAGCGCAAAAGGAAAAGTACGCGCAGATGCAGGCACAGGCCCAAGCCCAAGCACAGGGGCAGGGTCCATCTGCCAGCCGCGCCGCAGGGCCGGGTGGCAGCACGGGCGCAGCGCCCAAGGCCGGGGCTGGAACATCGCCAGCCGCGCCACAGGCTTCGGCATCCGCATCAGCATCAGGTTCCGCACCTGCCCCCGCTGCCGCCCCGGCAACAGCGGGCAGCGCTGCGGGCGCCAACACGCTGCCCATGCCCAGTGGCGGCATTGCGCCGCCGATCGCCGGTGCCGGGCCGCTGGTCGAAACGCGCAACCGCCTGGTGAGCGAACTGCGCATGGGCGCAGAGCAGGCGGCCAGGCTCGATGCGATCTATGAGGCGGCGCGTCCGCGCTTCATGGCGCTGCGTGACCTGCCGGCCGAAGAACGGCCCAAGGCGCGCGAGCGCATCAGCGGCGACGTGCGTGCCCAGATCACCGAGATCCTGTCGCCGGCGCAAAAGGCGCGCTACGCTGCCCTGCAGGCCGAGAACGCAGGCCGCCAGGCCACCCGCGGCCGCATCTTCCTGCTGGGCGCCGACGGCAAGCCGCGCGCCTACAACGTGCGCCTGGGCATCAGCGACGGCACGATGACCGAGCTGATCGTCGCGCCCAATTCGCCGGACGCGCAGGCGCTGGTGGAAGGCGCGCAGGTGATCATCGGCACGGTGGGTGGGCCCGGTGGTGCGGGCGGGCCGGGTGGGGCGTCGGGCGCGCCGCGTTCCAGCGGCCCGCGCCTGCCGTTCTGAGGCCCGTCATGGCCCTGATCGAAGCGCGCGACCTCACCAAGGTGTACGTCATGGGCGATCAGACGGTGCATGCGCTGCGCGGTGTGTCGCTGGACATTGCCGAAGGCGAGTTCGTTGCCATCATGGGGGCGTCGGGCTCGGGCAAGTCCACGCTGATGAACATCCTCGGATGCCTCGACCAGCCCAGCGGCGGCACCTACCGGCTGGCCGACGAGGCGGTCGAGTCGATGTCTTCGGACCAGCTCGCCTCCATCCGCAACCGGCGCATCGGCTTTGTGTTCCAGCAGTTCAACCTGCTGCCGCGCACCAGCGCGCTTGAAAACGTCGAGCTGCCGATGGTGTACGCCGGCGTGAAGGCGGCCGAGCGCAGTGCGCGTGCGCTGCAGGCGCTGCAGCGCGTGGGCCTGGGTGAGCGCACCGGCCACACGCCCGCCGAGCTCTCGGGCGGGCAGCAGCAGCGGGTGGCGATTGCGCGCGCGCTGGTGAACCAGCCGCAGCTGATCCTGGCTGACGAGCCCACCGGCGCGCTCGATTCGCAGACCAGCGAAGACATCATGAAGCTGCTGTCCGCGCTCAATGCACAGGGCATGACGGTGGTGCTGGTCACGCATGAATCGGACATTGCCGCCTGGGCGCGCCGGCGCATCGTGTTTCGCGACGGCCGCATCCTGGAAGACGTGGTGCAGCCGCCGCTGCATGGCGCCGCTGCCGCACAGGGAGAGGCGGCATGAGCCTGCTGGCGGCCCTGCGCAGCGCCCTGCGGGCGCTGTCGGCCAACAAGCTGCGCAGCGTGCTGACCATGCTGGGCATCATCATCGGCGTGGCCGCGGTGATCACCATGATCGCGGTCGGCCGCGGCGCCACCGAGCGGGTGCAGTCGCAGATGAAGGGGCTGGGCTCCAACATCATGCTGGTGCTGCCCGGCGGCATCACCGCAGGCGGCGTGCGCCTGGGGGCGCAGACCGGGCAGGGCCTGACCGAAGAGGATGCGATCGCGATTGCGCGCGAAGTGCCCGAGGTGCAGGTGGCCGCACCGAGCTCGCGCACCGGCGCGCAGGTGGTACTGGGCAACACCAACTGGAGCACCAGCATCTTCGGCACCAGCAACGACTACCTCGAGGCGCGCGAGTGGCCGCTGTCCTCCGGTCGCCTGTTCGAGGCGGCCGAGATGCAGGGCTCGGCCAAGGTCGCGATCATCGGCCAGACGGTGGCGCAGCAACTCTTCGGTGATGCCGATCCGCTGGACCAGGTGATCCGCGTGAAGAAGGTGCCGGTCACGGTGATCGGCGTGCTCGAGAAGAAGGGCCAGAACTCGATGGGCCAGGACCAGGACGATGTGGTGGTGGTGCCGATCAGCACCTACCGCAACCGCATCCAGGGGGGTACCGCGGGCAAGCTCAAGCGCATCGGCTCGATCAGCGTGAAGGTGCGCGAGGGCCAGGACATGAAGGTGGCCGAAGAAAACATCAAGGGCCTGCTGCGCCAGCGCTTCAAGGTGCAGCCCGGGGCAGACGATCCGTTTTCCATCCGCAACCTCACCGAGATCCTGCAGGCGCAGGAAGCCTCCAGCCGGGTGATGACGCTGCTGCTGGCCGCGGTGGCCGGCATCAGCCTGATCATCGGCGGCATCGGCATCATGAACATCATGCTGGTCAGCGTGACCGAGCGCACCCGCGAGATCGGGTTGCGCATGGCGGTGGGCGCGCGCGGGCGCGATATCCTGGCGCAGTTCCTGATCGAGGCGGTCACGCTCAGCCTGATCGGCGGTGCGATCGGCGTGGTGCTGGGCGCAGCGGCCACCTGGGCGGTGGGTCAGTTCGCCGGCTGGCAGGTCAGCATGACCGCTGCATCGATTGCGCTGGCGGCCGGCTTCTCGGCCGTGGTGGGCATCTTCTTCGGCTTCTACCCGGCGCGTCGCGCGTCGCAGCTGCTGCCGATCCAGGCACTGCGCTACGAGTAGCGGCAGGTGCCGCAGCCGTTCGCTAGAACAGCTCGATCTTCGGCCCGCCGCCGCCGGCAACCGCCAGCTGCGGCTCGGGTATGGCCGGCTCGCTGACCGCCGGCGACAGGTGGCGTGCGGCCACATTGCCGATGGCTGCAGTGCGTGGCGCACCGCCCATGGCCTCTTCGTGCACCGCACGCTGCTCATGGCTCACATAGTTGGTGGACCACTTGTCGAGCAGCTCGCGCAGCTTCTGAGGCGGCGGCGGTGCATCGTCGCCCACCAGCTCGTACAGTGCGGCGGCATGCTGGCGCAGCGCACCGAGTGCCGACTCGACCTGCTCGAGCAGCTGGCGGTTGACATCCTGGAACTGCATCTGACCCAGCGCGTTCACGATGTCGTTGCGCACCGTCTGCATCTCCTGGTCCATCTCGCCCGACAGCGACACCATGTAGGGCACCAGCTCGCAGAGCTTGCCGCCCATGGCGCTGATGGTCTCGGCCAGTTCGTCGATCTCGTGACCACCGTCGCGCGCATCCATGCGGCTTGCAGCGCTGAGCTCACCGTCAATGGCATTGGCCACGCTGGAGATGCCGTCTTCGATCTGCTTGGCCGCCTCGTTGGTCAGGCTGGAGAGGCGGCGCACTTCGGCAGCCACCACCTTGAAGCCGGCGCCCTCCTGCCCGGCGCGTGCAGCCTCGATGGCGGCGTTGATCGCCAGCAGGTTGGTCTGGCGCGCGATCACCGAAATCTGCTCGGCCACCGGCATGAGCTGGCGCACCTGTGCCACCACATGGCCGATGCGCTCCTGGTTCTGGTGCCGTGCCTCGAGGAAGCGGCTGCGCGTTTCGCGCAGCGACAGCACCGCCTCGCTGTGGCGCTGCGCATCGGTCAGCGAATCCTGCGACAGCGCCTGGCTGCGGTCCACCGCGCTCAGTACCTTGCCGTGCAAGGCGGTGCTGATGTCATGGATGTGGCTCAGGCGCTGCACCATCTCGAGCACCGCCGTCTCGGAGGTGCGGATGGTCACCTGCACCTGCTTTTGCAGGATGGTGAAGCACTTCTCGAGCACCGCCAGCTCTTCGGACAGCAGGCTCGGGATTTCGCCGGGCGGCTTGCCGAACGGAACGCGCGCTTCGAGCGCCAGCGTCATGAAGATGCCGCCGAGCACGGCGCCGGCCACCACCTGCGCGGTCACCACCTCGGGCCACAGCCACTGCGCAGCGACCAGCGCCGCCACGCCTGCGGCCACCACCAGCATGCGGTGCTTGACCCGTTGCAGCAGCGCCTTCCAGCGCATGCCGCCGCTGGCCGGTGCCGGCATCGCGGCAGCGCCAGGTGACGGTGCGTCGGCAGCATCGCCCGGTGCCGGGGTGCGCTCGTCGTGGTGTGGCATGCGTGCGTTCCTCGGGCTCACAGCGTGGGAATGACCTGCCGGATCACCTTGAGCAGGTCATCGCCGCCGATCGGCTTGACCAGCCAGCCGGTGGCGCCCTTCTTCTTGGCCTCGTCGCGCAGCGCGATCTGGCTTTCGGTAGTCAGCGCGAGAATCGGCGTGAAGCGCAGCAGCTTGCGCGCCTCGCCGATCAGCGTGATGCCGTCCATATTGGGCATGTTGATGTCGGTGATCACCAGGTCGGGCTTGGTGCCGCTCTTGATCTTGGCGATCGCCTGCACGCCGTCGGGCGCGGTTTCGACCTTGAAGCCGCTGATGGTCAGCGTGCTCTTGAGGCTCATCAGCATGGTGGCCGAGTCGTCGACCAGCAGCACGGTCTTGGCACTCATGTCGGGCTCCTGCCGGGGGCGGCGTCGCGTTCAAGGATGCGTGCGATCCACGGGTCCGAGGGCTGGCCCTGCAGCGGCGGGCGCAGCGCCAGCAGCACCTGCAGCACCGAGGCATGCATCGATTCGCACATGGACAGGTTAACGGCCGTTTCGGGCTGTTCCTTGAGCCGGTTCTGCAGCGACTCGGCCTCCTCGACCACCACCACGCCTTCGAGCGCGGCCTGGTCCTGGGTGTACTGGATGCTCATGACACGAGGTCCTTCGGGTTGAGGATGAGCAGCACGCTGCCGTCGCCCATCAGGGCGGTGCCGGCAAAGTGCGTGAGGCCTGCCAGCACGCCGTCCAGCGGCTTCAAGATGATGTCGGTGGTGCCGCGGAATTCGTCGACGATGAAGCCCACGTTGCCCTGCGGCAGCCGGCACACCAGCACCGCCAGCTCGCCGGCTTCGTTGGCCAGCGGCTCGGCCTCGTCGCCCAGCAGTTCATTGAGCGGCCGCAGCGGCACGATGCGCCCGCGCAGCACCACCGTCATCGCCTGCTTGAAGCGGTGGATGTCGTCGCGGTGCACCCGCACCGTCTCGACGATCAGGCTCATCGGCACGCCGAAGCGCGCGCCGTGGCTCTCGACGATCATCACGTTGGTGACGGCCATCGACAGCGGCAGCGACAGCGTGATGGCGGTGCCCTTACCGCGTTCGCTGGACAGCGTGACCGTGCCGCCCACGCGCTCGACGGCGGTGCGCACCACGTCCATGCCCACGCCGCGGCCCGACAGGTCCGACACCTGCTCGGCGGTGGAAAAGCCCGGCAGGAAGACCAGCTGCACCGTCTCGTGCTCGGACAGGCTGCCGGCGCCGTCGGCGGTGATCAGGCCGCGCTCGATGGCCTTGGCGCGCACCCGGTCGGTGTCGATGCCCGCGCCGTCGTCGCTGATCTCCAGGATCACCTGGTCCGACTCCTGGCGGGCGCTGACCTTCAGCGTCCCGGTGGGCGACTTGCCGGCCGCCACGCGCACCGCAGCGGTCTCCAGGCCGTGGTCAAGGCTGTTGCGCAGGATGTGGATCAGCGGATCGGCCAGCGCCTCGATCACGTTCTTGTCTGCTTCGGTCTCGTCGCCTTCGATGACGAGCTCGACCTCCTTGCCCAGGCGGCGCGAGATGTCGCGCACCAGCCGCGGAAAGCGCTGGAAGATCACGCCCACCGGCATCATGCGCACCTGCATGATGGCGCTTTGCATGTCCTCGGAGATGCGGTTGATCACCGAGTACTGCGTCTTGATCTCGCGTGCCAGTTCACGCTGGCCAAACACCGTCTCGGCGCGGTGGGCCAGGTAGGGCAGGCCGTTCTTGGCCACCACCATCTCGCCGATCAGGTCCATCAGGTGGTCGATCTTCTCCTGCGCGATCTTGAGCACCTTCTGGCCCTTGTCGCCGCCGCCACTGCCGCTGCCACCCCCTTCGCCGCGCTCGCGCCGGCCGCCGCCGCCGTCGGCAGCATCGGCGCCCTCGGGGCCAGCGGCCTGGGCCTCGTCGTCTTGCGGCGGGTGCGACTGCGCCCAACGCACCAGGTCGGCGGCGCTGGTGGCTGCGTTCATCGACGCCAGCCAGTCGGCCGAGGGCGGCGTGCCGTGCAGTCCTTCGTGCAGCTGCGCCAGCGTGCGCCGCACCGCTGCCACCGTGCCCGGCAGCACATCGTCTGCGCCCAGCGTGCGCTGCTGGTCGGCCCACAGCTCGCGGCTGCGGGTCAGCAGCAGCTGGCGCGCCGGGTCCGGGCCGCTGCTGCCGGCGCTGTCGTCAGTGCTTGCCGCGCCTGCGGGCTTGCCCGTGGCGCTGGTGGCGTCGGCCGCGTCATCGTCGCGTGCCAGCGCCAGCGGAACAATCTCGACCTGTTCGGGCACATAGCGGAAGTGGTCTTCCACATAGGCCGGCGGCGAGCTGGTCACCAGCGTGAAGGCCAGGTTGCTCTGGTAGCAGTCGAAGTCTTCGCGGGCGGGCCACGGTTGGATGGCCGCCACCTCCAGGTGCAGCAGGCCGGGCGTGGCGCTGGCCAGGCGCAGCGGGTCCTCGCCCTTGAAGAAGCATTCGGGCTCGGGCTGGTAGCGCACCACGGTGGAGGACGGATCGAAGCCGGTGTTGGCGCGTGCAAAGGCCACCAGCCAGTCGGGCGGCGGCACGCGCACCGGCGCCGCAGTGGCCACCTCGGGCTTGGCTGCGCCCTGCATGCACTGGCGCAGCGCCTTGCCCAGCGCATCGGCACGCGCCTGGTGCTCGGCAGGGATGCCGCCCTGCTGCTCGATCGAGTCCACCAGTTCGGTGATCAGGTCCAGCGCGTCGAGCATGGTGTCGGCGATCTGGTTGGTGTAGGACAGCTTGCGGTGGCGCACCTGGTCGAGTACGTCCTCGGCGGCATGCACCACCGTCTCGAGCGGCCCGAATTCGAACAGGCCGCAGTTGCCCTTGAGCGTGTGGACCGAGCGGAACAGGTCGTTGAGCAGGTCGGCGTCGTCGGGCGTGCGCTCCACCTCGAGCAGGCGCTGGCCGATGCGCTCGATGCAGTCGCGCGCCTCGACGACGAATTGGTCAAGCAGTTCGTGCTGGCTCATGCGGTCACCCCCCGCGCGGCAGCGGTGGCCGCGCCCGTGTCGCCCAGCAGCAGGGCGGCAGTCATCACCAGCGCCGCCGGGCCTGCAGGCTTGACGAGATAGCAGTTGGCGCCCGAGCCGAACGCGCGGCTCGCGTCGTGGGTGCGGGCCTCGGTGGAGACCATCATCACCGGCGCCTGTGCACGCTCGCCGGCCTGGCGGCGCAGCTCGCGGATGAAGGTGTAGCCGTCCATCTTGGGCATGTTCACGTCCACCACATACAGGTCATAGGGCGACTCGGCCTCGTTGGCCAGCGCCTTCTCGAGGGCTTCCAGCCCGTTCATCGCCTCGTCCACGGTCCAGCCGGCATCGCGCAGCACCTTGCGGTGATACATGCGCACGGTGGCGGCGTCGTCGACCACGAGGATGCGTTTCCCCTGGCTCATCGCTTGCCCTCCCTCGGCTTCTGGTAGACCATCGCGTCCGGGAAGCGGCGCACCGAAAACAGCGAGGTAATGCGACTCATCGACTCCGAGTGCCCCAGGCAGACGAAGCCGCCTGGCGACATGGCCTCGTACATGGCCTCGGCGGCGACTCGGCGCGACAGGTCATCGAAATAGATCAGCAGGTTGCGGCAGAACACGATGTCGATGTCGCGGAATTTGGCGGTGTCCGCCGAGTTGGTGAGGTTGACCCGGCTGAAGTTCACCGCATCGACGAGGTCGCGGCTGACCTGCCACTCGTTGTCGCGCAGCGGCGTGAAGTACTTCTTGAGGTACGGCTTGGGCAGGTTGCCCACCGAGCGCTGCGAATACACGCCGCGCTGCGCCGACTGCAGCACCTTGGTGTCGATGTCCGAGGACAGGATCTCGACGTCATATGAATGGATCTGCGGCCAGCGCTCCAGCAGGTAGATCGCGATCGAGTACGGCTCCTCGCCGGTGGACGACGGGATCGACCAGATCCGCACACGGCTGCCCGGCTTCTTGTGCTGCACAATCTCGTTGAGCAGGCTGTTGACCATGCAGTCGAACTGGTAGGTCTCGCGGAAGAAGTAGGTCTCGTTGACCGTCATCGCGTTGACCAGTTCCTGCATCTCCGCGCCTGCCGCCTCGAAGCGCAGGCTGGCGAAGTACTCGCGGAAGTTCAGCGCGCCGGTCTCGGCAATGCGGTCCTGCAGCCGCTTGTCGACGAAGTAGCGCTTGTTGTCGTCGAACTGGATGCCGGTCTTGCGATAGAAGAACTCGCGGAACTTGTTGAAGTCCGCGTCGCTGATCGACGCCCGCTGCGGCGGATCGGCCTCGGCCACCCCGGATGCCGGGGCACTTCGGGTGTAGGTCATGCGGACTCGATCCGTTCGCGGACCAGTTCCGCGGAAAAGCCGATGAAGGGGTGCTCGGCAAAGCGCTGGGCAGCGGTGGCCAGGGCGGGCAGGGCGGCGGCGGTGCCCACCTCGGCCAGCGCGTCCACCGCGGTGCCCACGGTGTTGACGTCGCTGTCGTGCATCAGCACCGCGATCAGCCACTCCTCCACCCGTGGATGCTTGAGCAGGCCGAGGATGTTGACGGTGAAGATGCGCACGTCGGCGTCGGCGTCCTTCAGCAGCCGGTCGATGGCCGGCGCGACCGCATCGGGCAGCTCGCTCATGGCCTCGATCGCCGCGTTGCGCAGGGTCGGGTCTTCGCTGCGCAGCAGCGGCATCAGGCCGCTGATGGCGTCTTCGCCGCCGATCATCACCACGCTGTTGAACAGGGCCACCCGCACGCTGTCGTCGCGCTCGCGGTCCAGCCGCTCGCACAGGCTGCGGCAGGCTTGCGGGTATTCGGCCAGCGCCGATGCAGCCAGGCGCCGCGCGCTGGCGTCACCGGCCATCAGGTCATCCAGCCAGTCCTCGAGCCGGCGCTCCAGCGGCGCCGGGCGCGAGGGCAGTTCCTGGGTATCAGATGCGCGCTTGAGTCCCATGGGGGTTCCTGTCGCGGTTGAGGGTGCGGCTCCACAGCAGGATCTGACCGGCGACGGCCGGGCCGTCGACCACGATCGAGGCCCCGCCGCGGCTGATGAGTTCCTGCGGCATGCCGAAGACGACGCTGGTGCGCTCCGACTCGGCCACGGTGTGCCCGCCTTGCTGGTGCAGCTGGTGCATGGTGCGTGCGCCGTCATCGCCCATGCCGGTCAGCAGCACGCCCATCAGGCGGCGCGGGTTCAGGTGCTTGAGCGAGCTCTCCACCATCACGTCCACCGATGGATGCCAGGGCACGCCCGCACGCTCGGCCACCGGGGCGGCCACGATGCGGCCCAGCCGCTGGTCCACCACCATGTCCTGCCCGCCGCGGGCGATGTAGATCGTGCCTGGCTCCAGCGGCATCGACGAATGCACCTCGCGCACCCGCATCGCGCAGACCTCGTCCAGCCGGCGTGCGAACGATTCGGTGAACTGCGCCGGCATGTGCTGCGCCACCAGCACCGGATGCGGAAAGTTGGCGGGCAGCTGCGGCAGGATTTCCTCCAGCGCGCGCGGGCCGCCGGTGGACACCCCGACCATCACCAGCGCCATGTCGCTGCTGCCGCTGCCCAGGGTCGGCGGCGGCGGCTCGATCTTGCGCGGCATCGCCGGCGCTGCCTTGCGCGACTGCGGCGTGCTGCGTGGCCGCGAGCGCAGCGCAGCGCGCAGCTTGGTCTGCAGCTGCTCGCGGATCTCGTCGACCGTCAGCGAGATGGTGCCGCCCGGCTTGGTCACATAGTCCACCGCACCGAGGGCCAGCGCCTCGAAGGTGGACATCGCGCCGCGTGCGGTCAGCGAGGACACCATCAGCACCGGGGTGGGGCGGGTGGTCATGATCAGGCTGAGCGCCGTCAGGCCATCCATCTCGGGCATGTTGATGTCCAGCGTGATGGCATCGGGCTCCCAGGCGCTGACCTGGGCCACCGCATCGGCGCCGTTGCGCGCAGTGCGCACCTCGTGGCCTTCGTCGCTGACCACCTGGGTGATCAGCCGGCGCATCAGCGCAGAGTCATCGACGACAAGCACCTTGGCCATGGCGGCAACTCTCCTCCTTCGGTGAGACGGTTCAGGCGGTGGCGGCTTCGCCGGCGGCAAGCTCGCTCAGCTCGTCCGAGCGCAGCAGCGCATCCGGGTCGATCAGCATCACCAGGCGCTGGTCGCCGGCGAGCTTGGCCACGCGGCGGATCAGGCGGCGCTGCTCGGCCGACAGGTCGGGGGCGGTCTCGATCTGGCTGCGTGGAATGCGCAGCACCTCGGCCACCGAATCGACGATGAAGCCGGTGCGCACGCCGTCGAGCAGGTAGACCATGATGCGCTGGCGGTCGCTGCGTTCTTCGGTGGGCATGCCCAGGCGCTTGCGCTGGTCGATGACGGGCAGCACCGTGCCGCGCAGGTTGATCACGCCCTCGACGAAGGACGGCGTCATCGGCACGCGGGTCAGGCTTTCGGGCACGCGCACGATCTCCTGCACCGCGGTGATCGGCACGCCGAACTCCTCGCTGCCCAGGCGGAAGATCACCACCTGGGTGTCGTCCTCGGTGACTGCACTGTCGTCGTCGCTGTGGTTCATGGTGGACTCGCTGCTGTCGCTGGGGTCACTGGAAGAAGCGCCTGCACCCTCGCGGGCCAGGTGCTCGGCGGTGGCGCTCAGGGCCTGCTGCATGGAATCGGTTCCCAGCAGGCGGTCGATGGCAAGGATGGACACGAGCCGCTTGCCGTCGTCGAGCCGGCAGATCGACGAGAACTCGCTCATCTCGGCCTTGTTCGACATCACCGAGGGCATCTCGTCGGCCAGCGCCCGCGGCACCGACAGCACTTCCTTCACCGAGTCGGTGACCAGGCCGATCTGCCGGCCACCGGGCACCGCGATCACCACGATGCGGTGCTGTTCCTGGTGGCCCAGGTCGGGCAGGCAGAACAGGCGGCGCAGGCTCACCAGCGGCAGCAGCCGCTCGCGCAGCGAAATCAGCCCCAGCACGTGGCCGGGCGCGTTGGGCACCGCCGAGATGCGCTCGGGCAGCTGCACGATCTCCTGCACCTCTTCGATGTGGATCGCGTATTCCTGCCCGGCCACGGTGAAGCTCACCAGGCGCAGTTCCTCGCCTTGCACCGCCTCGGATTCGTCGGATTCGGAGGCGCGGCTGGCCGGGCCTGCAGACAGGCCGTCCGCGCTGCTGCGTGCGCTGTCGGCCGCGTGAAATTCGCGCGCGATCAGGCGCTCGAAGTCCACCGTGAGCAGCAGCTCCTGCGTGCCGTCGCCTCGGGCGCGCTTGATCACGCCGGTCAGGTAGTCGGCGCTCACCGTGCTCTGGATGGCCTCGGCGCTTTCCAGCTCCTCCGGTGCGGCGCGCACCACGCTGGCCACACGGTCGACTACAAAGCCCAGCGGCTGGCCGAGCTGGATGACCACCGCGCGGCTGGCATCGTCCAGCGGTCGCTCGGGGGCGCCGAAGATGCGGCGCAGGTTGACGATGGGCAGCACGCGGCCGCGCAGGTTGGCCAGCCCGTCCAGCGCGCGTGGCGCCAGCGGCAGGTGCGACACCGTCGGCACGCGGATGATCTCCTGCACCGGCGCCATCTGCACGGCGAACATCTCCTCGCCGAGCTGGAAGGTCACGTACAGGTCGTCGTTGGATGTGCCCGCGTCGGCGTCGTCGGCGGCGGCCTGTGCAGCCGCCAGGGCGGCTTCGGCAGGCAGCTCGTCCAGCGCCTCGGGGGCGTCGATGACGGCACTCATGGGTGCTCCTGTGGCGCGCGGGGCGCTCAGTTGCTCTGCAGTTCGTCGGCCAGCGAAGCGATCTCTTCGATCGCGGCACTGAGTTCTTCGGCGCCCTGGGCCTGCTGCTTGGCGGCAGCGGCGGCCTGCTCGGCCGACTTGGTGGCCTGTTGTGCGGCAGCGCTGATCTGGTCGACGCCGGCACGCACCTGGCCGAGCGCGGTGCTGATTTCGCGCGCCGAGCTCTGTGCCGTCACGTTGCCTTCCACCACCTCGGCCACATCGGCCTCGACCTTGGCGAGGTTGCCGTTGATCGCCTTGCCCTTCTCGGCCTCGATCACGGCCGCCGAGACGATGTCGTTGAGGTCGCGGCCCACCAGGCCGATCTGGTCCTGGATGGCCTTGACCATGTCCTTGATGCGATCGGCGTTTTCGGCCGAGTCGTGTGCCAGGTTGCGGATGTCGGTGGCCACCACCACGAAGCCCTTGCCGTACTCGCCGGCGCGTGCTGCTTCGATGCTGCCGTTGACCGCCAGCATGTTGGTCTGGATCGACACCTGCGTGATCGCATCGACGATCTTGTCGATCTTGCGGCTGACCAGCTCCAGCTCCTTGATCTGGCGGATGCTGTCCTTGGTGCTGGTCACGCCGTTGTCGATGCCGCTGACCAGCGCGTTGATGCCGCGCTTGTTCTCGGCCAACAGGGTCTCGATCGACCGGGCGCGCTCCATGCCGGACGCCGCACGCTGCTCGGCCAGCTCGGCGCCCTTGGCAATCTGCGACACCGCAGCAGCCGAAATTTCAGTGGACTTGTGCTGCACCTCCGCGCCCTTGCGGATCTGGTCGAGCGCCACCATGATCTGCGCGGCCGAGCGGTTGATCTCCTGCAGCACGCTGGAGAGCTCTTCCGCTGCGCTGGCCACCTCTTCGGCGCTCTTGGAGATGTCGGTGCTGTTCTTCAGTTCGTCGGCAATGTCGGACAGCGACTGTGCGGTCTGCTCGCATTCGGCCAGTGCGCTGGCCTGCTCGGCCACCGTCTTGGCGGCCTCTTCGCAGGCCGATCCCTGCTCGGCTGCCGCAGCGGCAATTTCTTCGGCGCCCTTCAGCGCGTTCTTGGCGGCCACATCGCTTTGCGCAGCAGCGCCGGCGATTTCGGTGGCGCCCTCGACGATCTGCGCCGCGTCCTTGCGGATCGAGTCGAGCTGCTGCATCACCTTCTCGGAGTTGCCCAGCTCGGTCTGGATGGCTTCAGCAGCCGAATTGATGCCCTGTGCGATGGTCTGCACATCGCCCTGGATCTGGCCGATCAGGTTCTGGATTTCCTTGGCGCTTTTCTCGGAAGTTTCGGCCAGCGTGCGCACCTCGTCTGCCACCACGGCAAAGCCCTTGCCGTGCTTGCCGGCACGCGCGGCCTCGATGGCGGCGTTGAGTGCCAGCAGGTTGGTCTGGTCGGCGATGCGGGCCACCGCCTTCACGATGTCGCCGATGTTGGAAGCCTGGCGCTCCAGCTCGGCCACCATCTTCACCGACTCGGCCTGCCGTTCGGTGGCCAGCGTCAGGTTGTCTACCAGTGCCTTCACGCCCGAGTTGATCTCTGCGGCCTGCTCCTGCATGCCCACGGCGCGCTTTTGCGCGGCGTTGACCGCCTGCAGCTGCCGCACGATCGAGGTGGTGACCTGCGTGAGCGCGGCCAGCGATTCCTGCGCTGCTGCCGAGGCTTCTTCCGAGCCGGTGGCGATCTGGTCGGAGGCGCGCTTGAGCTCTTCTGAGGCAGACGACGCCTCGTTGATGCCGGCGGCCAGTTCGGTGGCCGCAGCCGAGATGCGCTCGGAGGCCTGTTGCTGCTTGGCCAGCGTGCGCGCCCGTCGGCGCTGGGCGTCGGCTTCGCGAGCCGCGGCGGCGTTCACCCCGGCCGGGGCGTGGGAAGCAAGTGCGACGTCACCGTCGGCACGGGGTTTCTTGACAAGCGCCATGGTGGCTCCCTCGAGGAAGTGCTGGACAACGACCACCGCAAGGCCCGGCGGGCCCTGCGCGTGAACCTGAACCGGTGCCTGCGCTGCGCATCGCTGGTCGCGCGCAAGACTGACCGTTCGGGGAAGTCATCGGCCTGCGCGGCAGCGACTTGAGTCAGGCATGCGGCAGCAAGCGCATGGATTGGCCCGCGTTTGCAGCCCTGTTCGGCGGACCGGTGCGCCCGGCCGATGGAGCTGCGGGGCGGTGGGGCGGTGGGGTGACGACCGGTCTGCCGCAGCCGTGGTGCGGCGCAGCAAGGCGCACGGGTGCCGCCGCCGCCGCCCGGATAATCGGGCGTCTCTTCCGTGGAGCCGACGTGGATCTTGTTTTGCTGGCCAAGGCCGCCGTGATGGGCGTGGTCGAGGGCCTGACCGAATTTCTGCCGGTGTCGAGCACCGGCCACCTGATCCTGGCCGGCGCGCTGCTGGGCTTCGATGACGAGAAGGCCAAGGTCTTCGACATCGCCATCCAGACCGGTGCCATCCTTGCCGTCATCCTGGTGTACTGGCAGAAGCTCGCGGCCACCGTGGCCGGCCTGCCGACGCAGCGCCAGGCGCAGCGCTTCACCCTGAATGTGGCGGTGGCGTTCGTGCCGGCGGTGGTGCTGGGCCTGCTGCTGGGCAAGGCGATCAAGGCACACCTGTTCACCCCCACGGTGGTGGCCACCGCCTTCATTGTGGGCGGCTTCATCATCCTGTGGGCCGAGCGGCGCCAGCGGGTGGCGGTACGGGTGCAGCGGGTGGACGACATGGGCCCGCTGGACGCGCTGAAGGTCGGTCTGGTGCAGTGCCTGGCGCTGGTGCCCGGCACCAGCCGCAGCGGTGCCACCATCATCGGCGGCATGCTGCTGGGGCTGAGCCGGCAGGCCGCCACCGACTTTTCCTTCTTCCTCGCGATGCCGACCCTGATTGGCGCGGGTGCCTACAGCCTGTACAAGGACCGCGCGCTGCTGAGCTGGGCCGACCTGCCGATGTTCGGCGTGGGCCTGCTGTTCTCGTTCATCAGTGCGTGGATCTGCGTGCGCTGGCTGCTGCGCTATGTGGCCACCCACAGCTTTGTGCCGTTTGCCTGGTATCGCATCGGCTTTGGCATCGTGGTGCTGCTGACCGCGTGGACCGGCGTGGTGGACTGGCGCGCCTGATCAGCCGGCCGGATCGCTTGGTGCCGCTGCACGCGCCGCCGCGGTACGCAGGCCTTGCGTGGCCGCATCCACAGCCGCGTGACGCCTGCGCCCCGTGCCAGAGGGCGCCGCGATCATCTGGCCGCTGCGCTCCAGAGCCGACTGCGCCAGCTCGCTGATCAACGCCGCCTCGGGCAGGTTGTGCCAGTAGCGCACCGGCATCTCGCGGCGCATGGCGTCAAGCTTGAGTCGTGCCGGGTTGAAGGTGTGGCGGTAGTAGGTGAGCCACAGCGCCTCGCCGGCGTCGGGGCCGGGCGCGTCCTCGCGCCGCGCCGGCGGGCCGAACTGCAAGGGGCCGCCAGGCTGCCACGCCACGCTGCCGCGCGGCGTGAGCAGCGCCCAGCGCATGCCGGTGAAGCGGCGCTGAAAGAAGGGCGCGATCGCCTGCACGATGTGGTGCTGCGGCTCGAACCACGCCACATGCAGCGGCCCGCGTGCATCGCCGTCGTCCACCGGGCGAAAGCGCACGAAGGCCTTCATCTTGTGCAGGTCACGCCGAACCGCGCGGGCCAGCTGCTCCAGTTGCAGCCGGTCGCCATCGAGTGCGTCGCCTGCGAGCGCCGAGCGCTGCTGCAGCCGCCACAGCAGGCGGTACATGCGCGCATGCCGATCGACACTGCCGTGCAGCGAGGCGGTGACCAGCAACTCGAGCAGGGCGCGCGGCACCCGCACGGCCGCTGCAGCGGCATCGCCCGGGCCAGCTGGGGCGGCGGGGGGTGACGGCGCAGCGCGGGGGGTGTGTGGCGGGTCGGGCAGGTGGTGTGGATCGTGTGGGTTGACCTCGCTGTCCCACAGCGATTGGGCAGCGCGCGTGGCCACGCTCCAGTGCACCTGATCGGGCGGCACGCCCTGCGCCAGCAGGCGGCGCGCGGCGTCGCGAAAGCCGGCAATGTCGGTTTCTGCCGCGAGGCAGACCGTGTGGGCTTCGATGCTCATGGTGTGCCGTGAAACAAGTCGAGCTGCGGCGACGACCGTGCCGCAGGCGGTGCGGTCAGCCGCGTGCGCAGGTCGCTTGCATCCAGCGCCAGCGGGCTGTGACCCGGCACAGTGATGAAGGGCAGCACCTTGGCCAGCGGCACCTGCAGCCGGTCGAGGTCGTCGCGGTGCAAGCGGCGCACCCGGCGCGCGGCCAGCAGCCGCTGTACCGAGCGCACGCCCAGGCCCGGCACGCGCAGCAGCATCTCGCGCGGCGCGCGGTTCAGGTCCACCGGAAAGCGCTCGCGGTGCGCCAGCGCCCAAGCGAGCTTCGGGTCCACCTGCAGGTCGAGCATGCCGGTGCGTGCGTCGGCCACGATCTCGTCGTGGCGGTAGCCGTAAAAGCGCAGCAGCCAGTCGGCCTGGTACAGCCGGTGCTCGCGCACCAGCGGCGGCGCCTTCAGCGGCAGCGCGCTCGATGCATCGGGAATCGGGCTGAAGGCCGAGTAGTACACCCGCCGCAGCCGGTGCTGGCCGTACAGGCGCGCGCTGGTGGCCAGGATCTCGCGATCGGCGGTGGCGTCGGCGCCCACGATCATCTGCGTGCTCTGGCCACCCGGCGCAAAGCGCGGCGCAGCAGCGCGACGGGCCGGCCCGCGCGGCAGCACCGCCACCGTGCGCGACTGCGCAGCGCGTGCCTCGCGCGACTCGTCGATGTGCAGCTTCAGCCGCCCCATGCTGCGCTCGATGGCACGGGCGTCCTTCTCGGGCGCCAGCCGCACCAGGCTGTGCGCGGTGGGCAGTTCGATGTTGATGCTCAGCCGGTCGGCGTACAGCCCGGCGCGTGCCAGCAGTTCGGGTGCCGCGTCGGGGATGGTCTTGAGGTGGATGTAGCCGCGAAAGTCGTGCTCCTCGCGCAGGCGCCTCGCCACCTCGACCACCTGCTCCATCGTGTAGTCGGGGCTGCGGATGATGCCGCTGGACAGGAACAGGCCCTCGATGCAGTTGCGGCGGTAGAAGTCCAGCGTGAGGTTTACCACCTCGTCAATGGAAAAGCGCGCGCGCGGCACATTGCTCGACACCCGGTTGACGCAGTACAGGCAGTCGTAGACGCACCAGTTGGTCAGCAGGATCTTCAGCAGCGAGATGCAGCGGCCATCGGGCGCGTAGCTGTGGCAGATGCCGGTGCCCTCGGTCGAGCCGATGCCGCCCGGAGTGCGCGAGTTGCGCGAGTCGCGGCGCTCGCTGCCGCTGGAGGCGCACGAGGCGTCGTACTTGGCCGCGTCGGCCAGGATGGAAAGCTTGGTATTCAGGTCCACTGTGCAAATATACAGTGGTCCTGCCGATCTTCAGCCGCCGCTTACGCTGGTGCGTGCTCCTGCATGCCGCGAATCGATGCCTCGACCGCGGCAGCCACTGCCACCGGCCGCTCCATCGGCAGCAGGTGCGTGCCCTCGAGCAGCATGATGCGGCCGTGGGTCAGCCGCTCGGTCATCGCCATGCCCACCTGGCGCATCTCGGCCGAGCGCGTGCCGCCGACAAAGGCCGCGGGGCAGCGCAGCGGGTGGCGCTTGAGCAGCCGCTCCAGGTTGTCGGGCAGGGTGTTGTAGATGGCGGTCTCGATATCGCGGTCGAAGCTCAGCACGCGCTGGCCGTCCTCGTCGTCGTGGGTGCCATGCGCGATGTAGTCCGCCAGGCACTGCGGGTCCCAGTGGGCAAAAGCGCGCTTGTGGCGAAAGTGCTCCAGCGCCGCGGCTGCATCGGGCCAGCGGTGGCGCCGGTTGCGGCTGATCGCGCCGGGCGACAGCGCCCCCACCAGCTGGGTCTGCTTGAGCACGCTGACCGCGCTGGCGCGCCAGCCGCCGAGCACCGGCGAGTCGATCAGCACCACCCCGCGCACCAGCTCCGGGTGGCGCGCAGCGCACATCACGCTCAGAAAGCCACCCAGCGAATGGCCCACCAGCCACGGCCGCATGCCGCTGCGGTCGGCCTCGCGCTGCGCAAAGTCGTGCAGCTGGCGCACCAGGTGCGGCCAGTTGTTGGTGACCGGGTACTTGCTGTCGTGGCCGAACTTGTCCACCGCGCGCGGCGCAAAGCCGCGCTGGCGCAGGCTCTTGAGCAGCTGGGTGTAGGTGCCGCCAGGAAAGCTGTTGCCGTGCGCAAAGACCAGCGGGTCGTGCGCGGCGCTCACACCAGCTTTTCCTGCGGCGTGGTGATCTTCTTGAGCGGCTTGCTGCGCGCGGCCGGCACCATCAGCGGTGCTTCGGTCGCGCCGCCGTTCCACAGCGGGTCTTCGATGCTGTCAAACACCTGGCGCAGGCGCTGGCCCCAGTTGCCGTTGAGCATGCGGAAGTAGGGGTTCTGCTCGTCGATGCAGACGATCTTGTCGGTCTGGAAGGTGTCGCGCTCGTACACCGCCAGGTCCATCGGCAGGCCCACCGACAGGTTGGACTTGAGGGTCGAGTCCATCGATACCAGCGCGCACTTGGCCGCCTCGTTGAGTGGCGTCTCGGGCGTGATCACCCGGTCAAGCACCGGCTTGCCGTACTTGGACTCGCCGATCTGGAAGTACGGCGTCTCCGACGTGGCCTCGATGAAGTTGCCCGCCGAATACACCTGGAACAGCCGCATGTTCTCGCCGCGGATCTGGCCGCCGAAGATCAGCGACACATTGAACTCCACCCCCGAGGCCTTGAGCGCCTGTGCATCGCGCTCATACACATGGCGCACCGCCGAGCCCAGCACCCGCGTGGCATCGAACATGCTTTTCGCGTTCCAGATGGTGATCGGGTCGCCGCCGTGCTCGTCGGGCAGCTGCTCGATCTGCAGGATTTCGCGCACCGACTGCGAGATGCTCAGGTTGCCCGCCGACAGCAGCACCATGAAGCGGTCGCCCGGCTTCTCGTAGACGATCATCTTGCGAAAGCTGCTGATCTGGTCCAGTCCGGCATTGGTGCGCGAGTCGGACAGGAAAACCAGCCCGGCATTGAGCTTGACGGCAACGCAATAGGTCATGGCGGTGTATCGGAAGGCGTTGGGCGAAGTGTAGTCAGCCCAGCAGCTTGCGCAGCGCGTACAGCGCATCCAGCGCCTCGCGCGGGCTCAAGGCATCCGGGTCGAGGGCGGCCAGCGCGGCTTCCACCGCCGAGGGCGCGGGTGCTTCGGCCGCAGGCGGCGGCGCGAACAGGTCCACCTGCGCGCGGTCTTGTGCCTGGCGTGCCTCCAGCGAGGCGAGCGCCGCGCGGGCGTGCTGCAGCACCGGTGCGGGCATGCCGGCGAGCCGCGCCACCTGCACCCCGTAGCTGCGGCTGGCCGGGCCGGGCTGCAGCTCATGCAGAAAGACGATGTCGCTGCCTGATTCGGCGGCACTCACATGCATGTTCACCGCGCCGTGGTGCTTGGCCGGAAAGTCGGTCAGCTCGAAGTAGTGGGTGGCAAAAAGCACGAAGGCCTGGGTGCGGTCGTGCAGGTGCGCCGCGATGCCGGCGGCCAGCGCCAGCCCGTCGAAGGTGCTGGTGCCGCGGCCGATCTCGTCCATGAGCACCAGCGACTGCGGCGTGGCACTGCGCAGGATCTGCGCCGCCTCGGTCATCTCCAGCATGAAGGTGGACTGCGCATTGGCCAGGTCATCCGCCGCGCCGATGCGGGTGTGGATCGCATCGATCGGGCCGATGCGGCACGACTGCGCCGGCACATACGAGCCGATGCTCGCCAGCAGGCAGATGATCGCCACCTGCCGCATGTAGGTGCTCTTGCCACCCATGTTGGGGCCGGTGATCACCTGCATGCGCTGCTTCGGCCCCAGCTGCGTATCGTTCGCGATGAAGCTGCTGCCGGCGGACGTACCACGCTGCCCTGCGGTTTCGGCCAGGCGCGCCTCCACCACCGGGTGGCGGCCCGCGCGGATCTCGATGCCGGGCTCGCGCATGAACTGCGGCGCGCACCAGTGCAGCGTGACCGACCGCTCGGCCAGTGCGCACAGGGCGTCCAGCGTGGCAAGCGCACGCGCCAGCACGGTCAGCGCAGGTACCTGCGGCTGCAGGGCCTCCAGCAGCTGCTCGTACAGCCACTTCTCGCGCTGCAACGCGCGCTCTTGCGCGCTCAGCGCCTTGTCCTCGAAGGCCTTGAGTTCGGGGGTGATGAAGCGCTCGGCGTTCTTCATCGTCTGGCGGCGCCGGTAGTCGTCGGGCACCTTGTCCAGCTGTCCCTGCGTCACCTCGATGAAGAAGCCGTGCACCTTGTTGAACTGCACCCGCAGGTTGGCGATGCCGGTGCGCGCACGCTCGCGCTGCTCCAGGTCGAGCAGGAAGGCGTCGCAGTGCTGCTCGATGCCACGCAGCTCGTCCAGCTCGGCATCAAAGCCTGTGGCGATCACGCCGCCGTCGCGCACCATGGCGGAGGGCTCGTCGGCAATGGCGCGGGACAGGAGGGCTGCAACATCATGCGGCGGCTGCAGTGCGGGCGCCAGCGTGGCCAGCGCGTGGCCAGACATCGGCACGCCGGCGCCGGCAACCTGCTGGAGGAGATCCGTCAATGTGGAGGCAAGCGCCTGCGATTGCGACATCGACTGCCGCAGGGCGGTCAGTTCGCGCGGTCGCACCTGCCGCAGGGCCAGCCGTGCGGTGATGCGCTCCACATCGCTGATGCGCCGCAGGTCGGCACGCAGCGCCTGCCACGGGCCCTCGCTCAGCGCGGCGATTGCCTGCAGCCGCTGCTGCGCTTCGGTGCGGTCGCGCTGCGGCTCCAGCAGCCAGCGGCGCAGCGCGCGGCTGCCCATGCCGCTTTGGCAGGTGTCCAGCAGCGACAGCAGCGTGGGGCTGTCCTCGCCGCGCAGCGTCTGCACCAGCTCGAGGTTGCGCCGGGTGGTCGCAGGCAGGTCGATCAGTGCGTCGCTGCGTTGCACCCTCAGCGTGTGCAGATGCGACAGCGCGCGGCCCTGGGTGTGCTCGGCAAACGACAGCAGTGCCGACGCGGCCGCATGGGCCAGCGCCAGCTCGCCGGCCTGCCATGCGTCCAGGCTTGCCGCCTGCAGTTGCTCGAGCAGCTTGCGTTGCCCCAGCGCGGCATCGAAGGTCCACGCCGGCCGCTCGGTCATGGTGAGGGCAGATGAGGTGCCGCCCTGTCGAAGGGCCTGCAGCCGCTGCAGCAGCGCGGGCGTGAGGTCGGCCGCATGCAGCAGTTCGCGCGGGGCGATGCGTGCCACCCAGGCCTCCAGCTCGTCGGCATCGCATTCAGCGAGTTGCAGCTCGCCTTGCGTCAGCGCCATCCAGGCCAGGCCCAGCCGCGCGCGCGGGCCCTGGTGCAGCGACAGCAGCAGCGCCTCGCGCTTGTCATTCAGCAGTTCGGCGTCGGTCAGCGTGCCCGGCGTGACCACCCGCACTACCTTGCGCTCCACCGGGCCCTTGCCGGCGCCCACCTCGCCGACCTGCTCGCAGATCGCCACCGACTCGCCGCAGGCGATCAGCCGCGCCAGGTAGCTTTCGACCGAATGGAAGGGTACGCCGGCCATCACCACCGGCTGGCCGGCCGACTGGCCGCGCTGGGTGAGCGTGATGTCGAGCAGCCGCACGGCCTTCTCGGCGTCGGCGTAGAACAGCTCGTAGAAGTCGCCCATCCGGTAGAACAGCAGCGTGTCCGGGTAGCCTGCCTTGAGCTGCAGGTACTGCTGCATCATCGGCGTGTGTGCCGACAGGTCCGGGGCCGGGGCGGTGTTCACGTCAGGCGCAAGGGATGAGGGGACGCTTCAGGGGCGCACGGTGACAGGGGCGCACGGTGATGGGCAAGGTCCTGCGCGCAATCGTGTCCACGCTGCAACGGCTCAAAAGGGTGCATCCCCGTCGGCGGGCGCCGATGCGGTTGCGCCCGCGTCGCGCTGCGCCTCATGCACCGCCATCTTGTCGGCGGTGCTTGCGAACTTGCTGTACTTGCCGAGCAACTGCACCAGCTGGCCGTACACCCGCGGGTTGCCGGCCACACACTCTTTCTGGTCCAGGAAGTCGGCCTCTCCGGTGAAGTTGCCGATCAGGCCGCCGGCCTCGGTCACCAGCAGCGAGCCCGCCGCCACATCCCACGGCGACAGGCCGGTCTCGAAGAAGCCGTCGGTGAAGCCGGCGGCCACATAAGCCAGGTCAAGTGCTGCGGCGCCTGGGCGGCGCAGGCCGGCGGTGAGCTTCATCACGTCGCCCATCATGCGCAGGTAGGTGTTGAAGTCGTCGCCCGGGCGGAACGGAAAGCCGGTGGAGATGAGGCACTGCTTGAGCATCGTGCGCTTGCTCACCCGGATGCGGCGGTCGTTCATGAAGGCGCCGCGGCCACGGGTGGCGGTGAACAGGTCGTTGCGCGTGGGGTCGTAGATGACGGCCTGCTCGATGCGGCCACGCACCTGCAGTGCGATGCTGACGCAATAGACCGGAAAGCCGTGGATGAAGTTGGTGGTGCCGTCCAGCGGATCGATGATCCACACATGGTCTGACTTGGGGTTGCCCTGGGTGCGGCCGGTCTCCTCGCCGAGGATGCCGTGGTCCGGGTAGGCGCCCAGCAGCGTGTCGATGATGGCCTGCTCGCTGGCGTGGTCCACCTCGGTCACGAAGTCGTTGACCTGCTTTTGCGAGATGCGCACCGACTCGACGTCGAGTGCGGCGCGGTTGATGATCGCGCCGGCGGCGCGTGCGGCCTTGATGGCCACGTTGAGCATGGGATGCAGGCTGGACGACATGGATTGTGGAACCTCTGCGGCACGCCACAGGTGTGGGGCACGCGTTGATCAGGAGCGGGCAAAGCGAGCGGGCGATGCCGCAGGCGACAATGCGCCGATTTTACGCCTTGGCCTGTACGCCGACCCCATGCGCACCCGCTTCATCCTGATCGACACCAGCCACGCGGGCAATGTCGGCGCCGCGGCGCGCGCCCTGCGGGTGATGGGCTTTGATGAGCTGGTGCTGGTCAATCCGCGCCAGCGCGGCGTGCTGCGCACCGACGAGGCGATCCAGCGCGCCAGCGGCGCCAACGAGGTGCTGGCCCGCGCACGCATCGTCGCCACCCTGGACGAGGCGCTGGACGGCATCAGCCACCTGTGCGCCACCGCGATGACGCCGCGCGACTTCGGCCCGCCCACGCGCACGCCGCGCGAACACCTGACGGCGCTTGCGGCGCAGCTGCGGCCGCCCCAGGCGTCTTCCGGTGATGCATCTGCAGGTGATGCAGCGGCCGAGGGCACGGACGGCGGCGTGGGTTTCCTGTTCGGCCCCGAGCGCTTTGGCCTGAAGAACGAAGACGTGTACCGCTGCCATGTGTGCCTGAGCATCCCCACCGACCCCGCCTTCGGTTCGCTCAACCTCGCGGCAGCGGTGCAGGTGATCGCTTATGAATGGCGGCTGGCGCTGGGTGGCTTTGATGTGGTGCCGGCCACGCGCGAGCCGGTGCGGGCCGACGCGCAGGCGGTGGCTGGGCTGCTGTCGCACTGGGAGCAGGCGCTTGTGGAGATCGGCTTTCTGGACCCGCAGGCGCCCAAGAAGCTGCTGCCGCGGCTCAACCAGCTGGTCAATCGCGCGTCACTCGCTGAAGAAGAAGTCCATATCCTGCGCGGGGTGGCCAAGGCCATGATCGACCTGGCGCACAAGGCGAAGCGGTAGACTGCCAGCCCCATTCGCTTCGGCCTTCATGTTCGACCGCCTGCGTTCCGACATCCAGTGCATTCTTGAGCGCGACCCCGCGGCGCGCAGCACCTGGGAGGTCATCACCTGCTACCCCGGCCTGCATGCCATCTGGCTGCACCGGCCGGCGCACTGGTGCTGGAACCATGGCCTGAAGTGGCTGGGCCGCTTCATCTCGCACTTCTCGCGCTGGCTGACCGGCATCGAGATCCACCCCGGCGCGAAGATCGGCAGCCGCGTCTTCTTTGATCACGCCATGGGCGTGGTAGTGGGCGAAACCGCCGAGATCGGTGACGGCTGCACCATCTACCAGGGCGTGACGCTGGGCGGCACCTCGCTGTACAAGGGCACCAAGCGGCACCCCACGCTGGGCCGCAATGTGGTGGTGAGTGCCGGTGCCAAGGTGCTGGGCGGATTCACCGTGGGCGACGGCGCGAAGATCGGCAGCAACGCGGTGGTGATCAAGCCGGTGCCCGCGGGCGCCACCGCAGTGGGCATTCCGGCGCGCATCATTCCCTCGAAGGAAGGCCACAGCGCCGACGTGACCGAGCAGCGCGGTGAATCCAAGTTCACCGCCTACGGCATCACCAACGAAGACGACCCGCTGAGCCAGGCGATGAAGGGCCTGATCGGCAACGCTGCCAGCCAGGAGCACCAGATCGCCTTGCTGTGGAAGGCGATCGAGCAGTTGTCGGCCGGCGAGACGCGCAGCGACTGCGTGCCGGCCGATGCGCAGCGCCAGGAAAACTTCGAGGCCGACAAGCTCAACCAGCTGGTGGACCGGTAGGCACCGGCGCTGGCTATCGCGCAGGGCGGATCGCGCTCTTGGGCCGAAAGGCCTTGCACACCGCGTCGTTCGTCTCGAGGTAGGGCCCGCCGATCAGGTCGATGCAGTAGGGCACCGCAGCAAAGATGCCCGGTACGACCTGCGTGCCGTCATCGGCCTTCAGGCCTTCCAGCGTCTCCTGAATCGACTTGGGCTGCCCGGGCAGGTTGATGATGAGGCTGCGGTCGCGGATCACCGCCACCTGACGCGACAGGATGGCGGTGGGCACGAAGCGCAGCGAGATCTGCCGCATCTGCTCGCCAAAGCCAGGCATCTCCTTGTGCGCCACCGCCAGCGTCGCCTCGGGCGTCACGTCGCGCAGGGCGGGCCCGGTGCCGCCGGTGGTCAGCACCAGCGAGCAGCCGGCATCCACCAGTTCGATCAAGGTGGCGCTGATGCGCTCGCGCTCGTCGGGGATCAGCCGGGCCTCGAAGGTGATCGGGTTCTTCAGCGCGCGGCCCAGCCAGTCTTTCAGTGCGGGCAGGCCCTTGTCTTCATACACGCCACTGGAGGCGCGGTCGCTGATCGACACGATGCCGATCGTCACGCTGTCAAAGTTGCTCATGGCCGGTAGCGGTGGGCGGCGTGCTCGGCGTTGTCGCCGTGGGCTGCATCGGCGTCGGCATCCGCATCCGCTTCGTTGTCGTCGTTGTCTGCCCCGCCGAGCTGCTCGCGCACGATCTGGAAGATCTCGCGCCACGCGCGGCCGCGCCGCGGTGCCAGGCCTTGCGAGATGGAGGCGGCGTCGGGCTGTACGTCCTTGCGCGCCTGACGGATGAGTGCGCGCAGCTGCTGGCTGTCGGTGTCGGGGTGCTGCGCCATCCAGTCGGCCAACGCGCCGTCGTCGGCCACCAGCCGCTCGCGCCATTGCTCGGCCTGATGCAGCGCCAGCGTCTCGCGCGCCGAGCCTTGTTGCTGCTCGGCCAGCACCGTGCGGATCGCCTCGACGGTGTCCGCATCCAGCTGGCGCATCAGCTTGCCCACGAACTGCGACTGCCGGCGCCGGCCCTCGAAATTGGTGATGCGCTTGAGCGCATCGAGCGCGTCGGTCAGCTTGTCGGGCAGGGCCAGCCGGGCCTTGAGGTCGGCGCGCAGCGTCAGCAGCGATTCGCCCAGCTTTTGCAGCTCGGCGCTTTCGCGCTTGAGGTCGGTCTTGCTGGCGTCGGCGGTGCCCTTGAGCTCTGCCTTGAGCTGCAGGTCGAGTTCACTGCCTTCGGCAACGAACTGACCGCGCACGTAATAGCCTTTGCGGGGTTTGCGGGACATGGGCTTCGGAAGGTGGCAAGTATCATAGCCGCCGACCTTCAAGGCACCCATGGCCACCAGACGTTCCAGCCCTTCGACCAGCGCCGCTGCCGCACCCGCAAGTGACAGCGGTTTTGCCTATCAACGCCCCTTCTTCGAGAGCCTGGTGGACCAGGCGCTGGCGCATGCGCGCAAGCTCGGTGCGACCGACGCGGGCGCCGAGGCCTCCGAGGGCTGCGGCCTGAGCGTGTCGGTGCGCAAGGGGCGCCTGGAGACGGTGGAGCGCAACCGCGACAAGTCGCTGGGCGTGACGGTGTACGTCGGCCACAAGCGCGGCAACGCCAGCACCTCCGACTTTTCGCCGCAGGCGATCGAGCAGACAGTGCGTGCGGCCTTCGACATCGCGCGCTTCACTGCCGAAGACCCGGTGGCTGGGCTGCCCGACGCGGACGACATCGCACAGCCGGCCGAGCAGCGAGACCTGGACCTGTTCCACCCGTGGACCGTCACGAGCGAACAGGCCGCGCAACTGGCGCTGGAATGCGAAGAGGCAGCGGTGAGCACCGACCGGCGCATCACCAACAGCGAGGGCGCGTCGGTATCAGCCCAGCAAAGCCACTTCTTCAGCGCACACACCCGCGGCTTTCGGGGCGGGTATGCGAGCTCGCGCCACAGCCTGTCGGTCGCGCCGATCGCCGGCAAGGGCGACGACATGCAGCGCGACTACTGGTACACCTCGATGCGCCGCGCGCAAGACCTCGCCAGCCCGGCCGTGGTGGGCCGCTACGCCGCCGAACGTGCCCTCAGCCGCCTGAAGTCGCGCAAGATCGCCACCGTCGAGTGCCCGGTGCTGTTCGAGTCGCCGCTGGCGGCGGGCCTGATCGGCGCGTTCGTGCACGCGGTGAGCGGTGGCGCGCTGTACCGCAAGAGCAGCTTCCTGCTGGATTCGCTGGGCAAGCGCGTCTTTCCCGCACATGTGGACCTGTCGGAAGACCCGCACGAGCTGCGCGGCAAGGGCAGCGCGCCGTTTGACGAGGAAGGCGTGCGCACCCGCGCACGCAGGGTGGTGAGCGCAGGCGAGGTGCAGGGCTACTTCTTGAGCACCTATTCGGCGCGCAAGCTCGGCATGAAGACCACCGGCAACGCGGGCGGCTCGCACAACCTCACGCTGAGCTCGCGGCAGACGCGCGCCGGTGACGACCTCGACGCGATGCTGCGCAAGCTGGGCACCGGGCTGTTCGTCATTGAGCTGATGGGGCAGGGCGTGAACTACGTCACCGGCGACTACTCGCGCGGCGCCAGCGGCTTCTGGGTCGAGAACGGCCGCATCGCCTACCCGGTGCAGGAGATCACCATCGCCGGCAACCTGAAAGACATGCTGCAAGGCATCCAGGCGATCGGTGCCGACGCCTACACCTACGGCGCCAAGACCACCGGCTCGGTGCTGATCGACCGGATGAAGGTGGCCGGCAGCTGATTACCCGCGGAGCGGCAGGTCAGCGGCTCGAGACGCAGTAGTTGCCGCTGGCGTAGTACCCGCCGGGGGAAAACCAAACAGGGCCGGCCCTGATGGAGGAGCCGGCCCTGTGGACTGTCTGGTGCCGGCAAGAGGAGTCGAACCCCCGACCTTCGCATTACGAATGCGCTGCTCTACCAACTGAGCTATGCCGGCT
>JBDLRH010000043.1:0-17954 GCA_039800165.1 Pseudomonadota bacterium
TCGCGCATCAGCGCAATGTCCTCAAAGACCTTCAGCGTCTCGATGAAGCCGGCAAACGCGCGGCGCTGCCCGAAGCTGCGCCACGGCAGCGCGCAGGGCAGGGCGTCGTCGCAGGCATCGCACAGGTCGCAGGTCTTGGGAATCACGGGTATGGTCATGCGGTGGCTTTCGTGGCGGTGTGGCGCGCCTTCAGCGCCTCGAACGAGATGATCTCACCGGCCAGCGCGCTGGCCATCACCGTGGGCGGCGACGCCAGCCACACCTGGCCTGGGCCGGAACGCCCGGGGAAGTTGCGGTTGATCGCACTGATGGTGACCTGCGAGGCTTCGCTGGACGAGCCCGGGCCGCAGTTCGCGCAGGCGCCGCACGAAGGCTGCAGCATGCGCGCCCCCGCTTGCTCGAAGGTTTGGTGCCAGCCCTGGGCGATGCACCAGTCGCGCACGGCGGTGGTGCCGTACTGCAGGAACAGCTGCACGCCCGGCGGCACGCGCAGGCCGTTCGCCAGGCCCCAGGCCAGCACCTCGTGGTAGTGACGAAAGTCTTCGCGCTTGCCGGCGGTGCACGAGCCGCCGTAGGCCATGTCCACCCGCACGGGGGCGTCGAGCGTATCGATGGGCAGGCCATGGCCCGGGTCGCCCGGCGAAGCCACCAACGGTGACAGGGCGCTGCAGTCCACCCGGATCTCTGCGTCGTACACCGCGCCGGCATCGCTGTGCATCCACGGCTCAATACGGAAGTCGATGCCGCGCCGCTCACGCAGAAAGGCGACGGTGCGCGCGTCAGGTGCGACGATGCCCGTCAGCCCGCCGAGCTCGGCGGTCATGTTGCACAGCGTGGCGCGCTCGTCGATGTCCATCGCCTCGACCACCGGCCCGCAGAACTCGAACACGCGGCCGATGCCGTCGCCGCGGCGGATGGCAGGCAGCGCCAGCAGATGCAGCACGACATCCTTGGCAGTGACACCGGCCTGCAGGCGTCCGCCCAGCACCACCCGCAACTCGCGCGGCAGCGTAAGGCGCACCGCCCCGGTGACGAAGGCATTGGCCATGTCGGTGGTACCCACGCCGTAGGCCGCGCAGCCCAGCGCGCCGCTGTGGGTGGTGTGTGAATCGGTGCCCACCACCACCTGGCCGGGCAGCGCGTAGTGCTCGGCCATCATCGCGTGCGAGATGCCGGCCACGTTGCTGCCGTCGTCGGCCTGTGCCTCGGCCTCGGTCAGCGTGCGGTGCGCCCGCAGGTTGTGGCGCGCAACAAAGTCGCGCTGTGCCTGCATCATCGAGCGCATGTTGGGCACCAGGCCATGGCGCAGATGCGCCGGGCTTTCGTCGACGTAGGAGCTGTGGTCCTCAAACACCACGATGCGCGCCGTGTCGTGCAGCTGCAGTGCATCGCCGAAGGCGGCGTCGAGCATGTGCGCGGCCATGCCGGTGTAGTACTCGTGGATGAAGCGCCAGTCGGCCTGCACGAACACGCCGTCGCCGGGCGTGGGCGCATCGGGCGTCACACCGGTCGTCAGCAGATGACGCGCGATGATCTTGCGAAACAGCGTTGCTGGCGGGTCGGTGGGGCGCGCTGCAGCGGGGGGAGTCTGCTTCGGGCTTACAGCCAGCGCGGTGAGGTGCTGCTGCCCGAAGCGCAGCAGCCCGCCTTCGCGCAGGATGGCCTGGGCCAGTGCGTCGCGGCCGGCCAGCAATGCGTCGAGCGGCACCGCCTCGCCGCGCTCCAGCCGTTCGAGCAGGCTGAAGTCGGTGCAGGTGATCAGGCCGATGTTGTCGGCGTTCTGCCGGTACAGCCGCTCAAAGCTTTCGGCAAACACCAGCCGGATACCGGCCAGCCGCTCGGCTGCCGGGCTGTGCTCGCGCGACGAGCCCTTGCCGTAGCGCTTGCCGGCCACGGTGATGCGAAAGCCACCCTGCGCCACGGCATTGCGGCCGATCGGGTCCACGCCGCCGCAGCGCAGGCCGGTGTAGGGAAACGCGGCCAGGCGGTCGTCGTAGTACGACATGATGTGCACCGGTGTGATCTCATCGGTGGAGACGTCGTCGCGCAGGGTGCCTGCGTTCTTCAGCGTCAGGCGCTCGCCCGCCAGTTGTGCCGACACGCGCTGCGGGTCACTGCTGAGGTAGAGGATTGGTGCGGGCTGGAACAGGGTGTTGGTCATATCGGGTCGTGCCGGGTCATACCGGTTCGTATCGGTTCGTATCGGTTCGGGTAGTCGTCTTACGCCGTCGCCAGCGCGTCCAGCAGCAGCCGCGCTGCCGGTGCGAGTGATTCAAGGCTGCGGTAGCAGATGATGAAGCGGCGCTCGGCCCACGCCTCGGAGAGGTTCACGATCGCGATGCCCCAGCTGTCGGCGTACAGCTGCGCAATCTCGCGCGGCACCACGCTGATGGCGCGGCCGGCGCGCACCACCCGCATCGCGGCCTCGAAGTTGGTCACCACCACGCGCGATGTCCACTGGCGCTGCAGCAGTGCTGCCTCGCGGCTGAGCATCAGCTGCACCGCGCTGTTGGGCGGCAGGCTCACATGCTCATGGTCCAGCGTCTCGGCAAAGCGCACCGAGCGGCGCCGCGCCAGCGCATGGCCGCGCGGGACGGCCACCGCAAGGTGGTCCGAACGGTAGGCCCGCGAGTGCAGGCCGCGCAGGTCGGCGGCGTCCCAGCACACGCCCAGCGAGGCGATGCCTGTCTCCACGCCGCGCACGATCTCCGGGCTGACGCGTTCTTCCAGATCGACTTCGATGCGTGCATGCGCCGGCTCGCGCAGGAAGCGCGCCACATCGTCGGCGAGCGATTCCGACATCGCCGACACCGACGCCAGGATGCGCACCTGCCCGCGTGCGCCGGCCGCGTAGGCCGCCATGTCGCGTTCGATGCGCGCCACGCCCTGCAGCATTTCTCGCGCATGCTCCAGCAGCGTTTCGCCAGCGGCCGTGGGCGACATGCCGTGCCGCCGCCGCTGCAGCAGTGGCGTGCCGAGTTGTGCTTCCAGTTGCGCCAGCCGCTTGCTCACGCCCGACGACACCATGTGCGACCGGGCGGCCGCGGCCGCCAGGCTGCCGCTTTCGCAGACCTGGACAAACAGGCGCAGGCTGGTCAGGTCCAGGTCACGCATCGTGCATCGTGAATTTCCAAAATGGAAACTGAAAGCGAAAAAATATCAATGGAAAGGAATTTAAGGAAATTCTAGACTCGCGTCCATTCATTTTTTGACGTATCCGACGCTCCCATGCCGCCCGTTCGACCCGAAGCCGCCGCTCCACCATCCCGTGCACAGACCGCTGCCAGCGGCGCCGCACCCTGGCCCGCGCAGGTGTCGGTGCGCGAAGTCGGCCTGCGTGACGGCCTGCAGATCCTGCAGCGCGTGGTGCCCACGGCGCACAAGATCGAGTGGATGCGCGCGGCCCACGCAGCCGGCGTGCGCGAGATGGAGGTGGGCTCGTTCGTGCCGGCGCGGCTGATGCCGCAGCTTGCCGACACCGCCGAGCTGTTGGCCTTTGCCAAGACGCTGCCGGGCCTGGTGGCATCGGTGCTGGTGCCCAATCTCAAGGGCGCCGAGCGTGCGATCGACTGCGATGCCGATGCGATGCTGATCCCGCTGTCGGCGAGCCACGCGCACAGCCTGGCCAACATGAAGCGCACGCCTGACGAGGTGGTGGCCGACATCGCGCGCATGGTGGACCTGCGCGATCAGCGACAGGCACGCACCCGCATCGAGGTGGGCATCAGCACCGCCTTCGGCTGCACGATCCAGGGTCGGGTCGAGCCGGATGAAGTGGTGCGGCTGGTGCGTGCGGTGCTGCAAGCGGGCGCCGACAGCGTGGGGCTGGCCGACACCGTGGGCTACGCCGATCCGCGTGCAGTGGGCGAACTGTTTGCACAGGTGCGCGCCGTAGCCGGTGACCGGGTGAGCACCGCGCACTTTCACGACACGCGCGGGATGGGCATGGCCAACGTGCTGGCGGCGCTGCAGCAGGGCGTGACCCGGCTGGATGCCTGCCTGGGTGGCATTGGCGGCTGCCCGCATGCGCCGGGCGCCAGCGGCAACGTCACCACCGAAGACCTGGCCTGGATGCTCGAGCGCATGCAGATCGCCACTGGCCTGGATGTGCAGGCGCTGCTGGCGCTGCGCGGCACACTGGCGCAGTGGCTCGAGGGCGAGGCACTGCACGGCACACTGTGGCGCGCCGGCCTGCCGCGCAGTGCGCCCGCCGGTCATACTGCCAGCGCGACCGTGTCTGCATGAAAAGTATCTGCATGACGTGTCCGCATGACCGTTCACCCAGCCACCCGGCCTTGTCTTTTCTTTCGCGCCTGATGCCATGAGTCCTGCGAAGAATCTGCCCCTGAGCGGCCTGCGCGTGGTCGAGTTCACCCACATGGTGATGGGCCCGACCTGCGGCATGGTGCTGGCCGACCTGGGCGCCGAAGTCATCAAGGTCGAACCGATCGATGGAGACCGCACGCGCCACCTGCTGGGCGCGGGTGCGGGCTTCTTCCCGATGTTCAACCGCAACAAGAAGAGCATCGCGATCAACCTGCACGACCCGCAAGGCGCCGAGGTGGCGCGCAAGCTGGCCGCCAGCGCCGATGTGGTGGCCGAGAACTTCAAGCCCGGCACGATGGTGAAGTACGGGCTGGACTACGCCAGCCTCTCGAAGGTGAACGAGCGGCTGATCTACGTCAGCCTCAAGGGCTTTCTGCCGGGCCCGTACGAGCACCGCACCGCGCTCGACGAAGTGGTGCAGATGATGGGCGGCCTGGCCTACATGACCGGCCGGCCCGGCGACCCGCTGCGCGCGGGCACCAGCGTCAACGACATCATGGGCGGCATGTTCGGCGCCATCGGCGCGCTGGGCGCGTTGATCCAGCGCGGCATCACCGGCAAGGGCCAGGAGGTGCAGGCCGCGCTGTTCGAGAACAACGTGTTCCTGGTGGGACAGCACATGCTGCAGTACGCAGTGACCGGCCAGCCTGCATCGCCCATGCCCGACCGCATCAGCGCCTGGGCGGTATACGACGTGTTCACCGTCAAGGATGGCGAGCAGATTTTCCTGGCCGCCGTCAGCGACGCGCAGTGGAAGACCTTTTGCGATGCCCTGGGCCTGGCCGATCTGCGCGACCGGCCCGAGTACGCCACCAACAACCAGCGGGTGCAGGCACGCCCGACACTGATGCCGGTGCTGCGCGAGCGGCTGGTGCAACGCAGCGCCGCCGAGCTGGCGCAGATCTTCGAGCGGGCTGGCCTGCCGTTCGCGCCGATCCGCAAGCCTGAAGAACTGTTCAACGACGAGCACCTGAACGCCACCGGGGGCCTGGCCGACATCACGCTGCCCGATGGCCAGCGCGCCGGGCAGACGGCGCGCGCCACCTTGCTGCCCTTCACCATGGACGGTACGCGGCTGGGGGTGCGCCTGCAGCCCCCGCGCATGGGCGAACACACCTGCGACCTGCTGCTCGCGCTTGGTTACGATGTGAGCGCAGTGGACCGGCTGTGCGCAGACCAGGTGGTGGCCTGATTCACTCCAACTTACCCGACTCAACACAGGAGACCTCGCATGAACATCCTCCATGGCCTCTCGCGCCGTCAACTGATTGCTGCCGCTGGCGCCGGCGCAGCCACGGCCGCCGCGCCTGCCTGGGCGCAAGACCGCACCGTGCGCTTCATCCTGCCCAACGCCACCGGCTCGGGCGTGGACGCCATCACCCGCGCTGCGCAACCGGCGCTGGCCAAGGCGCTGAACGCCAACGTGGTGGTGGAAAACCAGCCGGGTGCCGGCGGCGTGGTGGGCCTGCAGGCACTGGCCAAGACGGCGCCGGACGGCAACACGCTGTCGGTGGTGTCGAACAATGTGGTGATCTTTCCGAGCGTGCTGAAGTCGCTGCCCTTCGACATGCCGGGCGACTTCACTCCGATCGCCTTCATTGGCAGCACGCCGCTGATCCTGGTGGTCAACCCGCAGAAGGTGCCCGCCACCAACTCGCGTGACTTCATCGCGCTGCTCAAGAGCAAGCCGGGGGCGCTGAACTTCGCCTCGGGCGGCAACGGCACCATCCTGCACCTGGCGTCCGAGATGTTCCTGGACGAGGCCAAGGTGTCGGCCAAGCATGTGCCGTATCGCGGCGTCGGCCCGATGCTGACCGACCTGATCGGCGGCCAGGTCGAGTTCGCCACCGCCGCGCTGCCCAGCGTGCAGCAGCACATCAAGAGCGGCGCACTGCGCGCCATCGGCAACTGCGGCGCGCAGCGCAGCGCCGCTGCGCCCGACATCCCCACCTTTGTCGAGCAGGGCCTGTCTGGCTATGTGGTCGAGGCCTGGTTCGGCGTGCTGGGCCCCAAGGGCATGAGTGCGGCCAACGTCAAGCGGGTGCACGAAGCCATCGTGGCGACCTTCAATGACCCCGCGGTCAAGGAAGCGATGGCCAAGCAGGGCAACAGCATCAGCATCTCCACGCCAGAGCAGGCGCAGTCGGGCTTCCGCACCGAGATGCAGAAGTACGCGGCGCTGGTCAAGAAGGCAGGCGTCGAGCCGCAGTAAGCCCGCCGCCGGCTGGCACCGGCTTGCACGAAGGCACACGGCCACAGGGGCACCGGCGCATCGGACATACTGCGCTGGTGCCGATGGAGCGACTGGATGTTCTTGTTCTCGGTGCCGGCATGGTCGGCACCTGTACCGCGCTGCACCTTCAGCGTCGCGGCTGTGCGGTCACGCTGGTCGACCGCCGCGCGCCCGGTGAAGAAACCTCCTTCGGCAACGCCGGCCTGATCCAGCGCGAGGCGGTCGAGCCCTACGCCTTTCCGCGAGACGCGCGCTCCATCGCCGATGCCGTGTTTCGGCGCGGTGCCGCAGTGCACTGGCATGCCGATGCGTTGCCGCGCATCGCGCCCGTGCTTGCGCGCTACTTTCATGCATCGGCGCCGCAGCGCCACGCACGCACAGCGCAGGCGTTCAGCCGCCTGATTGCGCATTGCCTGAGCGAGCACGAGGCGCTGATCGCCCAGGCGCAGGCCGAAGGCCTGGTCACGCGCGAAGGCTTCCGGTTTGTCTTTCGCACGCGCGAGGCGCTTGACCACGCGGTGCGCGATGCCGAGCGGCTGCAAGCCACTTATGGCGTTCGCCACGCGGCGCTGGACGCAGCGGCACTGGCGCGCGCCGAGCCTGCCATCCGCACCGATGTGCTGGCCGGCGCGGTGCACTGGCTCGATCCGTGGTCGGTCAGCGATCCCGGTGCGCTGGTGGCGGCCTACGCGGAGGCGTTCGTGAAGGCCGGGGGGCGGGTGGTGCGCGGCGATGCGTCCACGCTGCGCCAGGCCGGTGCCGCATGGCAGGTGCATACCGAGCAGGGCCTGTGTGAAGCGGCACATGCGGTCGTCGCGCTCGGGCCGTGGTCAGACGCGCTGGTGCGCCGCTTGGGCTACCGCTATCCGCTGTTCGTCAAGCGCGGCTACCACCAGCACTACCCGCCCGCTGCGGCGCAGGTACGGCTGAACCTCGCCTTCCTGGATGCCGAGCGCGGCTATGTGCTGGTGCCGATGCGCAAGGGCTGGCGCATCACCACCGGGGCAGAGTTTGCGCGCATCGACGCACCTCCCACGCCGGTGCAACTGCAGCGCGCCGAGGCCAGCGCACGCGAGCTGGTTGACCTGCCGCCCGCGCTGGATGAGCCGCCGTGGCTGGGCAGCCGCCCGTGCATCGCTGACATGCTGCCGGTCATGGGCCCGGCGCCGCGGGACCGCGGTCTGTGGTTCAACTTTGCGCACGCGCATCAGGGCTTCACCCTTGGTGCCGTGTCGGGGCGCCTGGTGGCGGAGATGATCACCGGCGAAGCGCCACTGGTGGATGCGTCGCCATATGCCGCCACACGTTTTGGCTGATTCACTTTCTCTGGAGAACCACACCATGTACCAAAGCGACCTGCTGGCCGGCCAGCGCATCCTCGTCACCGGCGGCGGCACCGGCCTGGGCCGGGCCATGGCCACGCGCTTTCTTTCACTTGGCGCCGATGTCGCCATCTGCGGCCGACGCAAGCAGGTCTGCGACGAGACGGCCGAGGCCTGGCGTGCGCAGTTCCCGGGCCGGCGCATCGACACCTTCGGCGTGGACATCCGCGTGGCGCAGGCGGTGGATGAAATGGTCGAGCAGCTGTTCGCCACCGGCGGCCTGAGCGGCCTCATCAACAACGCGGCGGGCAACTTCATCTCGCCGACCGAGGCGCTGTCGCCGCGCGGCTTTGATGCGGTGGCCAACATCGTTTTTCACGGCAGCTTCTATGTGACGCAGGCGGTGGGCAAGCGCTGGGTGGCGCAGGCCAAGGCAGGGCAGTGGAAGGCGGGCATGCCGTGCCGCAACGTGATGAGCATCATCACCACCTGGGTGGACAACGGCTCGCCCTATGTGGTGCCCTCGGCCATGAGCAAGGCCGGCATCGACGTAATGACCAAGTCGCTGGCGGTGGAGTGGGCGCGTTACGGCATCCGCCTGAACGCGGTGGGCCCGGGCGAGATTCCCACCGAGGGCATGAACAAGCGCCTGAACCCCGGCGAAGAGCCCGGCGCGCGCACCAAGGCCAGCAACCCGATGGCCCGCACCGGCGAGATGGCCGAGCTGGAAAAGCTCGCCACCTTTCTGATGGCGCCCGGTCACTGCGACTGGCTGACCGGCCAGAGCATCATGATGGACGGCGGCGCGGCACTCGCGATGGGGGGCAACTTCTATGAGCTGCGGTCCCTCACCGACCAGGACTGGAAGAACGCGCGCGACCTGATCGAGCAGCAGAACGCGAAGGACCGCGCGGCGCGCGGCTGATGCCACAAAAAGGGGCCTTGCGGGCCCCTGGTGCTGTGAACGGGGCCTTGCGAGCCCCGTGTGTGGGTCAGCAGCGCCGCTTCAGGCGCCGCCCCACACCTCTTGTGCCGTCTCCACCACCAGCCGCAGCTTGTTGCGCTGGTCTTCCACCGCGATGTTGTTGCCGTGCACGGTGGAGCTGAAGCCGCACTGCGGGCTGAGTGCCAGCTGTTCCATCGGCGCGTACTTGGCTGCTTCGTCGATGCGGCGCTTGAGCGCGTCCTTGTCTTCCATCGCGCCGAACTTGGTGGTCACCAGGCCCAGCACCACCAGCTTGCCCTTGGCGAGGTAGCGCAGCGGGCGGAAGTCGCCCGAGCGGTCGTCGTCGTACTCTAGGAAGTACGCGTCGATGTTCATTTCCTTGAGCAGCGCCTCGGCCACCGGCTCATAGTTGCCGGCCGCGGCGTGGGTGCTCTTGAAGTTGCCGCGGCACAGGTGCATGGCCAGCGTCATGCCGGCAGGCTTGCGTGCCACCACCTTGTTGATGAAGGCCGCATAGCGGTGCGGCAGCTCGTTGGGGTCATCACCGCGCTGGCGTGCCGCCTCGCGCATCTTCTCGTCGCACAGGTACGCCAGATTCGTGTCGTCCATCTGCACATACCGGCAGCCGGCGTCGTAAAGGCTCTTGAGCTCATCGCCGTAGGCCTGGGCCACGTCGTCGTAGAAGGTGGGGTCGAGCTCGGGGTAGGCCTCGCGGCTGATGCCCGCACGCCCGCCGCGAAAGTGCAGCATGGTGGGCGAGGGGATGGTCACCTTGGGCGTGCTGCCGGGCGCCAGCTGGCTCTTGAGGTACTGGAAGTCGGCCAGCTGGATGTCCTTGGCGTGGCGCACCTTGTCGATCACGCGGATGACCGGCGGCGCCAGCTCTTCGGTGCCGTCGGGCTTCTTGATGGTGACCGGGATGTCGGTCTTCACGCCGCCCAGCTGCTCGAGAAAGTCGATGTGGAAGTAGGTGCGGCGGAACTCGCCGTCGGTGACGGACTTCAGGCCCACGCTCTCCTGGAACTTGACGATCTCGGTGATGGCCTTGTCTTCCACCTCGCGCAGCTGGGCCGGCGTGATCTCGCCGCGGGCCTTCCTGGCGCGTGCCTCCAGCAGGTATTGCGGGCGCAGGAAGCTGCCGACATGGTCGAAGCGGGCGGGAATGTGGGGAACGGTCATGAATCAGGCTCCGGGTGGCAGGAAGGAGCGGATGGTAGCGCCAAGCACCCGGGGGCAGGGCGCCGCATCGCTACACTGTGTCGCCCAGATGGCAGCAGCCCGTGCCTGCGAACCCGCAGACAGGGCCAGGCTGTCCGACACATTCACAGGAGACCGACGATGAAGAGCCCCCGCATGCTTGTCCGTGGCCTGGCGGCCGCTGCCCTGATCGCTGCCGGCACTGCCGGTGCACAGGCACAGGAAGTCACCCTCAAGTTCCACCACATCTGGCCTGCGCAGGCGATGGCGCCGGTGCGCGTGATCCAGCCCTGGTGCGACAAGATCACCGCAGAGTCGAGGGGCCGACTGAAGTGCCAGATGCTGCATGCCATGTCGGGGGGCGGTACGCCGGCGCAGCTGGTGGACCGCATCAAGGACGGCGTGGACGACCTCACCATCACGTTGCCGGGCTACACCGCAGGCCGCTTCCCGGCGATGGAGGTGTTCGAGCTGCCGTTCATGACGAACTCGGCCGAGTCGGGCGCCGCCGCTGCATGGGACTACCTGCAAAAGCATGCGCTCAAGGAATTTCCGGGCACCAAGATCCTCGCGACCTGGGTGCATGACGAAGGCTATGTGCACACCTCGGCCAGGCAGGTGAAGTCGCTGGACGACTTCAAGGGCCTGAAGATGCGCGCGCCCACCCGCCAGACCAACAAGCTGCTCGCCAAGCTGGGCGCCACCCCGGTGGGCATGCCGGTGACGGGTGTGGCCGATGCGCTGAGCAAGGGCACCATCGACGGCTTTGCGCTGCCGTGGGAAGTCATCCCCGCCTTCAAGCTGCATGAGATGACCAAGTTCCACACCGAGACCGACCCGTCGCGCCCGGCGCTGTACAGCGCAGGCTTCATCTTCGCGATGAACCAGGCCAAGTACGACAGCCTGCCGGCCGACCTGAAGAAAGTCATCGACAACAACAGCGGCGCCGCCCTGTCGCGCCAGATCGGCAAGATCTGGGACGAGAGCCAGGCCGCCGGCCGCAAGGCCGCGCAGGATCGCGGCAACACCATCCTGCGCCTGAGTGCAGCCGAAACCGACAACTGGATCAAGGCCTCGGCACCGCTGTACGACGAGTGGGTGGCCGACATGGACAAGCGCAGCCTGCCGGGCAAGCAGATGCTGCAGGATGCACGCGACCTGCTGGTGAAGTACCGCAAGTAATCGGCGTGGTGCGAGCTGCGGCGCACGGGCGTGGCTGTGCGTCGGGCCCTGGCCTGACCCTTTGTTGAACATGATGCTGCGCCGGCTGGACCGCATCGCCTGGGCACTTGCCCTGGCGGGCGCTGCAGTCGCCTTGCTGGTGGGGCTGATGACCACCACCAGCGTGGCCGGCCGCGCGCTCTTCAAGGCGCCGATTCAGGGCGATGTGGAGCTGACGCAGCTGGGCGTTGCGCTGGCCATTTCGCTGTGCCTGCCGTGGTGCCAGATGCGCGGCGCCAACATCATCGTGGACTTCTTCACGCAGCGCGCGACAAAGCTCACCCAGCGGCGGCTGGACGCCATCGGTGCGCTGCTGATCGCCGCGATGTACCTGCTGCTGGCGTGGCGCACCACGGTGGGGGCGGTGGCTGTGCGCCAGGCGCACGAGCAGTCGATGATCCTCGCGTTGCCGATGTGGTGGGCCTATGCATCGCTCGCGCCCGGCCTGGCGCTGGCGGGCATGGTGGCGCTGCTGCAGGCCTGGGGCGCGTGGCAGGGCCGCGCGATCGGCGGCGCTGAGCAGGGCGCTGCATGAGCGCCACCGCGATCGGATTGCTCATGTTCGGCGCGATGCTTGCGCTGATGGCGCTGCGCGTGCCGATTGCGGCAGCGATGTTCGTGCCCGGGGCATTGGGCTACCTCGCGCTGTCGGGCGAGGCGTCGATGCTCAACCTGCTCAAGGGCAGCGCGGTGGCGCGCCTGACGGTGTACGAGCTCAGCGTGATCCCGCTGTTCCTGCTGATGGGGCAGTTCGCCACCCAAGGCGGTCTGAGCCGCGACCTGTTTCGTGCCGCCGCCGCTTTCGTCGGCCATGTGCGCGGTGGCCTGGCGATGGCGGCCATCCTGAGCGCGGCCGCGTTCGGTGCGGTGTGCGGGTCTTCGGTGGCGACCTCGGCCACCATCACCCAGGTGGCCTATCCGCAGATGAAGGCGCATGGCTACCACGGCCGCTTGTCCACCGCCACGCTGGCGGCTGGCGGCACCCTGGGCATCCTGATCCCGCCTTCGGTGCCGCTGGTGGTGTATGCCATCCTGACCGAGCAGAACATCGCCAAGCTGTTTGCTGCGGCCATGGTGCCCGGCATCCTGGCCATGCTGGGTTATCTGGTGGTGATTGCGCTGTACACGCGGGTGCGGCCTGACTTTACGGCGCCCTCGCCATGCTGCGGCTGGCCCGAGCGCTGGGTGGCCCTTCGCGGCGTGTGGGCCATCGTCGGCATCTTCGTGGCGGTGTTCGGCGGCATCTATGGCGGGCTGTTCTCGCCCACCGAGGGCGCAGCCGTCGGCGCGCTGCTGACCTTCGCCGTCGGACTGCTGCGCCGCGAACTCGATGGGCCGCGAATGCGTGTGGCGCTGGTGGGAACGGCCGAGACCACCGCGATGGTGTTCATGATCTTCCTCGGCGCCGACATGATGAATGCATCGCTTGCGCTGACCGAGATGCCGGCGAAGGTGGCGCAGTGGGTCACGCAGCTGCCGGTGGAGCCGCTGTGGATCGTCGCGGCGGTGCTGCTGCTGTATGTGGTGCTGGGCTGCGTGATGGATGAGCTGTCGATGCTCCTGCTCACCATCCCGGTGATCTTTCCGGCCATCATGGCGCTGGACCTGTGGGGCCTGCCCAGGGACATGAAGGCCATCTGGTTCGGCGTGCTGGTGCTGATGACGGTGGGCATCGGGCTGATGGCGCCGCCGGTCGGGCTGAATGTGTATGTGGTCAACAACCTGGCGCGCGAGGTGCCGATGGCCGAAACCTACCGCGGCGTGTTGCCGTTCCTGGCCTGGGATGCGCTGCGCGTGCTGCTGCTGGCGCTGTTTCCGCTGATCAGCCTGCAGCTGGTGGTGTGGCTGTTCAAGTGAAGGAAGACGTGATGAAGTTCGAACGCATCGGCCTGATCGGCTTTGGCGAAGTGGGCAAGATTTTCGCCACCGGGCTGCGCGGCAAGCCAGGCGTGTCGCAGGTCAGCGCCTGGGACCTCAAGTTCACCGACGCCGCCCAGCGCGGCATGGAGCTTGACATCGCCTCTGACGGCGGCATCCATGCCTGCGCCTCGATGCGCGAGCTGTGCGAGCGCAGCGACCTGGTCATCTCTGCGGTGACCGCCTCCAACACGCTGAGCGTTGCGCAAGAGGCTGCACAGCACCTGGGCGCAGGCAGCGTGTTCCTTGACCTCAACTCTGCATCGCCCGGCACCAAGCAGCAGGCCGCAGCCGTGGTCGATGCGGCCGGTGCCGACTATGTGGAAGCCGGCGTCATGACCTCGGTGCCGCCCTATGGCATTCGGGTGCCGATGCTGCTGGGCGGGCGGCAGGCCGCGGCGCTGGCACAACTTCTCAATGCCTGGGGCATGGATGCGAAGGCGGTCAGCGAAAACCTGGGCGTGGCCAGCGCCATCAAGATGTGCCGCAGCGTGATGATCAAGGGCCTGGAGGCGCTGGTGATCGAAAGCTACACCACCGCGCGCGCCTACGGCGTGGAAGACCACGTGCTGCCGACGTTGCAGGAGACCTTCCCGTCGATCGACTGGAGCGAGCAGGGCGCCTACTTCTTCAGCCGCGTGGTGCAGCACGGCAAGCGCCGCGCCGAGGAGATGCGCGAGTCGGCCAACACGGTGCGCGAGGCCGGCTTCGAGCCGCTGATGACCGCTGCCATCGCCGACAAGCATCAGTGGGTTGCCGACTGCGCGCGCGAGGGCACCTTTGAGGGCGTGGCGGGCAGCCATGGCAAGCCCTCCCGCTGGCAGGCCTATGCCGATGCGCTGCTGCAGGCGCGCAAGAACGGCGGCGTGGTCAAGCCCAGGGCTTGAGCTGTGCGGTCACCACCTCGCGCACCAGCGCTGCGGCGGTACGCTGGGTTTCGGTGACCGGCCGGCGCGACGATCGCGCCAGCGTCAGGTGGCTCAGGATGCGCGGGCTGCGGATGCGCCGCACCGCGAACGCGCGCGGGCGCTCGAAGTTGCTCAGCGTGTATCGCGGCAGCACCGCATGGCCGGCGCCGTCTTGCACCAGATTCAGGATCGCATTCAGGCCATCGACCTCCATCACGATCTGCGGCACCGCGCCCACGCTGCGCAGCTGGTTTTCCACCAGCAGCCGAAAGGCGTTGGGCCGGCTCGGCAGGATCAGGGGCAGGGCGGCCACCTCGGCCAGCCGCACCTGCGCATCGCTTGCCCGCGCGCTGCGCCGCGAAATCAGCACCAGCTCTTCCTCGTGCAGCAGTTCGGCATCGAGCTCGGCCGAGCGCTCGGGGTTGTAGAGCACGGCGATGTCCACCTTGCCCACGCGTAGCGCCTCGTACATCTGCAGCGAGAAGCCCTCGGTCAGCGTCAGCATCGCCTCGGGCAGCCGGGCGCGAAAGGCCTGCGTCAGAGGCACCGTGATCAGCCGCGACAGGCTGGGCGGCAGGCCGATGGACACGCGGCCGACCATCGCGCCGCGCGCAGCGCCCAGCTCTTCGCGCGCCACCGCCACCTGGTGCAGGATGCCGCGCCCGTGCTCGAGCAGCAGCTTGCCCGCCTCGGTGGGCTGGGCGCCGCGGCCGTTGCGACTGAGCAGCGACTGGCGCAGCTCCACCTCCAGCTGACGCACCTGGCGGCTGAGGGCCGGCTGCGCCACGCCCAGCTCGATCGAGGCACGGGTAAAGCTGCCCAGCTCGGCCACGCGAACGAAGTACTCCAGCTGTCGAAGGTCCACGGCGCTGCTCCTTGATGAAGCGCATAACGAGCAATCAATTATGCCGTTTTGGCATATCTGATAGTGCCCCTGCGGCGTGGAATCCCGCCCGCCCGCGCCCGACAATCAGCCGCGTCTTCAAGCCTGCCTGAATCACCTGAACCACCTGAACCGGACACCCGAGCCCATGAGCCTCATCATCGATTGCCACGGCCACTACACCACGGCACCCAAGGCGCTGGAAGCGTGGCGCAACCAGCAAATTGCCGGCATCCAGGATCCGTCCGTGATGCCCAAGGCATCTGACCTGAAGATCAGCGACGACGACATCCGCGAAAGCATCCAGACCAACCAGCTCAAGCTGATGACAGAGCGCGGCAGCGACATCACGCTGTTCAGCCCGCGCGCGAGCTTCATGGCGCACCACATTGGCGACTTCAATGTCTCCAGCACCTGGGCCGCGATCTGCAACGAGCTGTGCTTCCGCGTGAGCCGGCTATTCCCCGAGAACTTCGTGCCGGTGGCGATGCTGCCGCAAAGCCCGGGCGTGGACCCGGCCACCTGCATTCCCGAGCTGGAGAAGTGCGTGAAGGAATACGGCGCGGTAGGCATCAACCTGAACCCCGATCCGTCGGGTGGCCACTGGACCAGCCCGCCGTTGACCGACCGCCACTGGTACCCCATCTACGAGAAGATGGTGGAGTACGACCTGCCGGCGATGATCCACGTCAGCACCAGCTGCAACGCCTGCTTCCACACCACCGGCGCGCATTACCTGAATGCCGATACCACCGCCTTCATGCAGTGCATCCAGGGCGACCTGTTCAAGGATTTTCCGACGCTGAAGTTCCTGATCCCGCACGGCGGCGGCGCAGTGCCCTACCACTGGGGCCGCTTCCGCGGTCTGGCGCAGGAACTCAAGAAGCCGCTGCTCACCGACCATGTGCTCAACAACATCTTCTTCGACACCTGCGTGTACCACCAGCCGGGCATCGACCTGCTGAACACGGTGATCCCGGTGAAAAACGTGCTGTTTGCGTCCGAGATGATCGGCGCGGTGCGCGGCATCGACCCGACCACCGGCCACTACTACGACGACACCAAGCGCTACATCGAGGCGTCGAAGATCTTGTCGGCTGAGGACAAGCACCAGATCTACGAAGGCAATGTGCGCCGCGTGTTCCCGCGCCTGGATGCGCTGCTGAAGAAAAAGGGGAAGTGAGATGTTCGAACTCGGAGTCGTCTATCGCAACATCACCCGCGCCGACCGCGCGGCCACTGACGCGCTGGCGGCGCTGGGCTCGGCCACGGTGCACGAGGCCATGGGCCGCGTGGGCCTGCTCAAGCCGTACATGCGCCCCATCTACGCCGGCGCGCAGGTCTCGGGCACGGCGGTCACCGTGCTGATGCACCCCGGTGACAACTGGATGATGCATGTGGTGGCCGAGCAGATCCAGCCCGGCGACATCGTGGTGGCGGCCGTCACCGCCGAGTGCACCGATGGCTACTTCGGCGACCTGCTGGCCACCTCCTTCAAGGCGCGCGGTGCGCGTGGCCTCGTCATCGACGCCGGTGTGCGCGATGTGAAGACACTCACCGAAATGAACTTCCCGGTGTGGAGCCGCGCCGTCAGCAGCAAGGGCACGATCAAGGCCACGCTGGGTTCGGTCAACATCCCGGTGGTCTGCGCCGGCATGAGCGTGAACCCGGGCGATGCCATCGTGGCCGATGACGACGGCGTGGTGGTGGTGCCCAAGGCCATGGTCGCCAAGACGCTGGAAGCCGCACGCGAGCGCGAAGCGAATGAAGGCGCCAAGCGCGAGAAGCTGGCCGCCGGCGTGCTGGGCCTGGACATGTACAACATGCGCGAGCCGCTGGCCAAGGCCGGGCTGCGCTACGTGGACTGAGGGCGGCGCCATGAGCACGCCCAAGCCCACCACCGGTGACTTCACCAAGACGCCCGGCTGGCTCGACTGGTACACCGGCCCGAGCCAGCCGCGCTTCGTGTTGCCTGCAGGCGCGGTCGACGCCCACTGCCACGTCTTCGGCCCGGGCGCCGAGTTCCCGTACGCGCCCGAGCGCAAGTACACGCCGTGCGACGCCAGCAAGCAGCAGTTGTTTGCGCTGCGCGACCACCTGGGCTTTGCACGCAATGTGATCGTGCAGGCCACCTGCCACGGTGCCGACAACCGGGCGCTGGTGGATGCGTGCCTGAGCAGCGGCGGCAAGGCGCGTGGCGTGGCGACGGTCAGGCGTAGCGTCAGCGACGCCGAGCTGCAGACGCTCCATGCAGCCGGCGTGCGCGGCGTGCGCTTCAACTTCGTCAAGCGGCTGGTGGACTTCACGCCCAAGGACGAGCTGATGGAGATTGCCGCGCGCATCAAGCCGCTGGGCTGGCATGTGGTGATCTATTTCGAGGCGGTGGACCTGCCCGAGCTGTGGGACTTCTTCACCGCGCTGCCGACCACCGTGGTGGTGGACCACATGGGCCGCCCCGATGTGAGCAAGCCGATCGACGGGCCCGAGTTCAGCCTGTTCCTGAAGTTCATGCGCGAACATTCCAATGTGTGGAGCAAGGTGAGCTGCCCGGAGCGGCTGTCAGTCGCGGGGCCCCGGGCGCTGCACGGAGAGCAGGCGGCTTACCGCGACGTGGTGCCGTTTGCACGCCGCGTGGTGCAGGAGTTCCCGGATCGCGTGCTGTGGGGCACTGACTGGCCGCACCCCAACCTGAAGGACCACATGCCTGACGACGGCCTGCTGGTCGATTTCATCCCGCACATCGCGCCTACGCCTGAGCTGCAACGCAAGCTGCTGGTGGACAACCCGATGCGCCTGTACTGGCCCGAGGAGTGCTGAGATGCCGCTGGAAAAACCCTACCTCGACGTCCCCGGCACCACCATCTTCGACGCCGAGCAAAGCCGCAAGGGCTACTGGCTCAACCAGTTCTGCATGAGCCTGATGAAGGCCGAGAACCGCGAGCGCTTCAAGGCCGACCAGCGCGCGTACCTGGACGAGTGGCCGATGACAGAAGAGCAGAAA
>JBDLRH010000044.1:0-2918 GCA_039800165.1 Pseudomonadota bacterium
AGAGGTGGCCGCGCAAAACTGAACACGGCGATGAGTGGAAGCGCTGCTCCGATGGGCGAGGATAGAGCCCGTGTTTTGAGGAGCACAGAAGATGAGCAGACGACCCCGCCGGAACCACTCACCGGCATTCAAGGCCAAGGTGGCCATTGAGGCCTTGGCCGATGACAAGACGATAGCCGACATCGCCCACAAGCACGACGTTCACCCCAACCAGGTCACCGATTGGCGCAGGCAGTTGCTTGATCGGGCGGCCACGATCTTTGGTGCGGCGGCTGAGCCAGCGCAGCCGGCAGTGGATCTGAAGGCGCTGCACGCCAAGATCGGCCAGCTCACGTTGGAGAACGATTTTTTAGAAGGCGCGCTCAACAAGGCGGGATTGCTGAGCGCAAAGCGATGATCGACCGTAGCCACGAACTTCCGATCAAGCGCCAGGCCGAGCTGCTGGACATCAGCCGCGGCTCGCTCTACTACCACCCCGCGCCGGTCAGCGACGATGAGCTTCGGCTGATGCGTCGCATCGACGAGCTGCATCTGGAGTACCCGTTTGCGGGGGCGCGGATGCTGCGCGACATCCTCCACCATGAGGGTGTGCAGGTGGGCAGGCGCCACGTGAGCACGCTGATGAAGCGCATGGGCATCCAGGCGCTGTACCGCAAGCCCAACACGAGCAAGAAGCATCCGACGCACCCGGTGTTCCCGTACCTGCTGCGCAACAAGGTGATCGAGCGCGCCAACCAGGCGTGGGCGCTGGACATCACCTACATCCCGATGGCGCGCGGCTGGGTGTACCTGGTGGCGGTGCTGGACTGGTACAGCCGGCGCACGCTGGCGCACCGGGTGTCCATCACGATGGAGGCGGACTTCTGCGTGGAAGCGCTCAACGAGGCGGTGGCCCGTTACGGAGCACCCGAGATCGTCAACACCGACCAGGGCAGCCAGTTCAGCAGTGCGGAGTTCGTGCAGGCCGTCAAGGCGTGCGGGGCGCAGCAAAGCATGGACGGGCGAGGCTGCTGGCGCGACAACGTGTTCGTCGAGCGGCTATGGCGCAGCGTCAAGTACGAGGAGGTCTACATCAAGGCCTATGACAGTGTCGGTGCAGCGCGCGCTGGCTTGGCAGAGTACTTCGAGCGGTATAACGTTCGGCGCCCGCACCAAGCCCATGGAGGGCGCACGCCCGATATGGTGTACTTCGAAGCGTTGCCGCCTGTGCCGAGGGCGGCCTGAGCGTGAGCCCCGGGTTGCCCACCGCGTCGGTCGTGCGTTCGTCGCAGGCGACGCCCGCCCGCCGCCGTGGACAACCCTGCATCGCAGCAAACCAACCCGCAGCCGATCCACTTATCTCACCCCAGGGGCGTGTTCAGACGAGCGGGGCCACCTCTTTCAGTTCTTTGAGACCCGCGACGAGCAGGAAGTGGCCGGCGCGCCACCCGAAACCCGCCCCACACCTCGGACGAATCCTGCCCGTTCACCACCACGGTGTTGTGGGCGGCCGTGCCGCGCTGGCGCAGCCGCTCGGCACTGCTGCCGTAGCAGGACGTGCCCGAATTCACCAACACGCGTTGAGCGCCCACCGACAACTCAAAGCTCAGCGTGTCGGCATGGGCGTGGCCAGGCAGGTAGTCTGGGCCCACCGGGGCCACGTCCAGCAAGGCCACGGCTGGGCCGTTGTCCAGGCGAACATAGCCGCTGTCCGTACTGATCATTCGCCCCAGCCCATGGGCACGATGGGCTGCCCGCGCAGTTCGGGCAGGGCTTCTGTCAGCCCGACGTCGGCAAACCGGGCCGCTGGGGGCTCAAAGCCTCTTCATTGCTGTGGTACGAGTCCATGCGATCGGCTCGATTGATTACACTGCTTTCATTGCAATCAATGCTGAGGGCACTTCATGAGCAGCATCACCATCCGCAACTTGGACGACAAGCTCAAAGCCAGCCTGCGTATCCGTGCCGCGCGCCACGGCTTGTCGATGGAACAGGAAGTCAGAAACATCCTGCAAAGCACACTCGCCTCAGAGAGCTCTGCCAGCAGCGGGCTGGACTTTGCCATGCGCATCAACCAGCGCTTCAAGGGGCTGGGCGCAGACGAACTTGCATGGCCTGACCGACAAAGCAAGCGAGCGCTGCCTGCGTTTGAGCGAACATGAGCGCCGATCTTCTGGCCGGCGGCTACTTGCTTGACACGAATGTGTTGTCTGAGTTGATGCGCGAAGCCCCTGCACCCGATGTCTTGCGCTGGTTTGCCGCCAAGATGCCAAGCCAGCTGTACACAAGCACCATCAATCAGGCTGAGACGCTGGCCGGCATCGCCCTGCTGGCGGCCGGCAAACGGCGCGATGCGCTGGCAAGGGCCGCCCAGCAGATCTTTGAAGAGGAGTTTGCTGGCCGCTGCCTTGTGTTTGGCAGCGAATCAGCGCAGCAATTTGCCCTGGTCGTGGCGCAGCGCAAACGCATGGGCCGCCCCATCGACGCCGTGGATGCCCAAATCGCCGCCATCGCGCTGGCCGCGAACTTGAAGCTCGTCACCCGAAACACCAAAGATTTCGCGGGCATTGACAGCCTGGAAGTGATCAACCCCTGGCTTGCGCATTGACTGCTGCGCAGGGCCGGCGGAAACAGCCCTCCTTGGGACGCGGGCTCGATGGAGAGACGCGGAATGGAAGTGCCTGGAGGTGGGGGTGAGCGGTACAACTGCTGCGATATGGCGCAGATCGCCAAGAACTGCGCCACAATTGCGGCCAAAACTGGCGCGTTTAGACAAACTGCGCCACAATTGCGCCACAAACCATCCCGAACGGCGCCAACACTGCCATGTCATCCACGACTGCCTTGCTGAACAGCATAGGGGCATCCGTTAACGGATTGACGCTGGCTGAACTCCTGACCCAGCACCCTGACATTGCCAGGCGAACGGCACAGCGCTT
>JBDLRH010000045.1:0-20488 GCA_039800165.1 Pseudomonadota bacterium
TCGGGGCCGGCAGCGATGCCCACCGAGCCCGGGATGCGTTTGGCCGGCGGCAGCGGGTTGCTGGCCATCTGGTGCGAGGCCTCGGTCATGCCGTAGGACTCGATCAGCGGGCAGTTGAACACCTTCTCGAGCTCGGCAATCACCTGCGGCGGAATCGACGACGACGACGAGCGGATGAAGCGCAGCGGGTTGGCCGCGATCGTGTCTGCGTTATTGCCGGCGCGCGCCAGGATGGTCTGGTGCATGGTGGGCACCGCGGTGTACCAGGTCGGCTTGCATTCCTTCATCCAGGCAAAGAACTTCAGCGCGTTGAAGCCCGGGGTGACGAAGATCTGGCTGCCCACCGCCATCGGTGCCAGCACGCCGGCGATCAGGCCGTGGATGTGGAACAGCGGCATGATGTGCAGTTCCACATCGCGCTCGGTGAGTGCGAGCGTGCGGCTGATGTTGCGTGCCGATGCGCACACGTTGCGGTGGCTCAGCGGCACGATCTTCGGTCGCGAGGTGGTGCCCGAGGTATGCAGGATCAGCGCGACATCGTCCGGCTGGGCCGCGCCGCTGCTGGGGGCGAGCGTGGCGCCCACGCCTTCGGCCACGAGGTCGAAGTCGCCGGTGCCGCGGCCGGGCATGGCGCGCAACTCGAGGATGCGCACGCCCAGCTTGGCGGCCACCTCGCGCGCCGGGGTGGCGGCACCCTCAGCGACGATCAGGGCCTTGGCCTTCAGGTCGCTGAGATAGAACTCGAACTCGTCGGCGCGGTAGGCCATGTTCAGCGGCGCCGAGGTGCAGGCGCTGGCCACGGCAACGAACGAGGTGGCCATCTCGGGGCAGTTGGGCAGCACGATGGCCACCCGGTCGCCGCGGCCGATGCCCAGGCCGTTGAGCGTGGCGATGGTGCGCTCGATCAGTGCGCTCATGCCGCCGTAGGTGAGCGGCACGCAAGGCGCGTCACCCGCGGGTGCGGTGATGGCTACGGCATCGGCGCGCTGCAGCGCGACCATCTTGGCAAGGGTGGTGAAGGACATGGTGGGGGGAGGAGAGTGAGTGAATGATGGGGGCAGGGCGCGTATGAACGGTGTGGCGGTGGGCAGCGGCGGTGCGCGCGCTCAACCCAGCGTCAACTTGCCCTGCCTGACCTGCAGCCGGTCGGCCAGCAGGCTGGCCAGCGCGTACACGGCGTCGATGGTGGGGGTGGGCATGCCGGTGATGCGGCCGAGCTCGATGACCGAGGCCACCAGCGCCTGCAGCTCCAGCGGGCGGCCCGCTTCCACGTCCTGCAGCATCGAGGTCTTGTGTGCGCCTACCGCCTGCGCGCCGGCGATGCGCTTGTCCAGGCTGACCTTGAACTGGACGCCCAGCTTCTCGCCGATGGCCTGTGCCTCGCGCATCATGTTCGCGGCCAGATCGCGCGTGGGCTGCCAGGTGCAGATCTCTTCAAGCGTGGCGTGCGTCAGCGCACTGATCGGGTTGAAGCTCAGGTTGCCCCACACCTTGAGCCAGATTTCCGATCGGATGTCGCTGGAGATGGGGGCCTTGAAGCCCGCGGCCTTGAAGGCGTCGGCGATTGCGCGGATGGACGGCGTGTCGCTGCCATCCAGCTCGCCCAGGGTGAAGCGGTTGCCCTCGATCACCTGGATCACGCCGGGGCGGATCACTTCGCTGGCCGGGTACACCACGCTGCCGATCACGCGATTCACATCGATGTGCCTGGCGATCGTGCCGTCGGGGTCGACCGAGGTGACCGGCGTGCCGTCATAGGGGCCGCCAAGCTTGTGGAAGTACCACCACGGGATGCCGTTTTGCATCGTCACGATGCGGGTGCCTTCCTGCATCAGGTGCTGCAGGTCGGGCGCGATGGCCGCCACCTGGTGCGCCTTCATGCCCAGCACCACCACATCCTGCGGGCCGCATTCGGCCAGCGATGCGGTGGCCCTGGCCGGGGTCACGCGCACTTCGGTGCCGTTCTCCTCGATCAGCGTCATGCCGTTGGCACGTACCGCCTCGAGGTTGGCGCCGCGCAGGATCACGCTGACCTCGTGGCCGGTATGCGCGAGCTTCACGCCAATCATGCCGCCAATGGCGCCGGCGCCGACGATGCAGACTTTCATGGAGATCTTCAGTTCGAGGAAGCGGCGGACTGTACCGCAAGCGCGGTGTCGCCCCTGGGACCGAGATAGGTGTTCTTGAGCACGCCCACGCCGTCAATCTCGACCTCGATGTCGGTGCCGGCACGCATCGGCAGCACGCCCAGCGAGGTACCGCAGGCGATCACGTCGCCGGGCTCGAGCGTCATGTCGCGCGACAGGGCGCTGACGATCTGCGCGGCGCTGAAAATCATGCCGCTGCAGGCGAAGTTCTGCCGCTCGCGGCCGTTGACGCGGGTGCGCACCGACAGGGTGGTGATGTCCAGCCCGGTAGCAATCACCGGCCCGAACACGCCAAAGCCGTCCATGCCCTTGGCGCGCGTCCATTGCGCAAAGGAGGCATCGGCGTGCAGCAGGTCAAGCGCGGTCACGTCGTTGATGCAGGTCACGCCGAAGATCGCAGCGGCGGCCTCGACCTCGCTGGCCTGGCTGCAGCGCTGCCCGATCACCAGGCCCAGCTCGCCTTCGTAGATCACGCGGCCGTCGTACCAGGGCGGCGCATGGATGCCTTCGCCGTGCGCGCGGTAGCTGCTGGCCGGCTTGATGAAGTACAGCGGATGCGCCGGGTGGGCCAGACCCTGCTTCTCGGCGTTGGGCCGGTCGTTGTTCCACAGGCCGATGAACTTGGACGGCACGCAGGGCGTGAGCACGCGCACGTCGGCCAGCGGCACCGATTCGCCGGTGGGCTCATGCGCGCCGAACAGGTCGCCGCGATGCAGCGCGACGTGCTCGCCGGTCAGCTCACCGAAGGCGGCGGCGCCGCCGCGCTCACACCGGATCCACTTGGCCATGGGCTTGCCCTTGCTTTCGTTGGCGCAAGGACTGCATCGCGCGGGAGACCAGCGGCCACACCAGCATGATCAGCGCCAGCGCGGTGATGCTGCCCACCAGCGGGTTGGACACAAACACCATCAGGCTGCCGCCCGAGCCCAGCAGCGACTGGCGGAAGGCGTTCTCGGCCATGTCGCCCAGCACCAGCGCCAGCACCAGCGGCGCCATCGGGTAGTCGAGCTTCTTGAAGATGTAGCCCAGCACGCCGAAGCCCAGCATCAGCCACACGTCGAACATCGAGCCGTGCACGGTGTAGGCGCCCACGGTGCAGATCACCAGGATCACCGGCGCGATGATGGCAAAGGGGATGCGCAGGATGGCAGCGAACCAGGGCACCGTCATCAGCACCACGATCAGGCCCGCGATGTTGCCCAGGTACATGCTGGCGATCAGGCCCCAGACAAACTCCTTTTGCTCCACGAACAGCAGCGGCCCGGGCTGCAGGCCCCAGATCAGCAGGCCGCCCAGCAGCACGGCGGCGGTGGGCGAGCCCGGAATGCCCAGCGTGAGCATCGGCAGCAGGGCCGAGGTGCCGGCGGCGTGGGCAGCGGTTTCGGGGGCGAGCACGCCTTCCATGTTGCCCTTGCCGAAGGTCTGCGGGTCTTTCGAGAAGCGCTTGGCGATGCCGTAGCCCATGAAGCTGGCCGGCGTGGCGCCGCCCGGGGTGATGCCCATCCAGCAACCCACCGCCGAGCTGCGGATGTAGGTCATCCAGTAGCGCGGCAGCGTCTTCCAGGTTTCCCACACCACCTTGCCGTTGATGCGGGCGCTCTTGCCCTTGAAGGCCAGGCCCTCTTCCATCGTCAGCAGGATCTCGCCGATGCCGAACAGGCCGATCACCGCAATCAGGAAGTCAAAGCCCTTCATCAGCGGCTCGGCGCCGAAGGTCAGCCGCAGCTGGCCGGTGACGTTGTCCATGCCGATGGCCGCCAGCGTGAAGCCGAGGAACATCGCCGCCAGCGTCTTGGCCGGCGAACCCTTGCTCATGCCGACAAAGCTGCAGAAGGTGAGCAGCTGCACCGCAAAGAATTCGGGCGGGCCGAAGTGCAGCGCGAACTTGGCCACCAGCGGCGCGGTGAAGGTGATCAGCAGCACCGCCACCAGCGCGCCGACAAACGACGAGGTGAACGCCGCCGTGAGCGCCTGCGCGGCCTGGCCCTGCTGGGCCATCGGGTAGCCGTCGAAGGTGGTGGCCACGCTCCACGGCTCGCCGGGAATGTTGAACAGGATGGAGGTGATCGCCCCGCCGAACAGCGCCCCCCAGTAGATGCAGCTGAGCATGATGATCGCCGAGGTCGGGTTCATCGCAAAGGTCAGCGGCAGCAGGATGGCCACGCCGTTGGCGCCGCCCAGCCCGGGCAGCACGCCGATCAGCACGCCCAGCACGATGCCCACGAACATCAGGCCCACGTTGACGGGCGACAGGGCCACGGCAAAGCCCTGTGCCAGCGCCTGGAGTTCATCCATGTGTGTGCCCCTTCAGTAGCCGAGCGCGGCTTCGAGCGGGCCCTTGATCAGGGGCACCTTGAACCAGATCTCGAACATGGCGAACAGCACCACCGCCACGCCGATGCCGGTGAGTACCGACTTGAGGTAGCCAAAGCGGCCCTGCCAGCGCATGAACACCGCAATGAACAGCGCCGAGGCGAGGTACAGCCCGATCAGGTGCAGCAGCGCGAGGTACACGCCCAGCGGCAGCAGCACGGTGAGCACCAGCCGCAGCTGGCCGCGGGTGACGAAGGGCGCGCCGGCTTCATCGGCCGGGCTGCGCCACGCGCGCCACAGGTTGGCCACGCTGGCCACATTCATCAGCAGGCCCACGTAGAACGGAAAGTAGCCGCTTTGCGGCCCGTCGGTGCCCCAGCCCGCGCCGATGCGCGCGCTGTCCCACATGATCAGGCTGCCCAGGGCGATGAAGCCCAGCGCGACGATGGTTTCGAGCGTGCGGGTCGAGGCGGCGGCACGCTCATCGCGCGCGCCGTCCTCGCCGCTTGGCGGCGCGGAAGACGAAGACATGGGGGTGCCCGGCTTACTTCTGTGCCACGTTGGCCACGAAGCCGGCTTCCTGCATCAGCAGGCGATGGCGCACCTCTTCATTGGCGACCCAGCGCGCGAAGTCGGCGCCGGCCATGAAGGTCTGGTTGAAGGCGCCTTCTTCCATGAACTTCTTCCACTCGGGGGTGGCACGCACCTTCTGCATCAGGTTGACGTAGAAGGCCACATGCTCGGGCTTGACGTCGGGCGCCATGAAGATGCCGCGCAGCATCAGGTATTCGACGTCCAGGCCGCTTTCCTTGCAGGTCGGGATCTCGCCCCAGGCCTTGTCGGCCACCTTCTCGTTGTAGGGCAGGCGCTTGCCGTCGAACACGCACAGCGGGCGCAGCTTGCCGCCGCGCCACTGCGCCACCGCCTCGATCGGGTTGTTGACGGTCGAGTCGATGTGCTTGCCCACCAGTTGCACCGCCACCTCGCCGCCGCCGCGGTAGGGCATGTAGACGAACTTGGCGCCGGTGGCCTTTTCCAGCAGCGCGGTGATGATCTGGTCTTCCTGCTTCGAGCCGGTGCCGCCCATCTTGAGCTTGCCGCCGGCGGCCTTGGCCGCGGCCAGGTATTCCTGCGCGGTCTTGTGCGGCGTGTCGGCATTGACCCACAGGATGAACTCGTCGAGCGCGAGCATCGCCACCGGGGTCATGTCCTTCCAGCTGAAGGGCACGCCGGTGGCCGCCGGGGTGGTGAACAGGTTGGACAGGGTGATGATGATCTTGTGCGGGTCGCCCTTGGCGTTCTTCACCTGCAGGAAGCCTTCGGCACCGGCGCCGCCGCCCTTGTTGACCACCACCATCGAGGACTTCATCAGGTTGTTCTTGGTGACGATGCCCTGGATGAAGCGCGCCATCTGGTCGGCTCCGCCGCCTGTGCCGGCGGGCACGATGAACTCGACTGTTTTGGTGGGTTGCCACGCGGCCTGCGCTTGGGCCGGCTTGGGCAGCCAGGCGATGGCCGCCGCACCGATGGCCAGTGCGGTGGCGCAGATCAGCCGGACGCGCTTGAGCGGCGGGGCGGGGCGGGCAAGGGTGCGGGCATGGGGTGTTTTCACAGTCGGCTCCTGGGGTTGGGGCGTACTGCGGTGCCCGTTACATAAGATGCGACGGATTATTCAGGGCCCGGGGCCCCAGGGGAATTCATGCTTTCTGAAACGCAGGCTCAGCGTTTCTGAATGACCCTTAAGAACCCAAGGGTGTTGCAGCGACCTCAGGCGTCCTGCGGTGCCGGCTTTGCAACGGCCGGTGCGGCGAATTCCTCGCGCAGCGCAGGTCCGTGCTGGTCGATCGCCGGGGCGGGCGGGTATTCGACGGCGTCCCATTCGGTGATCCAGGGCAGCGCCGGCACCTCCACCGCCTTCGCGCCCACCGGCATGCGCCGCGTGCGCAGTTGCGGGTGGGCGATCAGGTCCTGCACCCCGTTGACGCTGCCGTAGGCGGTTTGCGCGGCCGTCAGGCGGTCGATCACGTCGGCGCTGCCGAGGCTGGCGAACACGGCGGCCACCTTGCCGTCAAGCCACGGGCGGTTCGTCACCCGCGCCGCATTGCTGGCGGCGCGCGGGTCCTGCGGAAGGTCAGGCTCCTTCAGCACCTCGCGGCAGAAGTCAGCCCATTCGCGTTCGTTCTGGATCGAGATCACGATGTCGCGGCCGTCTGCGCAGGTGTAGGCGCCATAGGGTGCGATGGTGGGATGCTTCAGGCCCACGCGCTGCGGCTCCTTGCCGCCGTAGCGGGTCTGCAGGTAGGGCACGCTCATCAGCTCGGCGGCCGAATCGAACAGCGAGACCTTCACGCCCGAGCCGCGACCGGTACGCGCGCGTTGCAGCAGTGCCTGCTGGATGCCGATCAGCGCATTCATGCCGGCATTGATGTCGCACACCGACACGCCGATGCGCCCGAGCGACTCCACGCCTTCGCCCGGTGCGCCGCTGACGGCAACCAGGCCGCTTTCGGCCTGGACCAGCAGGTCATAGGCCTTCATCTTGTACAGCGGGCCGGCCTCGCCATAGCCGCTGATATCGCAGGTGATCAGGCGCGGGTGGCGCTCGCGCAGCGCCTCCGAGCCGATGCCCATGCGGGTGGTGGCGCCGGGTGCGAGGTTCTGGATGAACACGTCGGCCCGGGCCAGCAGGCGCTCGAGCAGGGCCATGTCGTCGGCGCGCTTGAGGTCCAGCGCGATCGACTCCTTGCCGCGGTTGATCCACACGAAGTAGGACGACTCGCCGTGCGCTGCACCGTCGTAGCCGCGGGCGAAGTCACCCTCGGGCCGCTCGATCTTGATCACGCGTGCGCCGGCATCGGCCAGGCGGCTGCTGCAGTAGGGCGCGGCAACCGCCTGCTCGAGCGCCACCACCAGAACGCCGTCCAGCGGCCCACGGGGCATCGGTTGGCCCATCAGGATCTCCTCTTTTTCATGGTCGAGGGGGATTGTGCGAAGCCGGCAACAGGGCGGGAATTCCATTTGCGCGAAACCTGCTTTGCGTCGTGGACAAGGCAACTGTTGCCGGCGCCTTAACGCTGAATTGCCGGGTTTGAAATGGTCAGCGCGCGTCCAAGTGGCCACAGTTCGCCCTGGCAACCCCCGGGCCGTCGAGCCCATCACATTCAGGAGACAAGCCATGTCACGACGCACGCGTACCCTCGCAGCCACCCTGACCGCCACTGCCGCGCTCGCGCTGGCTGCCGGCGCACAGGCGCAGGACAAGACCTTCAAGATCTACGGCTTCGGCGCCAAGAGCGGCGTGGTCGGCATCTTCGGCCAGCAAAGCGAAGCGGCCATGCAGGCCGCTGCCGCGATCATCAACCGCTCTGGCGGCATCACCCTGGGTGACGGCTCCAAGGCGCGACTGGTCATCGAATACCTCGATGACCGCTGCAACGCTGAAGAGGGCATCAATGCGCTGCGCCGCATCGCTTCGCAAAACGATGCGGTGGTCGCCATCGGCCCGACCTGTTCCAACGTGGCCGAGCCGGTGTTCGGCATCCTGCAGAAGAAAGCGGGCGACGCCTCTGACTCGGGCATCCAGTTCCCGCTGTACACCGACGTTGCAGCCAAGGGCGGCCTGGCCTCGATTTCCCAGTGGGCCTTCCGCAACGTGCCCAGCGAAGCCAACATGTACAAGTCGATCTTCGAATGGGTCAAGACCACCCGTCCGGAGCTCAAGACCTTCTGGGGCGGCGTCGAGAAGGACTTTGCCCACAGCAACGCCACCTTCGGCGTGATCAAGACCCAGGCGGACAGCAACGGCCTGCAGGTGCTCGGCCAGTCGGAGTGGCTGCTCAACGACACCAACTTCTCCAACCAGGTGCGCGAGATGAAGCGCGCCAACGCCGACGTGGTTGCCATTTCGGCGCACCCGTTCACCACCTGCGGTGTGCTCAAGGAGATGGCTCGCCAGAACGTCAAGCCCAAGCTGGTGGTCGGCCTCACCTCATCGTCGAGCATGGAAACGCTGCAGGGCTGCGGAGCACAGGCCGAGGGCCTGGTCATCCCGACCAGCTTTGCGCCGGTGACCGAAGAGGCCAAGCGCGCTGCAGCCGCGGTGCAGGCCGTCAATGCCAAGTACAACATGGACCTGCACAACGCCGCCGCCTTCGAGAACGTGTTCACGCTCAAGGAACTGGTCGAGAAGCAGAAGATCATGGGCCGCCCGGACACGGTGCAGGCGGACCGCCAGAAGATGCGTGAGGCGCTGGCATCCATGAAGGAGACCAAGGGACTGCTCGGCAAGGTCGGTCGCACGGACGACCGCGAGGCGATCAAGCCTTACCTGTTCGTGCAGGCCAAGGCCGGCAACTGGATCGTGGCCCACACGCCCAAGCAGTAATCGCCGCCTGCGGCAGGGAACAGGGCCAACGCGTGCCTGTTCCCTGCGCGCATCGGCCCGTCACCCGTCATCCGACACCCACCGAACACGCCTGCCGGCCTGGCGATCGGCACGATGCGCGCGGCGCCCTGTGCGTGCCGCATCCCGCCCGCTGACCCGCACCGGACCGCCCCATGGACTTGCTGGACCTCATCGATCTCGCGCAGTCGCTCATCGACGGCGTGCTGTTCGGTACCACCTATTCGCTCATCGGCATCGGCTTCACGCTCATCTTCGGCGTGATGCACAAGATCAACCTGTCGTATGCCGCTGCGTCCATCGGCGCGGCCTACCTCAGCCTGATCCTGGTGTCGCTGGTGCCTGCACCGGTGGTGTACGCGGGCGCAGCGCTCATGGGCGGGGTGCTCGGCTGGCTGATCTACCTGATCTGCTTTCGCTTCCTGCCGATCAACAACCCGCTGGCCACGCTGATGTCCACCGTGGGCATGCTGCTGGCCATCGAGGAGCTGATCTCGCACCTCACACTGGGCATGCCGCAAAACTACCCGGCGCTGTTTGCCAGCACCAACATCGAGATCGGCCAGTTCTTCCTTCGCGGAGACCTGATCTTCGTCTTCCTGCTGGGCTGCGTGGCCATGGTGGCACTGACGCTGCTGCTCAAGCGCACCCGGCTGGGGCTGGCCACGCGTGCGGTGGCGCAGCAGCCGGTGGCCGCACAGCTGTGCGGCATGGGCGTGAATGCGACCAACGCCAACACCTTCATCATTGCCGGCCTGCTCGGCGGCACCGCCGGTGCCATGGCGGGTGCGGCCATCGGGGTGCTGTCGCCGCTGATGACGCTGCCGCTCACCGTCAAGGGCCTGGTGGTCACCGTGATCGGCGGGTTGGGCAGCATTCCGGGCGCCATCGTCGCCGGCCTGATCGTCGGCGGCGTGGAAAACCTGTTTCAGTTCCTGCGTGGCGTCAGCGAGCGCGACATCTACGTGATGCTGATGCTGTTTGCCTTCCTCGTGTTCCGCCCGGGCGGGCTGTTCGCTGCGCCCGGCGGTCGCGACTGAGCACGGCAGGAGGGAAGCGACATGGATTTCTATCTCGGACTCGCCCAGGTCATCGGCATCCACACGCTGCTGGGGCTGTCGGCGTGGTGTGTGCTGCACACCGGCCAGGTCAGCCTGGCGCAGGGCGGCTTCTTTGCCATTGGCGCCTACACCGCCGGCATGCTCACCTCCATGTGGGGCTTGCCGCTGGCGCTGGCCCTGGCGGTCGGCGCTTTGCTGGCCGCAGCGGTGGCGGTGGCGGTGGGCTTTCCGGCGCTGCGCGTCAAGGGGCTGATGCTGGTGGTGGCTACCACCGCCTTCGCCGAGATCGTGCGGCTGTTTTTCTTCAACCTGAAGTGGCGCGTGCAGACGCCACAAGGCCCGGTCGGCCCCGACGGCAGCCTGGGCTTTGGCGGCATCCGCTACTTCCCGGGCAACGGCTGGACCACGCTGGAGGTCTGCATCCTGATCTGGGTGCTGGTGGGCTCGGTGATGCTGGCGTTGTGGTGGCTGGACCGCTCGCGTGTGGGCACCTTGTGGCGCGCCGTGGGTGAAGATGAGCTGGCCGCACAGAGCGCCGGCATCAACCTCACCGCCGCCAAGGTGTCGGCGTTCGGCATCGGCGGGGCCATCGCCGGGCTGGCAGGGGGCGTGTTCGCGCACTACGCCACCCACATCGAGCACAACAACTTCTCCATCCTGCTGGCCACCTTTGCGATTGCCTATCCGATCATCGGCGGGCTGTCGAGCCTGGCGGGCACGCTGCTTGCCGTGATCTTCATCCAGGGCTTCCTGCTGGAGGGCCTGCGCTTCATTGGCGACTGGCGCAGCCTGATGTTTGGCGTGCTGATCGTCGTGGTGATGCTGGTGCGCCCGGGCGGGTTTCTCAATCGCTCGCTCGGGCAGGGCCTGGGCCTGCGGCGCGCCGCAGCGAAGCACAAGGAAGGCAGCCAGACCAAGGAGGCCACCCATGCTTGAGATGCGCAACCTCAGCCGCCACTTCGGCGGCGTCAAGGCGGTCGACGAACTCGACCTGACGGTCAACCGGGGCGAGATCCTCGGCCTGATCGGCCCGAACGGCTCGGGCAAGAGCACCACGGTCAACCTGATCACGGGGGTGTACCAGCCGACCGCAGGCAACGTGGTCTTCAAGGGCCAGGACATTTCGCAGCTCGCGCCGCACCAGCGCTGCGAGCTCGGTCTTGCGCGCACCTTCCAGAACATCCGCCTGTTCGGCCACCTCACCGTGTGGCAGAACCTGTGGGCCGCGCGCGTGGTGCGCGAAGGCGGCTGGGCCGGCTTCAAGCAGCGCTGGCTGTCCGGGGCGAGCGCTGCGCGCGAACAGGCCGAGGAGTTGCTGGTGTTCGGCGACCTGGCCCACAAGCGCGACATGCTGGCGGGCAACCTGGCCTTTGGCGAGCAGCGACGCCTGGAGCTGATCCGCGCGGCCGCTTCCGGCGCCGAGCTGCTGCTGCTGGACGAGCCTGCGGCCGGCATGAATGCCGAAGAGATCGACGATCTGGACAACCGCATCCGCAGCCTGCGCGACCAGGGCCGCACCATCTTGCTGATCGAGCACCACATGGAGCTCGTGATGGAGGTCTGCGACCGGGTGGCGGTGCTCAACTTTGGTCGCAAGATCGCAGAGGGCACGCCGGCCCAAGTGCAGCAAGACGCCCAGGTGCGGGCTGCGTACCTCGGCACCGACGAGCCCGCTGCCGCCTGAGTGCTGCGCCACCTTCCACCGCTTCTGACCCTGCCCGCCATGCTCGAGATCACCGAACTTGCCACTGCCTACGGAAAGATCGAGGCCTTGAAGGGCGTGTCGCTGTCGGCGCAGGCCGGCGAGGTGACCTGCCTGCTCGGGCCCAACGGCGCGGGCAAGTCCACCCTGATGCTGACCCTGGCGGGCATCCTCAAGCCGCAACGCGGCTCGGTGAAGTTCGAGGGCGAGGAACTGGTGGGCAAGACGCCGGCACAGATCGTCGAGCGTGGCATGGCGCTGGTGCCGGAGAACCGGCTGGTGTTTCCGGCGCTCACGGTGCGCGAGAACCTCATGGCCGGCGCCTACAAGCGCCGCGACATGGCGGGCATCCGCAGCGACATCGATGCGATGTTCGGCCGCTTCCCGCGCCTGAAGGAGCGCACCGACCAGCTGGCCGGCACGCTGTCGGGCGGCGAGCAGCAGATGCTGGCGGTGGCACGCGCGCTGATGTCGCGTCCGCGCCTGCTGTTGATGGACGAGCCTTCGGTGGGCCTGGCGCCGCTGGTGGTGGCCGAGATCTTCTCGATCATCCGGCAGCTGCATGCCGAGGGCGTGAGCATCTTCCTGGTCGAGCAGAACGCGCACATGGCGCTGAAGGTCGCGCAGCACTTCTACCTGATGGAGCAGGGTCGCGTCAGCTTCTCGGGCAGCCCCGGCGAGCTGGCCGACGACGACGTGATCCAGCGCGCCTACCTCGGCCAGAAGCGCGCGGCCTGAGGCGGCGGCGCAGTCACTTCAGGCAGGCAGCGCAAGCGGGCACGGCGGGGCAGGGCTGCGATGACCGACTGGCTGCAAACCACCATCGACGGATTGCTGGATGGCGGCTCTTACGCCATCGTGGGCCTGGGCCTGTCGCTGACGTTCGGCAGCCTGCGGCGACTGAACCTGGCCTATGGTGCCACTGCGATGCTGGCGGCCTATCTGGGCGCCTGGCTGCACGCGCGGCACCACGCGCCGGTGTGGCTGGTGGCCGTGACGGTGGTGGCATCGGCCACGGTGATCGGCTGGTATGTCGAGCGCCTTTGCTTTGCCGGCACGCGTGACGATGCCGCGCAGCCGCGCGGCGCGCCGATTGCCGGTGCCGACGGGCGCGAGGTGGTGGCGCTGGCCTCGAGCTTCGCGATCTGGATGCAGCTCGAGCAACTGGCGGTGAATCTGCTGCCGCGCCACCTCAACGCGTTTCCCTCGCTGGCGGCTTCGGGCGACTGGGCCCTTGGCGAGCTGCTGATCCGCCCTGACCGCTTGCTGGTGGCGCTGCTCGCCGCCGGCCTGGTGCTTGGGTTGGCCGCCTGGCTTGAGCGATCGCGTGCCGGGCTGGCCTGGCGCGCCGCCGCAGACCACCGCAGTGCCGCGCACCTGAGCGGCATGCCTGTGGCGCGGCTGCAGACGGCGGCGTTTTCGGTGGCCTGTGCGCTGTCGGGCGTGGCGGCGTTTGCGGTGTTGTCGCTGGACGGGCAGGTCACGCCGATGTTCGGCATGTGGGTGCTGCTCAAGGGCCTGGTGGCCGCGATGCTGGGGGGCCTTGGATCGGTGCGCGGCGTGCTGTGGGGCGGCCTGCTGCTGGGGGTGGTCGAGGCGCACGCACAGTCACTGTTCGGGGCGCAGGGTCGCGAGTTCGCCACCTATGCATTGCTGTTCGTGGTGCTGGTGGCGCCGTGGCGCCGCGGCGAGCGTGGTGCACTGAGCGGGGGGCTGCGCGCATGAGCGGCGCAGCCGCGGCCTACGCGGTGGGGCTGGCCAGCGACATGGCCATCATGTCGATGCTTGCGCTGTCGGCCTACCTGATGCTGCTGGTGGGCCGCGTGTCCTTCGGTCAGCAGGCGTTCTTCGGGCTGGGCGCCTATGCCTCGGGCGTGATGTCGGTCATGTTCCAGGCGCCCCTTGGCCTGGCGCTGGCAGCGGGTGCGGCTTTCGGGGCGCTGTGCTCGTGGCTGCTGGCGCTGCCCACGCTGCGCCTGTCGGGCCTGCACTATGCGGTGGCCACGCTGGCCTTTGGCGAGATGGCGCGCATTGCGCTGGGCTGGTGGCACTGGCAACGCCCGGGCGACGACGGTCCGGTGGGTCCCGCGGGCATCGAGGGCTTTCGCGACATCCGCTGGCTGCTGGAAAACGACGTGTCGCCCGCCGGGTATCTGGGTCTCACGCTGCTGGTGCTGCTGTGCGTGCTGGCAGTGCTGATGCGCGCCGAGCGCCTGCGCCTGGGCGTGGGGCTGCGCATGATCGGTCAGGACGACACGCTCGCCGCTGCACAGGGCATCGCGGTGAACCGCCTGCGCCTGTTTGCAGCGGCGCTGGCCGGCGGGCTGGCGGCGCTGGGCGGTGGCATGTATGCGCATCGCACCACGTACATCGAGCCGGCGGTGTTCGACCCGATGCTCGGCGTGCATGCGGTGGGCTATGCCCTGCTGGGTGGCCTGGGCACCGCGCTGGGCCCCTTGCTCGGCGTGATGCTTGACCTGGGGCTGCTGGATGCCTCGCGCCTGCTGCCGGGCTGGCGCATGGTGATCTTCGGCGGGCTGGTGGCGCTGTTCCTGCGCTGGCGCCCGCGCGGCCTGCTGGACGAGGCGCTGGTGCATCGCATCGCAACGGCCTGGCCGCGGCGCGGCCACCACCCTGTTGTCCCCGATCGGAAGGAATGAAGCCATGAACCTGCGATCTGCATTTCGCCTGCGTTCAGCCGCCTGCCTCTTGGCGTCGGCCCTGCTGGGGGCGTCGTGGCTGCAGGCGCATGCGCAGGGTGCTGCATCGGGCGGCGGGCGGCCGCGCGCCGAGCTGCAGTGCGTGTCCCACGGCATGGGCCCGATGCTCGAGTGCGTGGTGGACCTCAGGCGCCGTGACGGCGCGCCGCTGGACGGCGCTCAGGTGACGCTGGGCGCATTGATGCCTTCCATGCCGATGGCCCACACCGTCAAGCCGATGAAGGCCGCGCCCACCGGCGCACCCGGCCAGTACAGGGCCACGCTGGAGCTCGAGATGCTGGGCGTGTGGGCGGTGGATATCGACATCTCCGGCCCGCTGCGCGACAAGTTCTCCCGCAACCTGGTGGTGCACGAGTGCCAGGGCAATGCCCGCTGCGCAGCCACGCCGGCCAAGCCCGCCGACATGGCACCGGCACGGCCGGGATCAGGGCACCGCCACTGACCGCGCCGGCACGCTGCACCCCGACGTCTATCCGCTGACATCGCCTTCGCCTGATTCCCTCTTTATTCACTTCACCGCACACCCATGAGCGCACAGAACCTGCTTCCCGATCACACCATCATCGTCACCGGCGCCGCCACCGGCATCGGCCAGGCCTTCGCACTCGGCGCGGCAGCGCAGGGCGCCCATGTGCTGGTGGCCGACATGAACGCCGCCGACGAGACGATGGACCTCATCAGGCAGGCCGGCGGCAAGGCCACCTACGCCAGGGTCGACGTGAGCGACGACGCCAGCGTCAAGGCCATGGCCGAGACGGCCCTCAAGGCCACCGGCCGCATCGACGGCCTGATCAACAACGCGGCGTATTTCCGCGAGGTCAAGCTCACGCCCTTTGAGGAACTCGACCCCGCCATCTGGGACCGCATCTTCCAGGTCAACGTCAAGGGCGTGTGGCTGTGCTGCAAGGCGGTGATGCCGGCGATGCGCGAGCGCAAGAGCGGCTCCATCGTGAACATCGCCTCGGTGGTGGCCGTGGCCGGGCAACCCGGCTACCTGCACTACGTGGCCACCAAGGGCGCGGTGCTGTCGATGACCAAGGGGCTGGCCAAGGAGTGCGGCAAGGACGGCGTGCGCTGCAACGTCATCGCCCCGGGCTTCGTGATCACCGACGCCACCAAGAACCGCCCGATCGAGTGGCAGCAGAGCTTCCTGAAGGCCCGCGCCATCTCGCGCGAGCAGCGTCCGGACGATCTGGTGGGCACCGCGCTGTACCTGCTGAGCGACCTGGCCGGCTTCGTCAGTGGCCAGACCATCGTGGTCGACGGCGGCCACATCATGTACTGATTCCTGTCATCACACGTATCCAGAGGAGGAGACCACCATGGCCAACCCCACCCCCATCCTGCACCACTACGAGTTCTCGACCTTCTCGCAGAAGGTCCGCACCGCGCTCGGCCTCAAGGGCCTGGCGTGGCGCTCGGTGGACATCCCCGGCCTGCCGCCGCGGCCGCTTCTGTCGCCGCTGACCGGAGGCTACCGCCGCGCCCCGGTGCTGCAGGTGGGTGCAGACATCTACTGCGACACCAACATCATCCTGCCCGCGCTGGAGCGCCTGTTCCCCGCGGCGCCGAGCCTGTATCCCAAGGGCAGCGAAGGTGTGGCGCAGGCGCTGGGCTTTGCGTGGGAGCGCCAGATGTGGATTCCCACCATCGGTGTGCTGGTGCACTTCATCGGCGAACACATCCCGCCGGAGTTCATCAAGGACCGCAAGGAGGGCTACCTCATGATCGACATCTCCAAGCAGGCGATGGCGCCGCGCTTTGCCGAGGATGTGCAGTTCGTGCGCGCCCAGTACGGCTGGCTCAGGAAGGCGCTGGCCGAGCGCCGATTCCTGTTCGGTGATGCGCCAAGCGCTGCGGACCTGGCGTGCTGGCAGACCACCTACCTGCTGCGCAAGAACTGTCCGCCCGAGGTCGATGCGCTGCTGGGCCTGGAGCCGGGCTCGCCGGTGATCGCCTGGTACGACCGCATCGTCGCGCTGGGGCAAGGCACACCGACGGCAATGACTTCCGAAGAAGCCTTCGAGGCCGCCCGGGCCGCAACGCCTGCGCCCGTCACGCATCTCGACCCCAACGGCGACCCCGGGGGCCTGAAGGCCGGCAGCGCCGTGGTGGTCACGCCCGACGACAACGCACGCGTGCCGGTCCGGGGCACGCTGGTGGCCGCCAGCGGCGACGAGATCGTGCTGCACCTGCGCGACGCGAAGGCCGGCGACCTGCATGTGCACTTCCCGCGCATGGGTTTTGATGTACGTGCTGCCTGAAACCCGTCACCCGTCCATTTCACAAGCGAGGAGAACCCCCATGTCCACCCTGGAAGCCAACAAGCAGCTGTGCCGCGACTACTTCACCGCGTTTCTCAAGCGCGACACCGCCTGGATGAAGCGCCATATCGCGCCCACCTTCGTGCGCCATGACCCCGGCCTGCCGTTCGAGGTGCGCGGCCCCGAGGGCGTGGCGCAACTGCACGACGCACTGATGCCCGCCTTTCCCGACATGAAGCTGCCGTTGCAGGACTTTGTGGCAGAAGGCGAGAAGGTGCTGGTGCGCCTGCGTGTGCAGGGCACCCACACCGGGCCGTTCGGCGACATGGCCGCCACCGGCAAGAAGATCGACATCGGCGTGCTCGACCTGTTCCAGATCCGTGACGGCGTGCTGATCGAGCATTGGGCGCTGCTGGACAACCTGGGCATGCTCAAGCAACTGGGCGCGCTGCCCGAATAAGCGACGGAGGTTCCCATGCAACTCCTGGCCAATACCACGTCGCCCTATGTGCGCATCGCGCGCATCTCGATGATCGAGAAGGGGCTTCAGATCGAGCCGACCATCGTCGACCCCTGGGCCGATGACCCGCGCCTGCGTGCGGCCAACGCCGCCGCGCGCGTGCCCACGCTGGTGCTCGACGACGGTACGCCGCTCACGGAGAGCCTGCTGATCGTGCAGTGGCTGGAGGCCACGCGCCCGGCGCCGCAGTGGCCGTCGCTGACCGGCTCGACGCCGCAGGAGACGGCCACGGTGCTGGCGCGCGCCGGCATCGCGCTGGGCGCCATCGACGCATCGGTGCACACCATCATCACCCGCAAGGTCACTGCGCCGGTGCTGTTTGACGAGACGCCGGTGGGCCTGCGCCGACGCCGCACGATGATCGAGGGCTTGCAGCGCCTCGAGGCCATCGCCGACGAAATGGGCGGTGCCGACCCGGCTGCCCGGGCGCCAAGGCTGGACGCGATCTGTGCCACCGTGCTGTTTGACTACCAGCGCTTTCGCTACGGAGATCAGCCCTGGTTGCCGTCCACGCCCCGGCTGGAGTCGCTGGCGATGGCGCTGCGCGCGCGGCCTTCGGTGGCGACGACGCTGCCGCGCTGAAGCGCAGCCTGCCTCAGGCGTCGCCGTCGTCGGCGGCTGCCTGGGATTCCAGGTGCGCCATCAGCAACCCGAGCGCCGACTTGGCCTCAGGCTGCGCGCGGGTGCACAGGATCATGCGCCGCAGCGCCCAGTCGTTGGTCAGCGGCAGCACCTTGAGCTCCATCGCCTGTGCGAAGCTGCCTGCCGCTGCCAGCGGAAGAATGCCCACGCCCAGCTGTGCCTGCACCGCACGGCACACTGCCTCAAAGCTGCGCACCTGCACCCGCAGCGCCATCGGACGCATCAGCCCCGATGCCTGCGCAGCCAGCAAGCGCGTGAGCGTACTGCTGCCTTCCAGCCCCACCAGGTCACGTTCGAGCAGGTCCTCGAAGGCAATTTCTGCCTTCTGCAGTGCGTCGTCATCGCGCACCACCGCCGCCAGCCGGTCGCGCCGGTACGGACGCGTCCACAGGCCGTCGAGGTCGCAGCCCTCGACCACCACCCCCACGTCGGCGTCGCCGCTGCGCACGCGGCGCACCGCGTCCTCGCTCCAGCATTCCTCCAGCACGATGCGTACATCGTCGTGGGCCACCTGGAAGCTGGCGATGTCGGCGGGCAGGAACTGTGTCATCGCCGAGGTGTTGCCCTGGACGCGAAGCACGCTCTGGCGGCCCGATGCGTAGTTGCTCATCTCGGCGCGCATGTGATGCACGCTCGCGATCACCTCGCGCGCCAGCGCAAGCAGCCGTTCGCCGGCCGGGGTGAGGTCCATGCCGCGTGAGTGACGGGCAAACAGCTGGGCCTTGAACTGGTGCTCCAGCAGCGACAAGCGCCTGCTGGCGGCGGGCACGGTGATGAAGCTGGCCTCGGCGGCGCGTGTCAGGTTGCGCATCTCCGCAGCGCGCACGAACAGGGCCAGCGAGTCAATGTCCGGAAGCATCGGCCCATTCTCGCACCGCGCCGGCGGCTTTCAAATTCGCAAAGTCGCCGTTGCCGCCTTCTGAATTCCGTCGCAAGGCCCTTTTGCCTACAGTCGGCGCAGCCGCGCAAGGCCAATCGGCCCCTGTTTCCGCCCGGCGTCCTGCCAGAAAGATTTCCATGAAGAAGATGTTTATCGGCGGCCAGTGGGCCGCTGCCCGCGACGAACGCACCCTGCCGGTGGTGGACCCGGCCACCGGTGAGACCTTCGACCAGATTGCGCGCGGCACCGCCCATGAAGTGGACCGGGCCGTGGCTGCTGCCCGTGCTGCGCTCGAAGGCGCGTGGGGGCGGCTGAGCGCGACCGAGCGCGGCCGCCTGCTGATGAAGCTGTCGCAGCAGGTGCTCGACCATCACGACGAACTCTCGCGCATGGAGGCCCGCGACACCGGCAAGCCGATGACCACCGCGCGCAACGACATCACCGTGCTGGCGCGCTACTTCGAGTTCTACGGCGGCGCGGCCGACAAGCTGCATGGCGAGGTGATCCCCTTTGTCAACGGCCACCACGTCAGCCTGATCCGCGAGCCGCTGGGCGTCACCGGCCACATCATCCCGTGGAACTATCCGGCGCAGATGCTCGGCCGCACCATCGCGCCCGCGCTGGCGGCAGGCAACGCGGTGGTGCTCAAACCGGCGGAAGACACCAGCCTGTCGGCCCTGCGCGTGGCCGAACTTGCGGCCGAGGCCGGCTTTCCCGACGGCTCCATCAACATCGTCACCGGCCTGGGCGAAGAGGCGGGCGCGGCGCTCGCTGGCCACCCGGGCATCGACTTCATCTCGTTCACCGGGTCCAACGAGGTCGGCACCCTGGTGCAGCAGGCTGCGGCCCGGAACGCGGTGAAGTGCGTGCTCGAGCTCGGCGGCAAGTCGCCGCAGATCGTGTTCGACGATGTGGATATGGACCGCGCGGTGCCGATCATCGTACGCGCCATCGTGCAGAACGCCGGCCAGACCTGCACCGCAGGCAGCCGCCTGCTGGTGCAGCAAGGCATCTACGACCGCTTCGTGGGCCGCGTGGCGGAGGCCTATGCGAAAGTGCGCGTGGGATCGCCCGGGATGGATCTGGACTGCGGCCCCGTGATGAACCCGGCGCAGCACGCGCGCGTGAACCGCTACATCGACAACGCGAGGGCGGCCGGCATCCCGGTGCTTGCCGAAGGACGCATCGCCGACGGCGTGGCCCCAGGCGGCTACTACGTCAAGCCGACCTTCTTTGGTCCGGTGCCGCGTGCCGACCGGCTGGCCTGCGAGGAAGTATTCGGTCCGGTGCTGGCGGCGTTTGCGTTTCAGGACGAGGCCGACGCCATCGCGCTGGCCAACGGCACGCCCTACGGGCTGCTGGCGGCGGTGTGGAGCGAGAACGGCGGCCGCCAGGCGCGGGTGGCCAAGGCCGTGAAGGCCGGCCAGGTGTTCATCAACTGCTACGGCGCGGGTGGCGGCGTGGAACTGCCCTTCGGCGGCACCAAGCGCAGCGGCCATGGGCGCGAGAAGGGATTCCTTGCGCTCGAAGAGATGAGCACGACCAAGACGCTGGTGCAGTGGCACGGCTGACGTGCCAGGCGCGGCCCTGAGCCGCGCAGCCACGCGGGTACCTCAGCGCCTCAGGCCCCCTCAGTGCGTCAGGAACCACACCGCCAGCGCGTACAGCACGAAGGCGAACACGCGCTTGAGCGGCTTGATGTCCATGCGGTGCGCTGCGCGTGCGCCGATCGGCGCCAGCGTGACGCTGGCGGCCGAGATGATGACGAGCGCCGGCAGGTACAGGTAGCCCACCGATCCCCAGGGCATCTGCGGCAGGCCGATGCCGGCCCAGATGT
>JBDLRH010000046.1:0-12661 GCA_039800165.1 Pseudomonadota bacterium
GCGTGCGCGCCTTCCTCGAAGGCCGCGCCGCCAAGGTGCAAAAGAGCTGAGCCCCACCATGAGCACACCGAAGTTCCGCCCCATGACCTTTGGCGTCACCCGCGTGGTGATGCGCGACGGCGCGCCCGGCACACGCTACATGCAGGCCGACCAGGCGCTGCGCGAATTTCCGCAGCGGCTGACCGATCGCCTGAAGCATTGGGCCCAGACCGATCCGCAGCGCAGCTTCATGGCGCGGCGCATCAAGCTGGCCGATGGCAAGACCGGCGACTGGCGCCACGTGAGCTTCGGCGAGGCCTGGCAACGCGCGCGCAGCATCGCGCAGGGGCTGATCGACCGCGGCCTGAGCGCAGAGCGGCCGGTGGTCATCCTGAGCGAAAACGATCTGGAGCACGCGCTGCTGGCGCTGGGCTGCATGGTGGCCGGTGTGCCCTACGTGCCGACCTCACCGCCGTATTCGCTGGTCAGCCAGGACTTCGACAAGCTCAAGCATGTGCTGGCCACCACCACGCCCGGCCTCGTGTTCGCGGCCGATGCGCGATACGCACGCGCCATCGCCGCCACCGTCGCGCCCGATGTGGAAGTGGTGCTGACCGATGGCGAGGTGCCAGGCCGCCCGACCACCCGCTTTGCAGACCTTGCGGCCACACCCGCCACCGATGCGGTGGACCGCGCGATGGCGGCGACCGGACCCGACACCATCGTCAAGTTCCTGTTCACCAGCGGCTCGACCAAGATGCCCAAGGCGGTGATCAACACCCAGCGCATGTGGTGCGCCAACCAGCAGCAGATGGCGCAGTCGATGCCGGTGCTGGCCGAGGCGCCGCCGATCCTGGTGGACTGGCTGCCGTGGAACCACACCTTTGGCGGCAACCACAACTTCGGCATGGTGGTCTACCACGGCGGCACGATGTACATCGACGACGGCAAGCCCACGCCTGCGCTGATGCACGAGACGCTGCGCAACCTGCGCGAAGTCGCGCCCACGGTGTACTTCAACGTGCCCACCGGCTTTGAGGCGATTGCCCATGCCATGAAAACCGACGACCTGCTGCGAAAGACGCTGCTGTCGCGGGTGCGCATGTTCTTCTACGCCGGCGCAGCGCTGGCGCAGCCGATCTGGGACAGCCTGTACGAATCGCAGGAACGCGAGATCGGCGAGCGCATCGTGATGGGCACCGGCCTGGGCATGACCGAGTCCGGGCCCTTCGGCATCTTCGTCACCAGCCCGCATGTGCGCGCCGGCGACCTGGGCGTGCCCACGCCAGGGATGGAGCTCAAGCTGGTGGACATCGACGGCAAGACCGAGGTGCGCTACCGCGGCCCCAACATCACGCCGGGCTACTGGCGCATGCCGGCGGAAACCGCCGAGTCCTTTGACGAGGAAGGTTTCTTCCGCACCGGCGACGCGGTGCTGTGGATCGACCCGGCCAATGTGCACCTGGGCCTGAAGTTCGACGGCCGCATCGCCGAAGACTTCAAGCTCGCCACCGGCACCTTCGTGAGCGTCGGCCCGCTGCGCAGCAAGATCATTGCCGCCGGCGCGCCCTATGTGCAGGACGCGGTGATCACCGGGCTGAACATGAAGGAAGTCGGCGCGATGATCTTCCCCACACCCAAGGTGCGCGAACTCAGCGGCCTGGGCGCTGACGCGTCGATGGAGCAGGTGCTGTCGTCCCCCCCGGTGCTTGCGCACTTCCAGACGGTGCTGGATGCGCTGGCCGCGCAGTCCACCGGCAGCGCCAACCGCGTGGCGCGCCTGTGCCTGCTGGGTAAGGCGCCCACCATCGACCGCGGCGAGATCACCGACAAGGGCTCGATCAACCAGAAGGCGGTGCTCAAGCACCGCGCGGCGCTGGTGGAGGCGCTGCATGCCGACACCCTGCCCCATACCCTCAAGCCGCGCGCCTGAGCGCCCCGGTACGCACCCGTACACAGCAGGCATCCCATGAGCACCAAAGGCTTCTTCCAATCCTTCGACGACGTGTGGATGCACGAGGGCGTGCGCACGCCCATGGTCGACTACTGCGGCGCACTGGGCCATGTGTCGCCCACCGACCTGGGTATCAAGGTGGCGCGCGAGGCGCTCAAGCGTTCGGGCGTGGCGGCCAGCAACATCGGTTCGGTCATCACCGGCAACATGGCACCCGGCGACTTCGACCAGTTCTTCCTGCCGCGCCACATCGGCCTGTATGCCGGCGTACCGCAGGAGGTGCCGGCCATCATGGCGCAGCGTATCTGCGGCACCGGTTTCGAGCTGTTCCGCCAGGCGGCCGAGCAGATCGAGGCCGGCCTGTGCGATGCGGCATTGGTGGTGGGTACCGAGAGCATGACGCGCAACCCGATCGCGGCGTTTGACCACCGCACCGGCTTCAAGCTGGGCGCGCCGGTCGGCTTCAAGGACTACATGTGGGAGGCGCTGAAGGACCCGGCCGCCGGCATCAACATGATCCAGACCGCGGAGAACCTGGCGAAGAAGTACGGCATCACACGCGAGTCGGTCGACGCCTTTGCATCGGCCTCGTTCGCCAAGGCAGTGGCTGCGCAGGAAAGCGGTTTTCTGGCCGGCGAGATCGTTCCGGTGGTCACCGAAAAGTTTGAACTGGCCGGCTACAGGCCACGCGGCATCCGCCTGCAGGGCAGGGTGACCGAGGTGGCTGTCGACACCCACCCGCGCATCTCGCCGGTGGAGGTGCTGGCCAAGCTCAAGGCGGTGTTTGACGATGGCGTGCAAACCGGCGGCAACAGCTCGGCGCTGGTCGATGCCGCAGCCGCGGCGGTGGTCACGTCGGGCGCGCATGCCAAGGCTCATGGGCGCACGCTGCATGCACGCGTGGTGGCTGCCGCTGCGGTGGGCGTGCCGCCCGAGATCATGGGCATCGGCCCGGCACCGGCCATCCGCCTGCTGCTGGAGCGCAGCGGGCTGAAGCTCGAGCAGATCGGCCGATTCGAGATCAACGAGGCACAGGGCGCGCAGACGCTGGCCGTCGCGCGCGAGCTGGGGCTGGACATCAACAAGCTCAACGTGAATGGCGGTGCCATTGCGCTGGGCCACCCGCTGGCGGCCACTGGTGTGCGACTGACGCTGACGCTGGCGCGCGAGCTGCGCAAGAGCGGCCTGCGCTACGGCATCAGCAGCGCCTGCGTGGGCGGTGGCCAGGGCATCGCGCTGCTGCTCGAGAACCCCGAGGCCAAGGCCTGAACGTCCTTGGGCCGCCTCTGACCAATCCATCCAAGATTCAACAGGAGAAGAGACCATGAAGATCCAGGGAAGCGCAGCCATCGTGACCGGCGGCGGATCGGGCCTCGGCGAGGCCACCGCACGCGAGCTGGCGCGCCTGGGTGCCAAGGTGGCGGTGTTCGATGTGAATCTGGCCAATGCGCAGAAGGTTGCCGCCGAGATCGGCGGCGTGGCCTGCCAGGCTGACGTGACCGACACCGCGAGCCTCGAGAAGGCGTTCGCTGCTGCCGCAGCGGCGCATGGCCCGGCCCGCATCCTGATGAACATCGCCGGTATCGGCACCGCCAAGCGCGTGGTGCAGAAGGACGGCAGCGCCGCGCCGCTGGACGACTTTGTGCGCGTGATCCACGTCAACCTGATCGGCACCTACAACGCCACCCGACTGTTCGCGGCCGCCTGCGCCAAGCTCGAGCCGCTGGCCGATGGCGAGCGCGGCGTGACGGTGTTCACCGCCTCGGTGGCCGCGTTTGACGGCCAGGTGGGCCAGCAGGCCTACAGCGCCTCCAAGGGCGGCATCGTCGGCATGACCCTGCCGATGGCGCGCGACCTGGCTCAGCACGGCATCCGTGTGAACACCATCGCGCCGGGCCTGTTCTCCACGCCGCTGATGCGTTCGCTGCCCGAGCCGGTGCAGCAGTCGCTGGCGGCGTCTATCCCCTTCCCGCCGCGCCTGGGCAAGCCCGAAGAGTTTGCGGAACTGGCCTGCCACATCGTGACCAACACGCACCTCAACGGCGAGACCATCCGCCTGGACGGCGCGCTGCGCATGGCGCCGCGTTGATGGCGCATCGCAGGGCGACACGATGAGCAAGACCACTGTCTGGGAAGTCGATGTGCTGTTCGGGGACTGCGACCCCGCAGGCATCGTGTTCTTCCCGAACTTCAGCAAGTGGATGGACGCCGCATCCCTGAGCTTCTTCATGCAGTGCGGCGTGCCGCCCTGGCGTGAGCTGAAGAAGACCACCGGCATCATCGGCACACCACTGCTGGAGATCCACACCAAGTTCATCCGCACCGCCACCTACGGCGAGCGGCTGCAAATACACACCCGCGTCGAGGAATGGCGCGACAAGGTGTTCATCCAGCACCACAAGGTGATGCGTGGCGACACGCTGATCTGCGAAGGCCGCGAGACCCGTGCCTTCGTCGTGCACCCTCCGGGCGAGCCCGATCGCATCAAGGCCATCCCGGTACCCGGGGACATCAAGGCGCTGTGCACTTGAGTCCCTTTCGCATTGCGTTCCCGTTCCCCCAAACCAACCACCACGATCCGAGGAGAAGAGCATGAGCAACCGTCGTCAATTCATCCAGGGCGCCAGCGCCGCCACACTGCTGTCGGCCATCGGCCAGCGCGCGTTCGCACAAGCGGGCCTGCCGCTCGAGCAGGTCAAGATCTTCTACGGCTTCCCCGCCGGCAGTTCGGGCGACATCGTCGCGCGGCGCGTGGGCGAAAAGCTGGCAGGCAGTGCCTACACCAAGAACGGCGCGGTGGTCGACAACCGCCCGGGCGCCGGTGGCCGCATTGCACTTGATGTGCTCAAGCCCGCGCCGGCCGACGGCACGCACCTGGCGCTCACGCCGTTCTCGATGCTCGCGCTGTTCCCGCACGTCTACAGCAAGCTCGCCTACGACGCCAGCAAGGACTTCGTCCCGGTGTCGATGGCTGCAGTCATGCAGCACGGCCTGGCGGTCGGGCCGATGGTGCCGGCCAGCGTGAAGAACGTGAAGGACTTCCTGGCCTGGGCCAAGGCCAACCCGAAGGACGCCAACTACGGCTCGCCGGGCGCAGGCTCCACGCCGCACTTCATCGGCGCGCTGATGGGCATCCAGGCGGGCGTGGATCTCAAGCATGTGCCGTACCGCGGCTCCATCCCCGGCGTGACGGATGTAGTGGGCGGCCAGATCGCCGCCATGGTCACGCCGCATGGCGACTTCATCGCCAACCACAAGGCCGGCAAGATGCGCATCCTCGGCACCTCGGGCTCCAAGCGCTCGCCGTTCGTGCCCGACATTCCTACCTTTGCCGAGCAGGGCTTCCCGGAGCTGGTGGTGGACGAGTGGTTCTCGTTCTACGCCCCGGCACGCACACCGGCCAACGTGATTGCCGCTGCCAACGCCGCCATCAACGCAGCCGTGAAAGACAAGGCGGTGGTGGACGCCCTCGCACTGGTCGGCCTGATCGCACAAGGCTCCACGCCCGAGGAACTGGGCCGCAGCCAGAAGGAGCAGTTCGACAAGTGGGGGCCGCTGATCAAGAAGGTCGGCTTCACTGCCGAGTCGTGATCGGATCGGTTGCCTGCTCATCAACCGAGGAGACCCCATGACCCATTCCTCCGTGTACCTGCCGGTACGGGTTGCGGTTGCCGCATCCGTGCTGGCCGTCCTTGCCGGCTGCAGCAGCCTGCCTTCGGGCCTGACCGCGTCCACCCTGACACCGGCGCGCCCTGAGACGCTCAAGGCGTGCAGCGCGATCCCTGCGCAATTCCAGTTCGGCCAGACCCGCATTGAATCGGCCAGCGAGGTGGCCGCGGGTGGCTTGCAGCTGTCGGGGCAACCCGTGCCCGCGCATTGCCACGTGCGTGGCCGCATGCACGAGCGAAAGGGCAGCGATGGCCGTGACTACGCCATCGGATTCGAGATGCGGCTGCCCGTCGCCTGGAATGGCCGCTTCTACTACCAGGGCAACGGCGGCCTCGATGGCAATGTGCAGCCCGCGCAGGGTGCGCTGGGTGGCGGGCCTCTGACCGGCGCACTGATGCAGGGCTTTGCGGTCATCAGTTCCGATGCCGGTCACACCGGCGCGCAAACGCCCTACTTCGGGTCGGAGCCACAGGCACGGCTGGACTATGGCTACCAGGCGGTGGGCAAGCTCACGCCGATGGCCAAGGCGTTGATTGCCGCTGCGTACGGCAAGGGGCCAGACCGCTCCTACATCGGTGGTTGCTCCAACGGCGGGCGGCACGCGATGGTGGCTGCGGCGCGCTTTGGAGAACAGTACGACGGCTATCTGGTGGGCGCCCCCGGCTATCGCCTGCCGCTGTCGGCTGCCGCGCAGTTGCGTGGCGCGCAACTCTGGACGCCGCTGGCCACCCCGGGCGCGACCACCCGCCATCCGCTCAATCCGCAGGCGAGCATCCCGGACATCGGCAGTGCGTTCACACCGGCAGAGCGCCAGACGGTGGCCAGCGCCATCCTGTCGCGCTGCGATGCACTCGACGGCCTGCGCGATGGCCTGGTGCAGGACACACAGGCTTGCCAGGGCGCGTTTGATCTCGAGCGCGATGTCCCCACCTGCACGGCAGGACGCAACGGCCAGTGCCTGACGGCCGAGCAAAAGCGTGTGGCCGGCGAGGCATTCCGCGGGGTGCGCACCGTCAGTGGCCGTACCGTGTATGCACCGTTCCCCTGGGATCCAGGCCTGGCTGCTGCGAACTGGGCACAGTGGAAGTTCGTCAACTCGCTCGCACTCGACCCGCTGTCGGTGGGCACCGTGTTCAGTACGCCGCCGGGTCGCGTGGACGTGGCCAGGGACGACATCGACATGTGGCTTGCGCGCTTCGGCGCCACCGACACCGGGCACCGCGAGTCGGGCTGGTCGCTGATGACGCCCCCGGGCCACGAGCAGCCGGCCAACATGACTGCCCTGCATGCGCGCGGCGCGAAGATGGTTCTGTACCACGGCGTGAGCGATGCCATTTTCTCTGCCGAAGACACACGGCAATGGACGCAGCGCGTCGATCAGGCGCTGGGCGGCCGCGGCAAGGATTTCGCGCGTTACTTTCCGGTGCCAGGCATGAACCACTGCAGCGGCGGCCCCGCTACCGATCAGTTCGACCTGCTCAGCGCGCTGGTGCAATGGGTGGAGCGCGGCAAGGCGCCGCAGGCCGTCACGGCAGCGGCACGCGGCACGGGCAACCCCGGTGGCGTGAATGCCGAACTTCCCGCCAGCTGGTCGGCCCAGCGCACGCGGCCCCTGTGTGCGTGGCCCACCGTGGCCCGCTACAAGGGCAGCGGCGACCCGGAACGCGCCGAGAGTTTTGTCTGCCAGTGAAGCACGAGGAGGCCACCATGCCCAGCACCTTGACCCACACCCGGCGGACCACGGCACGCGCCCGAGATGCAGCCATCCTGGCCGCTACCCTTGCAGCAGCCTGCGCGACGGCGATGCCCGCCTGGGCGCAAGCGCCTGACTGCGCAGGCTTTGCCGCCAAGACACCGTCAGGCGTGACCCTGCAGACCGAGGCTATTGCCGCCGACTCGGTTCGCCCGCCCGGCGTGAACAGCGGACCGATGCTTGCAGCCCACTGCCGCGTGAGTGGCCGCATGGGCGAGCGCACCGGCGTTGACGGCAAGCCCTATCACACCGGCTTTGAGCTGCGCTTGCCCACCCAGTGGAACGGCAGGCTGCTCTACCAGGGCGGCGGCGGAAACGACGGAGTCGTTCGACCGGCTGTCGGCCCGCAAGCCGCACCCGGCTACGCGCTCAACCGCGGCTTCGCCGTGGTGACCACCGACGCCGGACATCAGGGCCCCACTGCCGACTTCGGCAACGACCCGCAGGCGCGGGTGGACAACGCCTACGCCGCGCACGACCGGGTGGCGGTCCTGGCCAAAGACCTGGTGCGTCGCTTCTACAGCAGGCCAGCCGATCGCGCCTACTTCATCGGCTGCTCTGGCGGTGGCCGCCAGGGAATGATGTTCACACAGCGCTTCCCGCAGCACTTCGACGGCGTGATTGCCATCGCGCCGGCGATGCGTGTGTCCAAGGGCGCAACGATTGCCGCGGCGTGGGACACGCAACTGCTGCAGTCGGTCGCACCGGCGGGGCCCGACGGGCAGAAGGTGCTCAGTCGTGCCTTGAGCGACGCCGATCTGGGCGTCCTGCGCCAGGGCATCCTGGACGCCTGTGACGCACAGGACGGCCTTGTCGACGGGCTGGTATCCAACCCGGCGGCCTGCCGCTTTGATGTGGCTACGCTTGCATGCAGTGGCGCCCGAACGCAGGCGTGCCTGAGTGCACCGCAGGTCAGCGCACTGCAAAAGATGTTCGCCGGCCCCCGCAACTCTGCAGGCCAGGCGCTCTACTTCACCTGGCCGTGGGATGCAGGCATCGGACACCCGGCCAACGACTGGCGCATGTGGCGCCTGGGCAATTCGCAGACCGCTCAGGCCAACTCGCGCCATGTATTCCTGATGCAAGACGCGCTGCAGGGCTACTTCGTCACTCCCCCTGATCGCAAGCTGAGCATCTACCGCTTTGACTTCGACCGCGACCCGGCACGCATGGATGCGCACTCGTGGATGTTTGACACCGCAGACGACGTCAAGCTCAGCGGGTTTCGAGCGCGGCAGGGCAAGCTGCTGTTTGCGCATGGCATGGCCGATGCGATCTTTTCGGCGGACGAGATGGTCGACTACTACAAGCGCCTGCAGGCTGAGCACGGCGCGGCCACGGGCGAGTTTGCGCGGCTGTTCCTGATTCCGGGCATGGGCCACTGCCAGGGCGGCGCAGCCACGGACACCTGGGACGGCCTTGGCGCGCTGGTCGATTGGGTCGAGAAGGGCATCGCGCCGCAACGCATCGTGGCGCGCGGCAGCACGGTGTTCCCGAACCGCAGCCGGCCGCTGTGCGCATGGCCACAGTACGCGCACTACAACGGCAGCGGCGACCCCGAAGACGCCGCCAACTTCAGCTGCCGCTGACCAAGCCGTCGCGCCCTTCGCTGCGCCACCTCCAGCCACCCGACGATCCGCATGGACTACCAACCCCAACCCGACGCCGCCTGGGCGGTGCTGCAGCCGGTGCTGGGCGCACCAGCGGCGCTGGGTGCGCTGCCTGCCTTTGCCGACACCGATGCGGCGCTGATGCAGCAGGTGCTGGACGAAGCCGGCAAGTTTGTGGGCGAGGTGATCGCCCCGCTCAACCGAAGCGGCGACGAAATCGGCGCGCAATGGAACAGCGGCGCGGTCACCATGCCGCCGGGCTTTCGCGAGGCCTATCAGCAGTTCTGGCAGTCGGGCTGGCCGGCGCTGGCGTCGGCCACCGAAGACGGCGGCCAGGGCCTGCCCGCGGTGCTCGAATGCGTGTTGTACGAGTGGATGAGCGCGGCCAACCACGGCCTGACCATGGCGCCCGGCCTGCTGCATGGCGCCTACGAATGCCTGAAGCACCACGGCAGCGACGAGTTGAAGGCGCGCTATCTGTCGAAGATTGCGACCGGCGAGTGGCTGGCCACGATGTGTCTGACCGAGCCGCACGCGGGCAGCGATCTGGGCCTGGCACGCACCCGCGCCACGCCGCAGACCGACGGCAGCTACCTGCTGAGCGGCACCAAGATCTTCATCTCGGGCGGCGAGCACGACCTCACCGACAACATCGTGCATCTGGTGCTGGCGCGGTTGCCGGATGCACCGCCCGGCCCCAAGGGGCTGAGCCTGTTCCTCGTGCCCAAGTTCTATCAGGACGGCCAGCGCAGCAAGGTGGTATGCGACCGCATCGAAGAGAAGATGGGCCTGCACGGCAGCCCGACCTGCGTGATGCGCTTTGACGACGCGCAGGCCTGGATCGTCGGTGAGCCGGGCAAGGGCCTCAACGCAATGTTCGTGATGATGAATGCCGCGCGGCTGCATGTGGCGCTGCAGGGCATCGGACTGCTCGACGCCGCGTGGCAGAAGGCAGACGCCTACGCCAGGGAGCGCCGCCAGATGCGCGCACCGGGCTCGGCCGCGCGCGCCGGCGAAGCCGACCGGATCGATGCCCACCCGGCAGTGCAGCGCATCCTGGACACGCAGCGCGCCTGGGTGGATTGCGGCCGCGTGCTGGCCTACCGCACCGGCATCGAGCTCGACATGGCACGGCACCACCCCGACGCGGCGCGGCGCGCCCAGGCGCAGCGCTGGTGCGCTCTCATCACACCGGTGCTGAAAGCCGCGTGGACCGACCAGGCCTTTCACGGTGGCAGCGACTGCCTGCAGGTCTTCGGCGGCCACGGCTATGTGCGCGAATGGGGCATCGAGCAGATCGTGCGCGATTCGCGCGTGGCGATGATCTACGAGGGCACCAACGAGATCCAGGCGATCGACCTGCTGGTGCGCAAGACGCTGCCTGACGGAGCGCAGGCACTCGACGCATTGCTCAACGACTTGCTGGCCGATCTGGGTGAGCACCCGGCCACCGCCCTTGGCCGCACCGCTACCGGGCTGTTCACCGAACTGCGCGATGCCGCGCATGCGCTGGGGAAAGCCGCCCCGCACGACGCCGCCGCGCCCTACTGGGTGGCGGGCGACTTCCTGCGGCTGATGGCGCTGGCGTTGATGGCCTGGGCCGGTGCCCGCATCGAAGCGGCAGCACGCACCGAGCCTGCGCTGGCTACGGATCGGTGGCAGCGCCCGCTGACCGCGCTGGCGCACTGGGTGCTGCCCGAGGCGACACTGCGCGCGGGCCTGATCCGTGCCCGCTGCGCCGTGCAGCCTGTGAGCGCATGACCACCAAGCCTGCCAGCACGCCTGCCAAAGCCCGGCCCCGCGCGCCGCAGGCACGCGCGGAAGCCGTGGCACGGGTGGACACCACCTATCTCGAAACCCTGTTCGGCTACAACGCGCGGCGCGCGGCGCTGACCGCGATCTCGCGCTTCTTCGAGACGATGGCGCCGTACGGCCTGCGGCCGGTGGAGTTCTCGGTGCTGTCGGTGATCAGGCACAACCCGGGCGTCACCTCGCGCCAGCTGTGCGCCGCCCTTGGCCTGCAGCCGCCCAACCTGGTGGGGCTGATCCGCCAGCTCGAGAAGCGCGAGCTGCTGCTGCGCAGGCCGCATCCGCAGGACGGCCGCGCCGTGGGCCTGCACCTGAGCGCCGCCGGCCAGCGATTGATGCGCGACGCCGAGCGCACCGCCAGCGACACCGAAGCAGGCATCGTCGGGCACCTGAGCGCGAGCGAGCAGGCCGCGCTGGTGCGCCTGCTGCGCAAGGTGTACGCGCCCCAGGGTGGGCAAGGAAGCGTCTAGACTTGCGGGCTCTTGACCTTCAGCCCCCCAGGACCCCCATCATGATCACCACCCCGAGCGGCCTGCAGTACGAAGACACCACGGTTGGCAGCGGCGACGAAGCCCGCGCCGGCCAGCAGGTCACGGTGCACTACACCGGCTGGCTGTACAGCAACGGCGTGCAGGGCGCCAAGTTCGATTCCAGCAAGGACCGGCGCGACCCCTTTGTCTTCGCGCTCGGCGCCGGAATGGTGATCCGTGGCTGGGACGAAGGCGTGGCCGGCATGAAGGTGGGCGGCGCCCGCACCCTGATCATCCCGCCTGACCTGGGCTATGGCGCCCGCGGCGCCGGCGGCGTGATCCCGCCGAACGCCACCCTGAAGTTCGACGTCGAACTGCTGGGCGTGCGCTGAACGGGGGGCGGCGCCGCCGCTCTTTCCGCCCGCCTTCCGCCCGCCTTCCGCCGGATTTCCGCCCCCTGTCCTCCCCTGCACCGCAGCCACCGGGCTGCGGCGTCTTGAAAGCCGCTCGGGCGGCCCCATCTCCCCCGCACGCCGGACGCTCGGCCGCCCTGGTCGCGTCCCCGCCCACCCTTCGGTTGTCCGTTTCGCCATGTCCGATACCCCGAACCCGCACCCCTCGCACACGCCGGCCCAGCCCGGTGCCCAGGTGCCGCCTGACGCCAGCGCCGAGGAGCGCGAGGCCGCCCAGGCCGCACACGAGGCCTCGCAACCCGATCCGCTGGCGGCCGCCCAGGCCGAGCTGGCGCTGCTGCAGGCCAAGTCGGCCGATCTGGCCGACCAGTTCCTGCGTGCCAAGGCCGAGGCCGAAAACGCCCGCCGCCGCGCCGACGAAGAAGTGTCCAAGGCGCGCAAGTTCGCCGTCGAATCCTTCGCCGAAAGCCTGCTGCCGGTGTGCGACAGCCTGGAGGCGGGCCTGGCCATCCAGAACGCCACGCCCGAGCAGATCCGCGAGGGGGCCGAGGCCACGCTGCGCCAGCTCAAGAGCGCGCTGGAGCGCCACAAGGTGCTCGAGATCAACCCCGCCGCCGGCACCCGGTTCGACCCGCACCAGCATCAGGCGATCAGCATGGTGCCCGCCGAGCAGGAGGCCAACACCGTGGTCTGCGTGCTGCAAAAGGGCTACCTGATCGCCGAGCGGGTGCTGCGCCCGGCGCTGGTCACCGTGGCGGCCCCCAAATGAGGGCTTGCCCACCGCCAGCGCACAGCCTGTCCACCGCCGGGGCTTGAAAAGTACACACCTTATCCACAAGTCCCCCACATCCGCATATCACTGAATCTGGAGAACACACATGGGCAAGATCATCGGCATCGACCTGGGCACCACCAATTCGTGCGTGGCCATCATGGAGGGCAACGCCACCAAGGTCATCGAAAACTCCGAGGGCGCGCGCACCACGCCCTCGATCATCGCGTAC
>JBDLRH010000047.1:0-22214 GCA_039800165.1 Pseudomonadota bacterium
CGGTGTGCTGCTCATCCACCAGCCGCGCGCAATACAGCTCCAGCGCAAGCGCGCCTTCGGCATAACTCTTTTGCGCCAGCAGCATGCGCTTGACGTCGGCGTGTTCGATGATGCGCACCTGTGGCTGCGAGGCGTCCTTGCCTGCGCTACCCAGCAGTCGCCCCTGCGGGCGGTTCCTGGCGTAGTCCAGCGAGGCCTGGTAGCCGGCCATGCCCAGCATGGTGGCAGCCATACCGACGCCAATGCGCGCCTCGTTCATCATGTGGAACATGCACTTCAGGCCCTCGCCCGGCTTGCCCACGAGGTAACCGATGGCGCCCGCCGCACCGCGGGGCTGGAACTGGCCTTCGCCAAAGTTCAGCAGCGTGTTGGTGGTGCCACGCCAGCCGCACTTGTGGTTCAGGCCTGCCAGCGCCACGTCGTTGCGCTCGCCCGTCAGCTGCCCCTCGGTGTCCACCAGCTTCTTGGGAACGATGAACAGCGAAATGCCCTTCACGCCCGGCACCAGCTTGCCGTCCGGCCCCGGGATCTTGGCCAGCACCAGGTGGATGATGTTCTCGGTCAGGTCATGTTCGCCGGCCGAGATCCACATCTTGTTGCCGCGCAGCCGGTAGCGCGGGCCCAGCGGGTCTTGCGACCATGGCGTCGAGCCGTCTGCGGCGCCGGAAGGCGCCTCATCAGGCGTGGCGCGCGTGGCCACATCGGACAGCGAAGAACCCGCCTGCGGCTCGCTCAGGCACATGGTGCCCGACCAGCGGCCCGAAAACTCGTTGAGCGCAAACACCTTCTTCTGCAGCTCGGTGCCGTGCGCCATCAGCAAATTGGCGTTGCCTACCGTCAGCATGCCCGCGCCGATGCTGACCGACGCCATGCCGAAGAAGCTGTTGGCGGCCGCCTCCACCGTGTAGGGCAGCTGCATGCCGCCGATGTCGTAGTCCTGCGCAGCACTCAGCATGCCGGATTCGGCATAGGCGGTGTTGGCATCGTGGGTGGCCTTGGGCAACACCACACGCAGCGAACCATCGTCACACCGCTCGGTGCGCGGCTCTTCGGTGTCCACCAGCCGGTTGAAGGGGGCGTACTTCTCGCGCGCGATGCGCTCGCAGGTGTCGAGCACCGCGTCGAAGGTTTCGCGCGAGTGGTCGGCAAAGCGCGCGCGCTGGCTCAGCGACGCGACGCCAAGCCAGTCGTGCAGCAGGAAGTCGAGCGTGGGGCGCAGCGCCATGCGAGGCCCGCGCGCGTCAGAGCACTTCGAAGATGCCGGCTGCGCCCATGCCGCCGCCGATGCACATCGTCACGCACACGCGCTTGGCGCCGCGGCGCTTGCCCTCGATCAGCGCATGACCGGTCAGGCGTTGCCCGGACACGCCGTAGGGGTGGCCCAGCGCAATCGCACCGCCATTCACGTTCAGCCGGTCGGCCGGGATACCCAGCTTGTCGCGGCAGTACATCACCTGCACCGCAAACGCTTCGTTGAGCTCCCACAGGTCGATGTCGCTCATCTTGAGGCCGAGGTTCTTCAGCACCTTGGGCACGGCGAACACCGGGCCGATGCCCATTTCGTCGGGCTCGCAGCCGGCCACCGCAAAGCCGAGGAAGCGGCCCAGCGGCTTCAGCCCCTTGCGGCTGGCGTAGTCTTCGCTGACCACCACGCACGCGCCCGCACCATCACTGAACTGGCTGGCGTTGCCGGCCGACACCACGCCGCCAGGAATCGCCGGCTTGATGCCGCTGATGCCTTCCTTGGTGGTGCCCTCGCGGGTACCCTCGTCCTTGCTGACGGTCACTTCCTTGGTGATCAGGCCCATCACCGCGTCGGCCACACCGGCCTTCACCGTGATCGGTGCGATCTCGTCGTCAAACTTGCCTGCCGCCTGCGCCGCGCAGGCCTTCTGCTGGCTGGCCGCGCCGTACTCGTCCATCGCCTCGCGGCCGATGTTGTAGCGCTTGGCCACCTGCTCGGCGGTCTGCAGCATGTTCCAGTAGATCTCGGGCTTCTTCTTGGCCAGGGTCAGGTCCTGCAGCATGTGCTGGTTCATTTCCTGCTGCACGCACGAGATGCTTTCCACGCCGCCGGCCACATACACGTCGCCTTCGCCCGCGATCACGCGCTGCGACGCCAGCGCAATCGTCTGCAGGCCCGACGAGCAGAAGCGGTTGACGGTCATCCCCGACACGGTGATCGGGCAGTCGGCCATCAGCGCGATCTGGCGCGCGATATTGGCGCCGGTCGCGCCCTCGGGGTTGGCGCAGCCCATGATCACGTCCTCGACCTCGGCGGCGTCGATGCCGGCACGCTGGATCGCGTGCTTGACCGCGTGGCCGCCCAGCGTGGCGCCGTGGGTCATGTTGAAGGCGCCCTTCCAGCTCTTGGCAAGCGGCGTGCGGGCGGTGGAGACGATGACGGCTTTGGACATGGTGCAGCCTCTTTCAATGACGTTCGGTGCGGGGATCAGTTGAAGGTCTTGCCTTCTGCGACGAGTCGGGCCAGCAGCGGCGCGGGCTGCCAGAACTTCGCGTCGTCGTGGGGGTTGCGCGCAAAGCGGTTCATCGCCTGCACCACGTTGAACAGGCCGACCTGGTCGGCGTAGAGCATCGGGCCGCCGCGGTGCATCGGGAAGCCGTAGCCGGTGATGTAGACCATGTCGATGTCGCTGGCCTTGCTCGCGATGCCTTCTTCGAGGATGTGCGCCGCTTCGTTGACCAGCGCAAACACCAGGCGCTGCACGATCTCTTCGTCGTCGATCTTGCGCGGCGTGATGCCCAGCGCCTTGCGGTGCTCTGCAATCATCTCCTCGACCAGCTTGCTCGGAATCGCATCGCGCTTGCCTGCGGCGTAGTCGTACCAGCCGGCGCCCGTCTTCTGCCCGAAACGGCCCTTCTCGCACAGCAGGTCGGCGGTCTTGCTGTAGCGCAGATGCGGCTTCTCGACATAGCGGCGCTTGCGGATCGCCCAGCCGATGTCGTTGCCGGCCAGGTCGCCCATGCGGAACGGACCCATTGCGAAACCGAACTTCTCGATCGCCCGGTCCACCTGTGCCGGGGTGCAGCCCTCGTCGAGCAGGAAGCCCGCCTGGCGGCTGTACTGCTCGATCATGCGGTTGCCGATGAAGCCATCGCACACACCGGACACCACCGCCGTCTTCTTGATCTTCTTGCCCACCGCCATCACGGTGGCCATGACGTCCTTGGCGGTCTTCTCGCCGCGCACCACCTCCAGCAGCTTCATCACGTTGGCCGGGCTGAAGAAGTGCATGCCCACCACATCCTGCGGACGCTGGGTGAACGATGCGATCTTGTTGACGTCCAGCGTCGAGGTGTTGGACGCCAGAATCGCGCCCGGCTTCATGGTCGCGTCGAGCTGCTTGAACACCGCTTCCTTGACGCCCATCTCCTCGAACACCGCCTCGATCACCAGGTCGGCGTCTTTCAGGTCGGCGTAGTTCAGCGTGGGCGTGAGCAGCGCCATGCGCTGTTCGTACTTGTCGGCCTTGAGCTTGCCCTTCTTGACCTGCGCCTCGTAGTTCTTGCGGATGGTGGCGATGCCGCGGTCCAGCGCCTCCTGCTTGGTCTCGAGGATGGTGACCGCAATGCCGGCATTCAGGAAGTTCATGCTGATGCCGCCGCCCATGGTGCCGGCGCCGATCACCGCCACTTTCGCGATCTCGCGCTTGGGCGTGTCATCCGGCACATCGGCAATCTTGGACGCAGCGCGCTCGGCCATGAACAGGTGACGCAGTGCGCGGCATTCCGGCGTGAGCATCAGGTTCATGAAGATCTCGCGCTCGAACACCATGCCGTCTTCGAACTTCTTCCTGGTGGCCGCTTCCACCGCATCGACGCACTTGCCCGGCGCCGGGAAGTTCTTCGCCATGCCCTTGACCATGTTGCGCGCGAACTGGAAGTACGCATCGCCCAACGGGTGCTTGCACGGCAGGTTACGCACCAGCGGCAACGCGGCGCCCGACTTGGCATGCTCGGCTGCCACCTGCTGCGCGTAGGCCACCGCCTCGTCCATCAGCTTCTCGGGCGAAGAGGCCATCTTGTCGAACAGCTTCTGGCCGGGCAGCGCGGCGAGTTGCTCGCTCTTGACCGGCTCGCCGCTGACGATCATGTTCAGCGCGACTTCCACGCCCAGCGCACGCGGCAGGCGCTGCGTGCCGCCGGCGCCCGGGATCAGGCCGAGCTTGACCTCGGGCAGCGCGATGTTCGCGCCCGGTGCAGCCATGCGGTAGTGGCAGCCCAGGGCCAGCTCCAGCCCGCCGCCCATCGCCACGCTGTGGATCGCCGCCACCACCGGCTTGGGCGAGGTCTCGACCGCGCGAATGACCGACAGCAGGTTGGGCTCGGCGATGGCCTTGGGCGAGCCGAACTCGCGGATGTCGGCACCGCCCGAAAAGGCCTTGCCGGCACCGGTCAGCACGATGGCCTTGACCGCAGCGTCGGCGTTGGCCCGGTTCAGGCCGTCTGCAATGCCCTGGCGCGTGGCCAGGCCCAGGCCGTTGACCGGCGGGTTGTTCAGCGTGATCACGGCCACGTCGCCGCGGACTTGGTATTCAGCAGTCATGGGGAGGATGGGATGAAATAGAACGACCGTTCGATTCGGTGATTGTAAGGACCGCAGCGTGGCGCGATCAGGCGCCCCGGCGGGGGCCATGTCGCTGGCGGGACGGGCTCAGACCTCGAGCCATTCCTTGCGCACGTAGGCGTCAGCGCGCAGGCTCTCGGGCGTGCCCTGGAAGACGATGCTGCCGTGGCCCATCACCAGCGCCCGGTCGGACACCGTCATCGCAATGGTGAGCTTCTGCTCGATCAGCAGCACCGAGATGCCGCGGCGCTTGAGCTCTTTCAGGTACTCGGCCACCAGCTCCACGATCTTGGGCGCCAGGCCCTCGGTGGGCTCGTCGATGATGATCAGGTCCGGGTCGCCCATCAGCGTGCGGCACAGGGTCAGCATCTGCTGCTCGCCCCCCGACAGCACGCCCGCTTCGGTGTGCTGCCGCTCCTTGAGGCGCGGGAACAGGTCGTACATGTCATCGAACGACCAGCGGCTGCCCTTGCCGTCGCCCTTGTGCTTGCCCTTGAGGCCCAGCTCCAGGTTCTGGTGCACGGTGAGCTTGGGGAAGATGTCGCGGTTCTCGGGCACGTAGCCAATGCCCAGATGCGCAATCTCGTAGGCCTTGCGGCCCATGATCTGCTGGCCGCCCCAGAACAGCGAGCCCTGGCAGTCCACCATGCCCATCACCGCCTTGGCGGTGGTGGAGCGGCCCGATCCGTTGCGGCCGAGCAGCGCGACGATCTCACCCGGATTCACATCGAAGTGCACGCCATGCAGCACATGGCTCTTGCCGTAGAAGGCATGCAGGTTGTCAACCTTGAGCGCCTTGGGGGTGGGGTCGGCCATCTCAGTGCGCTCCTGCGGTTTGCCCTGACTGCCCGGCCTGCGCATCGGCAATGTGCGAGCCCAGGTAGGCCTCCTGCACGCGCGCGTTGGCGCGCACCGCCTCGGGGGTGTCGAAGGCGATCACCTCGCCATAGACCACCACCGCGATCTTGTCGGCCAGGCCGAACACCACGCCCATGTCGTGCTCCACCGTCAGCAGCGTCTTGCCCTGCGTCACTTCCTTGATCAGGCTGACAAAGCGGTGCGTCTCGCTCTTGCTCATGCCTGCGGTCGGCTCGTCCAGCAGGATCACGCCGGCACCGCCGCCGATGGTCACGCCCACTTCCAGCGCGCGCTGCTCGGCATAGGTGAGGTTCATCGCCAGCACGTCACGCTTCTTGTCCAGCCGGATCATCTCCATCAGTTCCTCGGCGCGCTCGTTGGCATCGTCCAGGTCGGCCAGGAACTTCAGGAAGGTGTACTTGTAGCCCAGGCTCCACAGCACGCCGCAGCGCAGGTTCTCGAACACGCTGAGCTTGGGAAAGATGTTGGTGATCTGGAAGCTGCGCGACAGGCCCAGGCGGTTGATCTCGTACGGCTTCATGCCGTCGATGCGCCGGCCGTTGAGCAGCACCTCGCCGCTGGTGGGCGCAAAGCGGCCGCTGATCAGGTTGAACAGCGTGGACTTGCCGGCACCGTTCGGGCCGATGATGGCCACGCGCTCGCCAGGGCGCACCGCCAGGCTGGCGCCACGGATGATCTCTGTCTTGCCGAAGCTCTTGCGCAGGTCGCGCAGCTCGACGGCGTATGGGGTCGCGTCGCTCACAGCGCCTCCCTCCGCTTGATTTCCTTCTCGATCTCTTCCTGGATCTCGCCCCACTGGCGCACAAAGTGCCGCCGCGTGACCTCGAACAGGAACAGGCCGGTGGCCATGACGAACGCCGAGCCAAACCAGCTGTTCAGGCCCTTGGCGTCCATCGGCACGCCCATGAACTTGAGCTGCGATCCCAGCGCCGCGTTGAGCTGCAGGTGGTAGACCATCTCGATCATCGCGCCCGCCCCCACCAGCGCCACCAGCGCGGTGGCGCCCAGCGCCAGGTAGCTCACCCACAGCTGCCGCAGCTTTCCGAACTGCGCCACCCGCAGGTTCATCATGATCAGGCTGGCCACGCCGCCGGGCGCATACATCACCATGAACAGGAACACCAGGCCCAGGTACAGCAGCCAGGCCTTGGTGAGCTCGGACAGCAGCACGAAGGCCAGCACCATCAGCACGGCGCCGACGATCGGCCCGAAGAAGAAGGTGGCCCCGCCGAGGAAGGTGAACAGCAGGTAGGCGCCCGAGCGCTGGCCGCTCACCACCTCGGAGGTGACGATCTCGAAGTTCAGCGCCGCCAGGCCGCCCGACACCCCTGCGAAGAAGCCGGCGATGATGAAGGCGATGTAGCGCACCTTCTGCGTGTCGTAGCCGACGAACTCCACCCGCTCGGGGTTGTCGCGCACCGCGTTCAGCATGCGGCCCAGCGGCGTGCGGGTGAAGGCGAACATCAGCGCGGTGCAGATGAAGGTGTAGATCGCGATCAGGTAGTACAGCTGCACCTGCGGTCCGAAGGTGATGCCGAAGGGCTTGCTGCCGGTCACGCGGTTGCCGGAGATGCCGCCTTCGCCGCCGAAGAACTCGGGGAACATCAGCGACATCGCCCACACCAGCTCGCCAAAGCCCAGCGTGATCATGGCAAACGGGGTCGCTGCCTTCTTGGTGGTCACCCAGCCCAGCAGCACCGCCACCAGCGCGGCGGCCACGCCACCGACGATGGGCAGCAGGCTCACCGGAATCGGCAGCGCCCCCTTGCTGATCAGGTTGAGGGTGTGGATCGCGAGGAACGAGCCCATGCCCGAATACACCGCATGCCCGAAGCTGAGCATGCCGCCCTGCCCCAGCAGCATGTTGTAGGACAGGCAGACGATGATGGCGATGCCCATCTGGCTGAGCATGGTGTGCGACAGGCTGCTGGTGAACAGCATCGGCGCCACCACCAGCAGCAGCGCAAAGCCGCCCCAGATCACCCAGCGGCCCACATTCAGCGGGCGGAATTCGTAATACGCCTTGGCCATGCCTCAGCCCTCCCGCGTGCCGAGCAGGCCCTTGGGCCGGAAGATCAGGATCAGGATCAGCAGCACATAGGGCAGGATGGGCGCCACCTGGCTGATCTTGAGCTTCCACAGCGCGTAGCCGAAGGTCTCGCGGGTGATCTCCCAGCCGATGGCCTTGGCGGCGCTGACGAACGACGCGTCAATGCCCACCGCGAAGGTCTGGATCACGCCAATCAGCACCGACGCCAGAAAAGCGCCGGACAGCGAGCCCATGCCGCCGACCACCACCACCACGAAGATCACCGATCCCACGGTGGCCGCCATGCCCGGCTCGGTGACGAAGGCGTTGCCGCCGATCACGCCGGCCAGGCCCGCCAGCGCCGCACCGCCGCCGAACACCAGCATGAAGACGCGCGGCACGTTGTGGCCCAGCGCCTCCACCGTTTCGGGGTGGGTCAGCGCGGCCTGGATCACCAGGCCGATGCGGGTGCGGGTGAGCAGTAGCCAGATCGCCAGCAGCATCAGCAGCGCCACCAGCATCATGAAGCCGCGGTACATCGGGAACTGCGTGCCGTACAGCGTGAACAGCGGCCCGTCCAGCGCGTCGGGCACGCGGTAGTCCACCGAGCTGGTGCCCCACACCAGCTGCACCATCTCCAGCACGATGAAGCTCAACCCGAAGGTGATCAGCAGCTCGGGCACGTGCCCGAACTTGTGCACCCGGCGCAGGCAGTACTTCTCGAAGTAGGCGCCCAGCACGCCCACCAGCAGCGGCGCGATCAGCAGCGCCGGCCAGTAGCCGATCAGCTGCGTGGTGGTGAAGGCAAAGTACGCGCCCAGCATGTAGAAGCTGGCGTGCGCGAAGTTGAGCACGCCCATCATGCTGAAGATCAGCGTGAGGCCAGAGCTCAGCATGAACAGCAACAGCCCGTAGCTCAGGCCGTTGAGCAGCGAGATCGCGTAGAACTCCATGGTCAGGCGCAAAAATCACATGAAACGGGCCGGGGTTGCGCAGTCAGCCTGCGCATGGCTCCCGGCCCGGAAAGGGCGGCGCGTGCAAGCGCCACCCGCAACGCCCCGTATCAGGGACGCTTCATCTGGCAGCTGGTCGGCGTGCTCGCGACGTACGGCTCCATCTGCTTGATCGGCACGAAGGTGAAGCCGGTGTTCTCCACGCTGTACTCGCCCGGCTTGGCTTTCTGCCACTTGGTGACGTACATCGACTGCTGCAGCTGGTGGTCAGAGGCGCGCATCGTCACTTCGCCCGCGAAGCTCTTCACGCTCAAGCCTTCCATGGCCTTGGCCACGGCCACCGGGTTGGTCGACTTGGCCTTGGCCATCGCCGCACCCAGCAGGCTGATGCCGTTGTAGGTGGCAAAGGTGTAGTAGTCGTCGTTGAACTTCTTCTTGAAGTCCTGGATCATGTCGCCGATCTCGCCCTTGTGGTTCGAGTGGCCATAGGCGATCACGTACACCTCGCCCTCGCCACCGGCAGCCAGCGCGGTCGGCGTGCCGGTCACGCCGGCGTAGTAGGTGTACATCGGGATCTTCATGCCGGCGTCGTTCAGCGCCTTGACGAAGAGCGTCAGGTCCTGGCCCCAGTTGCCGGTGACGATGGTGTCGGCACCCGACTGCTTGATCTTGGCGACATAAGGCGCGAAGTCCTTGACCTGGCCCAGCGGGTGCAGTTCCTCGCCCACCACCTGCACATCGGGGCGCTTGCGCTTGATGCCGTCCTTGAAGTGGCTGGCCACCTGCACGCCGTGCGAATAGTTCTGGTTGAACAGGTAGACCTTCTTGACCTTGGGCTGGTCCTTCATGAACGAGGTCAGCGCCTCCATCTTCATGCTGGTGTCGGCGTCCAGGCGGAAGTGCCAGTAGTTGCAGCGCTCGTTGGTGAGCGCCGGGTCCACCGCCGCGTAGTTCAGGTAGACGACTTCCTTGCCCGGGTTGCGCTCGTTGTGCTTGGCCACCGCATCCAGGATGGCCGCCGCGGCGCCCGAGCCGTTGCCCTGGGTCACATAGCGGAAGCCCTGGTCGATGGCGGCTTTCAGCGTGTTCAGGCTCTCCTGCGGCGAGCCCTTGTTGTCAAAGCCGACCACCTCGAACTTGACGCCCGCCGGGTTCTTGCCGCCCGACAGCCGCTCGGAGGCGAACTGCCAGCTCTTGAGCTGGTTCTGGCCGACGTTGGCAAACGGGCCCGACAGCGGGTCCATGAAGGCAATGCGTACCGTTTGACCTGCGGTCTCCTTGGGCGCAGCGGCAGCGGCCGGCGCGGCGGGGGCTGCCGCCTTTTGTGCGGCCTGGGCAAAGACGGCACCGGAAGCGCAGGCCACGAGGGCGGCGACGGTGATGCGACGGATCGGGTTGGCCATGAAGGTCTCCTGCTTGTTGTGACAACGGCGAGAGCGTATCCGCGTTTGCCGCGTCTGGCGCTCAGGGAATGCCCCAACCCCGCTGCCGGGGCGCGCGGGTGTCAGGTGCCCGGCAGCTTGTAGGCCGCCAGCTGCTCGCGCAGCTTCATCTTCTGCATCTTGCCGGTGGCGCCGAGCGGAATGGCGTCGACAAACACCACATCGTCGGGCACCTGCCACTTGGCCAGGGTCTTGTCGCCGTAGAACTTCAGCAGCTCCTCGCGGCTGACCTCGGTGCCCGGCTTCTTCACCACCACGACGATCGGCCGCTCGTCCCACTTGGGGTGCTTCACGCCGATGCAGGCGGCCATGGCCACCGCCGGGTGCGCCATCGCGATGTTCTCGATGTCGATCGAGCTTATCCACTCACCGCCCGACTTGATCACGTCCTTGCTGCGGTCGGTGATCTGCATGTAGCCGTCGGCGTCGATGGTGGCCACGTCGCCGGTGGGGAACCAGCCGCCCTGCAGCGGATCGCCGCCCTCCCCCTTGAAGTACTCGCGCAGGATCCAGGGGCCGCGCACCTGCAGGTCGCCGTAGGTGGTGCCGTCCCAGGGCAGCTCCTTGCCCTCGTCGTCGACGATGCGCATGTCCACGCCAAAGATGGCGCGGCCCTGCTTCAGGCGGATCTTCATGCGGTCGCCGGCCGGCAGGTCCAGGTGCTTGTTCTTCAGGGTACACACAGTGCCCAGCGGCGACATCTCGGTCATGCCCCAGGCGTGCAGCACCTCCACGCCGTAGTCGTCGTTGAAGGCGGTGATCATCGCCGGCGGGCAGGCCGAGCCGCCGATCACCGTGCGCTTGAGGGTCGAGAAGCGCAGGCCACCCGGCTTCATGTGGCCCAGCAGCATCTGCCACACCGTGGGCACGCCCGCCGCGTAGGTGACCTTCTCGCCTTCGATCAGTTCGTAGACCGACTTGCCGTCCAGCGCCGCGCCGGGAAACACCAGCTTGGCCCCCGTCAGCGCCGCCGAGTACGGAATGCCCCAGGCGTTGACGTGGAACATCGGCACCACGGGCAACACCGAGTCGCGGGCCGACAGCGCCATCACATCGGGCAGCGCCGCGGCGTAGGCATGCAGCAGGGTTGAGCGGTGGCTGTACAGCGCGGCTTTCGGGTTGCCGGTGGTGCCGCTCGTGTAGCACATGCTTGAGGCCGAGTTTTCGTCGAACTGCGGCCAGGCGTAGGTGTCACTCTGGCCGGCAATCCACGCCTCGTAGCTCTTCAGGTTCGGAATGCCGCTGTCGGCCGGCAGCTTGTCGGCATCGCACAGCGCCACCCAGTGCTTGATGGTGGTGCACTTGGCATGCACCGCCTGCACGATCGGCAGGAAGGTCATGTCAAAGCACAGCACCTGGTCTTCGGCATGGTTGGCGATCCAGGCAACCTGGTCGGGGTGCAGGCGCGGGTTGATGGTGTGCAGCACGCGGCCGGTGCCGCTCACGCCAAAGTACAGCTCCAGATGCCGGTAGCCGTTCCAGGCCAGCGTCGCCACCCGGTCGCTGAAGCCAAGCTTCATCGCATCCAGCGCATTGGCCACCTTGCGGGCACGCTGTGCCACGTCGCGCCAGTGGTAGCGGTGAATGTCGCCTTCGACGCGCCGCGACACGATCTCGCCATCGCCATGGTGGCGTTCGGCGAATTCGATCAGGGACGAAATCAGAAGCGGCTGCGATTGCATCAGGCCGAGCATGGAAACTCCTTCAAACACAACGGGTGAGGCCGCACCCCGGCGGCGGCCCCGCAAAGCCCGTGATGCTAGCGCGTGCCTGCGGCCGTGCGCCGGCATGTCCGGCCGAACGAACAGACAATACGGCCCATGACGCTTGCCACCGCATCGGTCCCGCAAACCGGCCTGCAGCCGCGGCTGTCGCCCGCCCGCCTGGCGGCGCTGGGCCGCGCCTTTTGCACCGAGGTGCCGCCCTCGCCGCTGCGCGACCCGTACTGGGTGGGCCGCAGCCGACGCCTGGCCGCAGAGCTGGGGCTGGATGCGCGGGCGTGGTTCGAGTCCGACGCGGCGCTTTCGCTGCTGAGCGGTGGCGCGCAGCCCGAGGGCGTGCCGACGCTGGCCACCGTCTATAGCGGGCACCAGTTCGGTGTGTGGGCGGGGCAGCTGGGCGACGGCCGGGCACTGCTGCTTGGCGAAGTGGACACGCTGCAGGGCCCGCGCGAATTCCAGCTCAAGGGCGCGGGGCTCACCCCGTTTTCGCGCATGGGCGACGGCCGCGCGGTGCTGCGCTCGAGCATCCGCGAATTCCTGTGCAGCGAGGCAATGCACGGCCTGGGCATTCCCACCACCCGCGCGCTGTGCGTCACCGGATCGCCGGCGCCGGTGATTCGGGAAGAGGTCGAAACCGCGGCGGTGGTCACCCGGGTGGCCCCCAGCTTCATCCGCTTCGGGCATTTCGAGCATTTCTGCCATCACGGCCAGCCCGAGGCACTGCGCCAGCTGGCCGACCATGTGATCGAGCGCTTCTACCCGGAGTGCCTGGTACCGGCTTCAGGTGCGTCCGGCCCCAACCGCTACGCCCGCTTCCTGGGCGCGGTGGTCGAGCGCACCGCGCGCCTCATCGCACAGTGGCAAGCGGTGGGCTTTTGCCACGGCGTGATGAACACCGACAACATGAGCATCCTGGGCCTGACCATCGACTACGGTCCGTTCCAGTTCCTCGACGCATTCGACCCGGGTCACATCTGCAACCACAGCGATGGCCAGGGCCGCTACGCCTACAACCGCCAGCCGCAGGTCGCCTACTGGAACCTCGCTTGCCTGGCGCAGGCGCTGATGCCGCTGATCGAAAGCGAAGAGCACGCGGTGGCCGCGCTGGAGCCCTACCGCCGGCAGTTCCCTGCCGCGCTGGATGCGTGCATGCAGGCCAAGCTTGGCATCGACACGGCCGCCGTGACCAGCGCGGAGCTTCGCAGCGCAGACCAGGGTCGCCTGGAGGCCCTGCTGCAACTGCTGGCGCGCGGTCGGGTGGACTACACCATCTTCTGGCGCCGCCTGTGCGACGCGGTCGAGGCCGGCGAGCCGGGTACCGCACGCGACCTGTTCCTGGACCGCGCCTCGTTCGATGCCTGGTGGGCTGGCTATGCGCAGCGTCTGGCGCAAGAGGCACAAGCCCGCGGCCTGGCGCCGGCAGACCTGGCCCGCGCGATGCGCCAGGTCAACCCGCGCTTTGTGCTGCGCAACCACATGGCCGAAACCGCGATCCGCCGTGCCAGACTGGGCGACTTCACGGAGGTCCAGCGGCTGCTGGATGTGCTGCACTCGCCGCACGACGAGCATCCGGACCATGACGATCTGGCCGGCTTCCCGCCCGACTGGGCCTCGCAGCTCGAAGTGAGCTGCTCATCGTGACCCACTTTTCCACCGCACGAACATGAGCTTCAAGATCCACCGCACCGACGCCGAATGGAAGGCGCTGCTGACCGACAAGGCGGCCGAGCCGCTGGCCTACGAGGTAACGCGCCATGAGGCCACCGAACGCGCCTTCACCGGGCGCTACGCCGACCACAAGGCCGATGGCACCTATGCCTGCATCTGCTGCGGCAAGCCGTTGTTCAGCTCGGCCACCAAGTACGAATCCGGCACCGGCTGGCCCAGCTTCTGGGACCCGATCGCACCCGATGCGGTGGGCATCAAGACCGACCGCCGGCTGTGGATGACCCGCACCGAGGTGCACTGCGCCGACTGCGGCGCGCACCTGGGCCATGTGTTCGAAGACGGCCCGCGCCCGACCGGCCTGCGCTACTGCATGAACTCGGCCTCGCTTGAATTCCGTGCGGACGGCGAGTAAGCAACGCCACTGACGCAATTGACGCAACTCAAGCGAGCAAGCGACGCACGATGAAGCTGCTGGTCGACTTCTTCCCCATCTTGCTGTTCTTCGGTGTCTACAAGCTGTACGGCATCTACGCCGCCACGGCCGCGCTGATGGCCGCCACGCTGGCGCAGATGGCCTACATCTACCTCACCGAACGCCGGCTGCAGGCCATCCACAAGGTCACGCTGGCGCTGGTGTTGGGCTTTGGCGCCCTGACGCTGGCGCTGCAGGACGAGCGCTTCATCAAGTGGAAGCCGACGGTGCTGTACGCCGGCCTGGCGCTCGCGCTGGCGTTCTCGCAGTGGGTGATGCGCCGCAACGTGCTGCAGCTGTTGCTGGGCAGCCAGCTGGCCCTGCCGGCACCCGTCTGGGCGCGGCTGAACGTGGCCTGGGTGCTGTACTGCGCCTTCATGTCGGCGCTCAACGCCTATGTGGTGATGTACTACAGCACCGAGGCGTGGGTGGACTTCAAGCTGTGGGGCTATGTGTTCCCGCTGGCCTTCATCATTGGCCAGGGCCTGTACATCGCACGCCACCTGAAGGACGACGCATCCACCCCCGGTGCGTCGGGGTAAGCCGCATGGACATCCGCACCGAAGAACTCGAGCAGGCCCTGCAGGCGCTGGCGCCCACCGTGCTGCAGGTGATCGACGAAAGCGCGTCCCACGCCGGGCACGCCGGGGCCGACGGCTCGGGGCGCGGCACCCACTTCCGGGTGCGCATTGCGTCGCCTCGCTTCGAGGGCCTGAGCCGCGTCGCGCGGCATCGCCTTGTGTATGATTCGTTACAAGGTTTTGTGGACCGCGGGCTGCATGCTCTGGCCATCGAAATCGTCTGATTCTTTTCCAGGAAGGTTCCCCATGATTCGCACTTTCGGGCTGGCCCTGCGCCCGGCCGCCATCGCCTCTGCCGCCGCCCTGACCTGCCTGCTGGCCCTGCCGGTGGCCGCGCAAAACCTGGCCATCGTCAACGGCAAGCCGGTGCCCAAGACGCGTCTGGACGCGCTGGCCAGCCAGCTGGCCAAGTCGGGCCGCCCGGTCACGCCGGACATGCAAAACCAGCTGCGCGAGGAAGTGATTGCCCGCGAGGTGTTCATGCAAGAGGCCAGCAAGCGCGGCCTGGACGCATCGGATGACTACAAGGACCAGCTCGAGCTGGCGCGCCAGACCATCCTGATCCGCGAGCTGTTCGCCGACTTCCAGAAGAAGAACCCGGTGACCGACGCCGAGATCAAGGGCGAGTACGACAAGTTCGTTGCCGCCAACGCCGGCAAGGAATACCGCGCCCGCCACATCCTGGTGGAAAAGGAAGACGAGGCCAAGGCGATCATCGCCAACCTCAAGAAGGGCTCGAAGTTCGAGGACCTGGCCAAGAAGCAGTCCAAGGACCCGGGCTCGGCAGCCAACGGTGGCGACCTGGACTGGGCCAACCCGCAGGGCTTCGTGCCCGAGTTCTCCAAGGCGATGGTCTCGCTCAAGAAGGGCGAAGTGACCGCCGCACCGGTGAAGAGCCAGTTCGGCTTTCACGTGATCCGCCTGGACGACGTGCGCGAGGCCCAGCTTCCGCCGCTCGATCAGGTCAAGCCGCAGATCGCACAGCAGCTGCAGCAGCAAAAGCTCGGCCGCTTCCAGGACGACCTGCGCGGCAAGGCCAAGATCGAATAAGTCAGGGCGACGGGCGCCCGGCCAGCATCAGCAGCCCGATCAGTACCGGCTGGTGCAGCATGTACCACGACAGGCTGTGCCGGCCGATCCAGGCCAGTGCCCGGGACGCTGCGCCACCCACCACTACGGGTACCGCATTCGCAGGCCGCGTGCCTGACGCACCCCGGGCGTACCACCAGCGCCCCAGCGCCCACCCCCACAGCATCACGCCGATCCACGGCAGCAGCGGCACGTAGTCTTCGGTGACCGGCTTGCGGCCGATCCAGCCGATCCAGTTCCAGGCACGCTCGTCGAGCACCGCGAGGGCGGGCCATTGGGCGTGGGTCCACGCAGCAGCCCAAGGCGCGGCGACGGCCAGCGCCCCAAGCCCCGCCATAACTGCCGCGCGGGGCTGACGCAGCGCCAGCAGCCGCAGCAGCGGCAGCATCACCGCCACCGCATGCAGCACGCCAAAGTAGATGAAGCTGCGCGGGAACATCCACCACGACCCGGCCGTCACCAGCAGCGCGCAGCCCGCCACCTGCGCCCAACGGCGCCAGAAGCGCGACCAGCCCAGGCCTTGCGACAGCGCGATGGCCTGGCCGAACCCGGCACAGCCCAGAAACAGGCTCACGATCAGGGTGCGCTGCACCGTCCACACCGGGTCGCCCAGAAAGTTCTGGCGGATCCAGCCAAAGTGGTTCAGGTCGAAAGCGAAGTGGTACGCCGTCATCCACAACACGGCCAAGCCGCGCACCTGGTCGAGCTTGCTCCAGCGCGTCGACGGTGCGGCCTGCCTGCGCAAGGGGTTCCAGCCGCTCATGCGGCGACGATACCCGAGTGCCCGGGCCCCGCGCGACGGCATGCCGCAGTGCCGGGCCGCGGGATAATTGAGGCATGTCGCTGCTGGCCCATCAGATCGAACTGCTTGCCCCTGCGCGCGATGCCGACATCGGCATCGAGGCCATCAACCACGGCGCCGATGCGGTGTACATCGGCGGGCCGGGCTTCGGCGCGCGCGCCTCGGCAGGAAACAGCATCCGCGACATCGAACGCCTGTGCCGCCACGCGCACCGCTTCGGCAGCCGCATCTTCATCACCCTGAACACCATCCTGCGCGACGACGAGCTCGAGCCGGCGCGGCGCATGGCCTGGGACGTCTACAACGCCGGCGCCGATGTGCTGATCGTGCAGGACATGGGCCTGCTGGAGATCGACCTGCCGCCGATCCAGCTGCACGCCAGCACCCAGACCGACATCCGCACGGTGGACAAGGCGCGCTTTTTGCAGGATGCAGGCTTTTCGCAAATCGTGCTGGCGCGGGAGCTGACCCTGCCGCAGATCCGCGAGATCCACGACGCGCTGGACACCGACCGTTGCAAGCTGGAATTCTTTGTACACGGGGCGCTGTGTGTGGCCTACAGCGGCCAGTGCTTCATCAGCCACGCGCACACCGGGCGCAGCGCCAACCGCGGCGACTGCTCCCAGGCCTGCCGGCTGCCCTACGAGGTTGTCGACACCCAGGGCCGCATCGTCGCGCACGAAAAGCATGTGCTGTCGATGAAGGACAACAACCAGAGCGACAACCTTGCTGCGCTGGTGGATGCAGGCGTGCGCAGCTTCAAGATCGAGGGCCGCTACAAGGACATGGGCTACGTGAAGAACATCACCGGCCACTACCGCCGTCTGTTCGACCAGCTGATCCAATCGCGCGAAGGCTCGGCAGACCCGCAGCGCCCGCCGCTGTCGCGTGCCTCGAGCGGCCACACCCGGCTGTTCTTCACGCCTGACCCGGACCAGAACTTCAACCGAGAGTTCACCGACTATTTCGTGAACGGCCGCAAGGAGGACATCGGCGCCTTCGACAGCCCGAAGAATCCGGGCCGCCCGATCGGCTGGGTGGCCCGGGTCGGCGCGGCGCATGTGGACATCGAGGTGGAAGACGCCGGCACCGTTCTGCACAACGGCGACGGCCTGTGCTACTTCGACCTGCAAAAGGAACTGGTCGGCCTGGCGGTCAACCGCACCGAGCGCCTGGGCGATCGGCAGTGGCGGGTGCATCCCAAAGACGCGGTGGCCGGCCTGAAGGACCTGCGGCGCGGCACGCCGGTCAACCGCAACCGCGACATGGCGTGGGTGCGTCAGCTCGAGAAGAAGTCGAGCGAGCGTCGCATCGGCGTGTGGGTGCGACTGTCCGAAGCAGCCGACGGTTTTGCGCTGGAGCTCACTGACGAAGACGGCTTTGCCGGCCACGCCACCTGCGTGCTGCCGCGCGAAGCGGCCCGCGACGCCGAGCGCAACGAGTCGGGCCTGCGCGATTTGCTGACGCGGCTTGGTGGCACCGACTTCGAAGCCATCGAGGTGTCGCTGCAGCTCTCGGGGCCGTGGTTCTTGCCCGCGTCTGCAGTCAATGCGCTGCGGCGCGATGCAGTGGCTGCGCTGCAAGCGGCGCGCCTGGCCGGATACCAGCGCCCGGCCCGCGCACGGCCGGTAGAGCCGCCGGCGCCCTACCCCGAGGACACGCTGACCTATCTGGCCAATGTGTTCAACCACAAGGCGCACGAGTTCTACCGCCGCCACGGGGTGAAGGTGATCGATGCGGCCTACGAGTCGCACGAGGAGGAAGGTGAAGTCAGCCTGATGATCACCAAGCACTGCGTGCGTTTCTCGCTGAGCCTCTGCCCGAAGCAGGCCAAGGGCGTGACCGGGGTGCAGGGCACCATCCGCGCCGAGCCGATGCAGCTGATCAACGGCAAGGAAAAGCTGACCCTGCGCTTTGACTGCAAGCCCTGCGAGATGCATGTGGTGGGCCGCATGAAGAAGTCGGTGCTGCGCGAGCACGACCGCGAGGCCGCGCGCGCCGCCACCGAAGGCCAGCCCTTGCGCTTCTATCGTCGCCGCCCGCAGATGGCGGGCGACTGAGGCCTTCGCCGGTCGGCAGGCAGGGCGCGGGGCATTTGCCCCGCTTGCCCCGCTTGCGCCACGTCAATGCGCTGGCGCGGCGGCGACCAGTTTCTTGGCCATGCTCCAGCGGTGCACTTCGCTCGGGCCGTCGTAGATGCGAAAGGCGCGCAGGTCGGTGAAGATGCGGCTGACGGGCGTCTCGCCGGTCACGCCCATGCCGCCGAGGATCTGCACGCAGCGGTCGACCACGCGCCATTCGGCTTCGGAGCACACCACCTTGGCGCGGCTCGATTCGAAGTTGCACTTCTCGCCGCGGTCGAGCATCCATGCGGTGTGCCAGATGTGCAGGCGTGTGGTGGTGATGTCCATGTCGTTGTCGGCCAGCATGAACCCAATGCCCTCGTGCTCGGCCAGCGGCTTGCCAAAGGCCTGGCGGCGGCGCGCGTAGTCCAGCGCCACATCGTGGGCGCGGCGCGCCTGCCCGAGCCAGCGCATGCAGTGTGTCAGGCGTGCCGGCGCCAGACGCACCTGCGCATAGCGAAAGCCCTTGCCGATCTCGCCCAGCACATCGGCCGCAGGCACGTACACATGGTCAAAGCGCAGCACGCCGTGGCCGCCGGAGAAGCAGCGGTCCATCGCGTCCATGTTGCGCTCCAGCACGATGCCGTCCCGGTTCATGTCGGTCAGGAACATGGTGGCCGAGCCGTCCTCCATGCGCGCCATCACGATGCAGTAATCGGCGCCGTCGGCCCCGGTGATGAACCACTTGCGGCCGTTGATGCGGTAGCCGTCTCCGTCGCGCGTGGCCGTGGTTTGGAGCATCGACGGGTCGGCGCCGGCGCCGGGCGCGGGCTCGGTCATCGCAAAGCAGCTGCGCGTTGCGCCCTGCACCTGCGGGCGCAGCCAGCGCTCCTTTTGCGCCGGCGTGGCCACCTCTTCCATCAGGTGGATGTTGCCTTCATCAGGGGCGTGGATGTTGAGCGCGGTCGGCCCCAGCCACGAATAGCCGGCCTCCTCGAACACCACCGCCTTGGCGATGTGGCTCAGGCCCAGCCCGCCCATCTCGCGCGAGGCGTGGGGCGTCAGCAGCCCTGCCTTCCGCGCAAGGCCCACCACCTGCTCGCGCAAGGCCCGGTGCGGGCCATGCGAGTCCTGGCGCGGGTCGCCTTCCAGCGGAATGATTGCCTCGGCGACGAAGCGGCGCGTGCGGTCGCGCAGCTCGATCAGTTCCGGTGACAGCGAAAAATCCATGTTCGTTCCCTGATGCGCGGGAACGACGGGGACGATGCTCCGTCCCGCTTCAGCCGACCCACTGGCGCGCGTTGTACCAGAGGCGCATCCAGGGGCTTGACGCATGGGTGCCACCGCTGGCGCCCAGGTCGGTCCAGCTCATCTGGATGTTGCGGAACACCCGCTCGGGGTGCGGCATCATGGCCGTGAATCGGCCGTCTGCGGTGGTGACCGCCGTCAGCCCGCCCGGGCTGCCGTTCGGATTGAACGGGTAGCGTTCGGTCGGCTGGCCGTGGTGGTCGACAAAGCGCATGGAACCGATCGCGCGGGCCGCGTCACCGCGCTGCGCGAAGTTGGCAAACCCTTCGCCATGCGCCACCGCGATCGGCAAGCGGCTGCCCGCCATGCCGGCGAAGAACAGGCTGGGCGACTCCAGCACCTCCACCTGCGACAGCCGCGCCTCGAAGCGCTCGCTGCGGTTGGTGGTGAAGCGTGGCCAGGCCTCGGCACCGGGAATGATCTCGGCGAGCTCGGCAAACATCTGGCAGCCATTGCACACGCCCAGGCCGAAGGTGTCGGTGCGTGCGAAGAAGCTGTGGAACTGCTCGGACAGCGCGGCATTGAAGGTGATGCTGCGCGCCCAGCCGATGCCCGCGCCCAGGGTGTCGCCGTAACTGAAGCCGCCGCAGGCCACCAGGCCCTTGAAGTCGGCCAGGCGCGCACGGCCGCTTTGCAGGTCGCTCATGTGCACATCGAAGGCATCAAAGCCCGCCCGGGTGAAGGCGTAGGCCATCTCCACATGCGAGTTCACGCCCTGCTCGCGCAGGATGGCCACCTTCGGGCGGGCGAGGTTCAGGGCAGGCGCATTCAGGAACTTTGCGGCCGGGTTGTCGGCCGGGTCGAAGCTCAGCACCACATGCAGCCCCGGATCGGCCGGATCGCCGGCAGCGGCATGCTCGGCATCGGCGCACTCAGGGTTGTCGCGCTGCTGGCAGATCTTCCAGCTCACGCTGTCCCACACCTGGTGCAGATCGGCCAGCTTGGCGCCAAAGATCTGCCGGGTGTCGCGCCAGACCTGCAGCTCGCCCTTGCCGATGTCCATCGATGACGAGGCGGGCCGGGTCTTGCCGATGAAGTGGCTGTGGCGGCTCAGGCCATGCTCGCGCAGCACCTGCATCACCTCGTTGCGCTCTGCGGTGCGCACCTGGATCACGGCGCCCAGCTCTTCGCTGAACAGCGCCTTGAGGGTGAGCTCCTCACGCCGTGCACTCACCTGCGTGGCCCAGTTCTTGGCGTCGCCCCAGTCCATGCGGCTGTCGCTGATGCCGTCGCCCTCGGTCACCAGCAGGTCCACATTGAGCGACACGCCCACATGGCCAGCGAAGGCCATCTCGGCGACCGTGGCCAGCAGCCCGCCGTCGCTGCGGTCGTGGTAGGCCAGGATGCGGCCTTGCGCACGCAAGGCATTGACCGCATCGACCAGCCGGATCAGGTCTTGCGGTTCGTGGAGGTCGGGCACGCCGTCGCGCTCGGGGCAGCCGGTCTGGTCGAGCGCCTGCGCGAGGATGCTGCCTGCCAGCCGGTTGCGACCGCGCCCCAGGTCGATCAGGATCAGGGTGGTGTCGGGCTCGGTGGCATCGAGCTGCGGTGTCAGCGTGCCGCGCACATCGCCAAGGCTCACGAAGGCGCTGACGATCAGGCTGACCGGCGACACCACGTTCTTCGCTGCGTCGCCGTCGTTCCACTGCGTGCGCATCGACAGGCTGTCCTTGCCCACCGGGATGCTGATGCCCAGCGCCGGGCACAGCTCCATACCCACCGCCTTGACGGTGGCGTACAGCGCGGCGTCTTCTCCCGGCTCGCCGCAGGCGGCCATCCAGTTGGCGCTGAGCTTGACCCGCGGCAGCTCGATCGGCGCAGCCAGCAGGTTGGTGATGGCTTCGGCCACCGCCATGCGGCCGGACGCGGGGGCATCCAGCGCGGCCAGCGGCGTGCGCTCGCCCATGCTCATCGCCTCGCCGGCAAAGCCCGCGTAGTCAGCCAGCGTGACGGCGCAGTCGGCCACAGGCACTTGCCATGGCCCGACCATGGGGTCGCGGTGCGTGAGGCCACCCACCGTGCGGTCGCCGATCGTGACGAGAAAGCGCTTGGACGCCACCGTCGGGCTGCTCAGCACCTGGATCACCGCATCCTGCAACTCCACGCCGCTGAGGTCCAGCGGTACGAAGCGGCGCTGAACGGTCTGCACGTCGCGGTGCATGCGCGGCGGCTTGCCCAGCAGCACGTCCATCGGCATCTGGACCGGGGTGTCGGCGCCGTCGTCGGCCACGACCAGATCACGTGCTTCGGTGGCCACGCCCACCACGGCAAACGGGCAGCGCTCGCGTTCGCAGAAGGTGCGGAAGGTGTCCAGCGACTCGGGCGCGATCGCCAGCACATAACGCTCCTGGCTCTCGTTGCACCAGATTTCCTTGGGCGCCAGGCCCGACTCTTCCAACGGAACGGATCGCAGGTCAAAGCGCGCACCGCGACCGGCGTCATTGGTGAGCTCGGGGAACGCGTTGGACAGGCCGCCCGCGCCCACGTCGTGGATGGCTAGGATGGGGTTGGCCTCGCCCTGCGCCCAGCAGTGGTTGATGACCTCCTGCGCGCGGCGCTCGATTTCGGGGTTGCCGCGCTGCACCGAATCGAAGTCCAGGTCGGCTGCATTGGCACCGG